>DATKMP010000174.1:0-22840 GCA_035541775.1 Bacteroidota bacterium | reverse complement strand
GCAGTTCATCGCCCAAGGGAATCAAAAACATGATTCTTGCTGCTGCCAACGTTGCGACAAGCAACGTCAATCAACACATCGAAGCCGCATTAGCGCATTCTAGCGCTGCACACAAAAGTTAACGAAAGGTTTGATGGAAGTTCAACGCGCAACAATTACGGCAGTCGGTCATTATGTTCCGGAAAAAATTCTTACGAATGCAGAACTGGAAACCATGGTGGAGACAAGCAACGAATGGATCATAACTCGTACCGGTATTCGTGAACGCCGTATTCAAGAACATGGTGCGACGTCCGATCTTGCGGTGCAAGCTGTTCAACAGCTTCTTGCCAATCGCAAGATGGAGGCAGCGGAAATCGATCTAATAATTGTTGCGACCATTACACCCGATATGGCATTCCCGGCTACTGCCTGTTTGGTACAAACAAAAATTGGCGCAAAGAATGCATGGGCATTCGATCTCTCGGCGGCGTGTTCTGGATTTTTATATGCGCTGAGCGTCGGCGCGCGCTTTATCGAATCAGGAGTACACAAAAAAGTTGTGGTGGTCGGTGCCGACAAAATGAGTTCGATTACGGATTATTCTGATCGCAATACTTGCATTTTGTTTGGAGACGCAGCAGCCGCAGTGTTGCTGGAACCGACGGATGAGCGTGAATATGGAATTTTAGATCAACGTTTATATACCGATGGCTCTGGAAAAGAAGCGCTGCATATGAAAGCTGGCGGCAGTCTTCATCCTCCGACACATGAAACGATCGATCAAAAAATGCATTTTGTGTATCAAGATGGAAAGACAGTGTTTAAGCATGCGGTTGTCGGCATGGCGGATGTTGCTGCAGAAATTATGCAGCGGAATAATCTAAAGGGCGATGATATTGCATGGCTTGTGCCGCATCAAGCAAATCTTCGTATTATCGATGCAACAGCCAAACGCATGGAAATTAATAGCGGCAAAGTGATGATTAATATCGACCGATACGGGAACACCACAGCGGCAACGATACCATTGTGTTTATCCGAATGGTGGCACAAAGGATTGCTAAAACGCGGACAAAATATTGTGCTTGCAGCATTCGGCGCCGGTTACACTTGGGGCGCAACGTATATTAAATGGTCGTTGGCGCACACGGGGGAAAAATCATGAAGACGGCGTTTGTTTTTCCCGGACAGGGATCGCAATTTGTCGGTATGGGAAAAGAGTTGTACGATAACAGTGCGCAAGCAAAAGCATTGTTTGAACAAGCCGATGACTTGCTTGGATTTTCCATCAGCAAAATTTGCTTTGAAGGTCCCGAAGAAAAATTGAAACAGACCAAGCATACACAGCCGGCAATTTTTCTTCATAGCATGGCATTGCTGCAGGTCATGAAAAATGGCGAGCCCGCGATGACGGCGGGGCATTCTCTTGGAGAATATTCTGCGCTCGTTGCTGCCGGAGCATTGACATTTGAAGACGGATTAAAATTAGTTCGCCTTCGCGGAGAATTGATGCAGAGTGCCGGCAACGATCAGCCCGGGACCATGGCTGCTATTGTAGGAATATCATCAGAGGATGTGGAAGAAATTTGTATGGAAGCGTCTTCTGTCGGAATCGTTCAGGCGGCAAATTTCAATTCGCCGGGACAAGTGGTCATCTCCGGTTCTTTAGCTGGAGTTCAAAAAGCGATGGAACTTGCCACGGCGCGCAGTGCACGCTTTGTAAAAGAGTTGTCCGTCAGCGGCGCGTTTCATTCTCCGTTGATGGAATCTGCGAGCGCCGGATTAAAATCTGCTCTCGAGCATGTTTCTATTTTTGATGCGTCGATTCCGGTGTATGCGAACGTTACGGCACAGCCGGTACAATCCGCAAAAGAAATTCGAGAATTACTTGTTCAGCAATTAACAAATCCTGTGCGATGGGAAAAAAGTGTAGTGAAAATGATTTCCGCAGGTGCGACGACATTTATCGAAATCGGTCCCGGCAAAGTGTTGCAAGGATTGATAAAGCGGATCAATGCCGCCGTGCAAGTCAAAGGAATTGAAAAATTATCCGACATACGATGAGATAAAGCTATGAACGCTCTTCAAGATAAAATAGTGTTGGTCACCGGCGGCTCGCGCGGTATTGGCAAAGCCATTGTGTTGGCGCTTGCTTCCGAAGGGGCGCATGTGGCATTCACCTATAAAAGTGCCGGCGCTGCTGCCGAAGAAGTCAAAAAAGAAATTGAAGCAAAGGGACGGCGTGCGCTCGCCATTCAATCCGATGCAAAAGATTTTTCTGCAGCAGCAATTGCGGTGGACGCCGTTGTGAAAGAATTTGGCCGGCTCGATGTGCTCGTCAATAATGCCGGCATTACGAAAGATGGATTATTGATGCGCATGTCCGAACAAGATTGGGACGAGGTGCTCAACACCAATTTGAAAAGCGCCTTCAATTTTTCCAAAGCCGTCTGCCGCCAGATGATGGGACAGCGTGAGGGAAGGATTATTAACATTTCCTCAATTACCGGTGTCATCGGCAATGCGGGACAAGCAAATTATTCCGCTGCCAAAGCCGGCATGATCGGATTGACAAAAACACTTGCAAAAGAACTTGCATCTCGCAATATTCATGTCAATGCAATTGCGCCGGGATTTGTCGATACCGACATGACTGAAAAATTGAACCCGCAGCAAAAAGAAGGGTTGACGAATTTGATTCCGCTCAAACGAACGGCGAAACCGGAAGAAATTGCGAGTGTTGTCGTATTTTTTGCGTCTTCTGCAGCAAGTTACATAACCGGACAGGTGTTGTGTGTAGATGGCGGAATGGCTATGTAGTTGAAAAAAATAAATCATATATTTCTAACAATAATAAAAGGAGTAATACCATGGCAGATGCAACTGAGAAAGTGAAAGACATTATTGTCTCCAAATTAGGCGTCGATGCGGCGCAAGTAACGCCGGAAGCGTCTTTCACCAACGATCTCGGTGCCGATTCACTTGATACCGTCGAATTAGTAATGGAATTTGAAAAAGCATTCAATATTCAAATCCCCGATGAAGATGCGGAAAAAATTACTACAGTCGGCGACGTGATCAATTACGTAAAAGCAAAAGGTCTTTAATCGCATTCACAATGAAACGAGGATGAGGACGATCCGGAAGAGGCGGATTCGTTCTCCTCGCTTTCATCTATCAGTTGTTGAGATCCACGCAAGACAATATTGTACGTAGCGCGTCTCATTGCAATGGAATAACAGAGGATACAATTATGGCGTTTGGTGAAACAAAAAGGCGAGTGGTCATTACAGGCATCGGCGTCATTACGCCTGTAGGGAACACTGTTCAAGATTTTTGGCAGTCGCTTGTGGGCGGAAAGAGTGGCGCTGCTCCCATTACACTCTTTGATGCATCAACATACGATACACATTTTGCTTGCGAGGTGAAAGGATTTGATCCGTTGCGGTATGTGGATCGAAAATTATCGCAGCGTGCCGACAGGTTCACCTTGTTTGGACTTGCAGCAGCTCAGGATGCGATCAAAGATTCCGGTTTGAATTTTGAACAGGAAGATCGTGAACGTATCGGCGTGATTTTCGGATCCGGCATCGGCGGTATGTGGACGTATCACAAACAATTCACCAATTTTGTCGAAGGCGGGCCGGGTCGTATCAGTCCGTTCTTTATTCCCATGTTGATTCCCGATATTGCAGCGGGAAGAATTTCGATGATCTACGGATTGAAAGGCCCGAACTATTCGGTCGTTTCTGCATGTGCAACATCATCGCATGCTATCGGCGATGCATTTATGTTGATCCAGCGCAACGATGCGGACGTGATGGTCACCGGCGGCGGTGAAGCAAGTATTTGCCCGATGGGCATCGGCGGCTTCAACGCGCTGAAAGCTCTTTCCACGCGCAATGATGCGCCAGAGAAAGCCAGCCGTCCGTTCGATAACGATCGCGATGGATTTGTCATGGGCGAAGGTTCCGGCATTATCATTCTGGAAGAGTTGCATCATGCAATAAAGCGCGGCGCAACAATTTATGCCGAGCTTGGCGGTATCGGCTTTACAGCCGATGCGCACCATATTACCGAACCGGCTCCCGGTGGTGAAGGCGCCGTCCGCTCGATGCGGATCGCCATTCGCGATGCTGGGCTGAGCATCGACGATATTGATTATGTCAATACTCATGGCACATCGACACCGCCGGGCGATCGATGTGAAACGGCGGCGATTAAAACGGTATTCGGCGAGCGGGCAAAAAAGATTGCAGTGAATTCCACAAAATCTATTACCGGCCATTTGCTTGGCGCGGCAGGCGCTGTGGAATCCGTTGCAACGATTATGTCGATTCGATCCAATACAGTGCATCCGACGATCAATCAAGAAACACCCGATCCCGAATGCGATTTGAATTATATTCCCAATGTGGCACAAGAACGAACAGTAGATGTTGCGATTAGCAATACGTTTGGCTTCGGCGGACATAACGCAACGCTGTTGTTTAAACGATATCAAGAACATTAATCTATCACTCCGCAAAACGGAGTGGAAAACGACGTGTTGACACATGTGTGGCGCCGGTTCACAAGCCGGCTCTCTTTACAATTGTTTTGTTTCTTTCAAGATGCTCGCGTGACAAAGTTAGTAAAGCACTTGCGGGCTTCAGGGGTCGATTTTGCTAAATTCGAAGAAGCTATTCAATATCATCCGCGCAACTGGAATGTTTTTCTCAAAGCATTGATGCATCGGTCCTATCTTCAATTTTTGGAAGAAACCTGGGACTCCAATGAACGGTTAGAATTTCTTGGCGATGCCATTCTTAATTTTATTGTTGCAGAATATCTGTTTGAAAAATATCCCGATCACGAAGAAGGATATTTAACGAAAGTGCGTTCACGATTGGTGAATCGAAAAGCGCTGGCGCAGCAGGCGAGAGAAATTCATCTGTCGGAGTTTTTATTATTGAGTTCGAGCGCCGCACAATCGATTGACAGCGGTTCGGAATCCATTCTTGCCGATGCGTTTGAAGCCGTGATCGGCGCAATGTATTTAGACGGCGGATTGAAAACAGCGCGGACATTTATTCGCGCACAACTGTTGACGAACGACGAAGTATTTCAGTGTGCCCTGCTCGACGACAATTATAAGAGCGGATTGTTAGAATATGCGCAGGCGCATTCCTTCGGCATTCCACGGTATATGGTTGTGCGGGAAGAAGGGCCGGAGCATGACCGGCGTTTTACGGTGGAAGTGCTTGTCAATATGCAAACATTAGGAACTGGTACGGGACGAAATAAGAAAGAGGCAGAACAAGCGGCAGCCGCGCAAGCAATGGAACGTTTGCAGAAGGACGCTGCGTTGATACACGTAGAGAATGGAAATGCTGAAGCAAAATGAATTTTTTTCGCGGCACGTTGGGCCTCGCGAACATGAAGTAAATGAAATGCTGCACACGATTGGTGTGCAGTCGATGGATGAATTGATCGAGCAAACAGTGCCCGAACATATTCGCAGCCATTCTCCGCTCGGAGTAGGCGTACCGCAAACCGAATATGAAATGCTCAACGCTTTTCGTGCGATTGCAAAAAAAAATATCGTGCTGAAATCTTATCTTGGTCAGGGATATTACAACTGCATAACACCCGCCGTGATTCAGCGGAATATTTTTGAAAATCCGGGATGGTACACACAATACACGCCGTACCAGCCGGAAATTTCTCAAGGCCGGTTGGAAGCGCTGCTCAATTTCCAGACGATGGTGAGCGATTTAACCGGCATGGCCGTAGCGAATGCTTCGTTGTTGGATGAAGGCACTGCCGCTGCCGAAGCAATGGCGATGGCGTATGGAATTGTCGGCAAGTCTCATCCCGAAGCAAATAAATTTTTTGTTTCTGCGCGTTGCTTCCGTCAAACGATCGATGTGGTGTTGACGCGAGCGACGCCGCATCATATTGAAGTCGTTGTCGGCAATCCTGAAACGATCAAACTCGACAAATCATTTTTCGGCATACTGCTGCAATATCCAGCCGAAGACGGTGCTGTGATCGATTACCGTGAACTCATCAAACAAGCGCACAACATTGGAGCCGTGGCGATTGTTGCCGCTGATTTATTGTCGCTCGCACTGTTGACGCCGCCCGGCGAGTTTGGCGCCGATATTGTTGTTGGCAACTCACAGCGGTTCGGAGTTCCCCTCGGTTATGGTGGGCCCCACGCAGGATTTTTTGCAACGAAACAGGAATATATTCGCGTCATGCCAGGACGCATCATCGGTGTTTCCGTAGATGCACAAAACAACCGCGCATATCGGATGACGTTACAAACGCGTGAGCAGCACATTCGCCGCGAGAAAGCTACTTCCAATATTTGTACCGCTCAAGCGTTGCTGGCGATTATGTCGGGAATGTATGCGGTGTATCATGGCCCCGAGGGTGTAAAACAAATTGCATCGCGCATTCATCGCTTAACAAAATTATTGGATGCAGAGTTGATCAAACGCGGCTTTGTACAGCTCAACGATGTTTATTTCGATACGCTGCGCATCGAAGCGGCAAATAAAAAAGAAGCCATCACGCTCGTGTACCTTGCGTCAGAAGCGGGTTACAATGTGCGGTTCGTCGATGATCGTTACATTCTTGTTTCATTAGACGAAACGACGGCAGTGGACGATGTGGAAGCGCTGGTGAAGGCATTTGTCAAACTCAAATCGGCATCCGATGAATCGATTTCTTTGCAAACGCAATTCGATTTAGAAACGATTGCGTTTCCAACGCCGTTCGAACGGACAAGCAAATATCTCCAGCATCCCGTCTTCAATTCATATCATTCTGAAACCGCCATAATGCGGTATATCAAGAGTTTGGAGAACAAAGATTTATCACTGACAGCATCGATGATTCCGCTCGGCTCTTGTACGATGAAGTTGAATGCTGCAGTAGAATTGATGCCGGTAACGTGGCCTGCATTTACAAACATGCATCCATTCGTTCCGATAGAACAAGCAGAAGGATACCGGCAAATATTTCACGAGTTGGAAGAAGCATTATGTAAAGTGTCCGGTTTTGACGCTGCATCGCTGCAGCCGAATTCCGGTGCTCAAGGTGAATTTACGGGATTGATGGTGATTCGCGCGTATCATCAAGATCATGGGCAAGCGCAGCGGAACGTGACACTCATTCCTGCATCGGCGCATGGAACAAATCCTGCAAGTGCGGTGATGGCCGGCATGCGTGTGGTTGTTGTGAATTGCGATGCGCAGGGCAATATCGATGTCGATGATCTTCGAAGAAAAGCATCGCAGGAACATGAAACGCTCGCCGCGTTGATGGTCACATATCCGTCAACGCATGGCGTGTTTGAAGAACGCATCAAAGAAATATGCGGCATCATTCATGAAAACGGCGGACTGGTCTATATGGACGGCGCAAATCTCAACGCACAGGTCGGATTGACAAGCCCCGGAGAAATCGGCGCAGATGTTTGCCACATCAATCTTCATAAAACATTTGCCATTCCGCATGGAGGCGGTGGCCCCGGCGTTGGCCCTATTTGTGTTGCGCAGCATCTTTCAGAATATTTGCCGGGACATGCGGTTGTGAAACTCGGCGGCGAAAAATCTATTCACGCGGTTTCCTCTGCGCCGTGGGGCAGCGCCAGCATTTTGTTGATTGCGTATGCGTATATGAAAATGCTGAGCGGCGAAGGATTGACGGAAGCGACGAAGTACGCCATTCTCAACGCGAACTATTTGAAATCATCGTTGGAACAATTTTTCCCTGTTTTATATCAAGGTGCGCATGGGCGCGTGGGGCATGAATTTATTCTGAATATGAAACAGTTCAAAGAATCTACCGGCGTGGATGTGGAAGATATTTCCAAGCGGTTGATGGATTACGGATTTCATGCGCCGACCGTTTCGTTCCCGGTTCACGATACGTTGATGATCGAACCGACGGAAAGCGAACCGAAAGCTGAATTGGATCGATTCATTCAAGCGATGATTTCCATCCGGCAGGAACTGCAAGATATTATCGACGGTAAAATGGATAACACGGATAATCCGTTGAAGAACGCGCCGCATACAACGGCTGTGATTGCCGAAAACGAATGGAAGCATGCCTATTCGCGCGAACAGGCGGTGTTTCCGGTTGCATCGTTAAAGCAAAATAAAATATGGCCCGCGGTGGGACGCATCAATAATTCTTACGGCGATAGAAATATTATTTGCACTTGCCCGCCGATAGAAGAGTACCGGTAAATTTCTTATGCCGATTGAAGACGATCATGCCATCAAAGAAATTTTGACACACGCCAAAACCATTGCCGTGGTCGGAGCATCGGAAAAACCATGGCGGGATAGCAATCGGATTTTTTTATTTTTGCAGCAGAAGGGGTACAACGTTATTCCGGTCAATCCGGCGTATCGGGAAGTGAATGGTGTGAAATGTTTTCCGGCTTTGCGATCGATTGAAGAAACGATAGATGTTGTCGATGTTTTTCGAAATTCCGATGCGGTCGGCGAGGTCGTGACCGATGCGATTGCGGCACACGCAAACGTACTGTGGCTGCAATTGGGAGTCGTCAATAACGAAGCGGCGCGGCAGGCGGCAGCGGCGGGCATGCAAGTAGTCATGGATCGCTGTATTGCCGTCGAATACGCGCGGCTCATGAAATAATTATTATCAATTCGAGGAAGCACAAGAATTGCGGTTGGCGCAAAAATATATTGCGGTTGTGTGTTCGATTCTTGCAGGAATATTTTCCGGCGGCAGCTTAGCTGCGCAGGACGGAAGCGATACGGTTCTCGTTGTAGAAAATATTTCCATTATCGGAAATGAAACGACCGTGCCGCATGTCATTCTACGCGAAATGTCCCTTCATGTCGGCGACACGCTGACACAAACTTCCCTTCGGCATAACGTGCAGCATGACCGCGATCAAATTTACAATCTCGGCTTATTCAATAAAGTCGATGTAACGTACCGGCGCGATAGCATCGATGCCGAAGTATTGGTCGCTGTTTCCGAGCGATGGTATTTTTTTCCATACCCCATTTTGGGCGCTCGCTATCACGATATTACAAAATTGTATTACGGCGCAGGTGTGCTGCATCAGAATTTCCGCGGGCGCAACGAAAAATTGTACGGCAATTTCGGTTTTGGTTACGATCAATGGGTTTCCGTAAATTATCAAAATCCCAAAATTACCGATGACGACGATATTTTTTTCGGCGCAAATCTTTCTCTCTATAAATTGCATAACCTCGATACTGCCAACGGCGCATATAGCAACAATAATTCTTCTCTGCTGACGACGATCGGGAAGCGTTTTGGATTTTATCAGACTGCATATGTCTATGCCGGCTACAATATTTGGCAGGTATCCGAAATGCAGACGGGACGTACCGTTTCTGCGACCGGGCGCGATGCATTTTTTTCTGCTTCGCTGCAGTACTGGTACGATACGCGCAACAATCACGAATATACTACGGATGGGACGCTGGTTAAATGGATTCTGACAAAATACGGTTTTGGAGAATCGGAAGTGAATTTGACGCAAATAAATCTCGACATTCGAAAATTTTTCGGATGGGGAAATGAAAACGGAATCGGGTTCCGTCTCTACGGCGACGATATTACCGGCGGCAATGTACCGGCATATTTGCATTCGTTCTTCGGCTATAATGACCGCATCCGCGGTTATTTCACGCGTGTGATCGAAGCGGAGGGAAAAGCACTTGCAAGCGTCGAAATGCGTTTGCCGATTATCACACCGCGATATTTTGTTGCGGACTTTATCGGGATTCCACAATTTCAACAATTAAAGTACGGATTGTACTTTGGCATTTTTGCCGATGCCGGGAAAGCATGGTATCGCAATCAAATCGTTGCAGACCTGCCGTGGTATTCCGGCTACGGTGCAGGATTGCAATTTTTGTTTCCGTACGGATTCGTTGTCCGTACCGAAGGCGCTATCAATAATTTGGGGAAGACGGAATTAATTTTTGATTTAGATACATCGTTTTAACTTCGGGTCATGGCAACGAGGAACGCTTCACCCCTCGAAGGTTTGAAATCGTCGGTACGGTTTTGAAAATACCGTTCGATCAAATCTTCGTTGGATACATATTGCGTTTGGTGAAATCCTGATTTCTTCGCCAGCGTTTGTATCTCGGATGGAGTGAAGAAGCTGATGAACGGCGTTCCCGCTTCGCGAGTACGATCGTACATTGCTTGTAAAAGCGATCGGCGTTCGGGTTCAAGAAGTTCCAAGGGTAAGATGAATGTCAGTGCAAGTGTTGTTTGCGAAGGAAGTTGTGCAATTTGATTCAGTGTTGCGGCGATAGCATCTTTTGTAAGATACATCGACACACCGGTGGATGCAAAAAAGGAAGGGCGTGAACAATCGAATCCAGCAGCGATGAATGTATTCCACCAGGGTTCATTCGATTCAAAATCTACCGGAACAAATTTTAGCCAAGGCGGAATGCCATAACCAAGTTCGATCAATCGTTTTTGTTTCCAACGTGATGCGGCGGGTTGATCGATCTCAAAAATAGTCAAACGTGATGCAAGTTCCGGCTTACGCTGTGCAAACGTATCTAATCCAGAACCGAGAATAACATATTGTGTTATTCCATGCTCAAGTTGCTCTTCAACAAGGTCTTCGATAAAACGAGCACGCCCGACAATTCCTGCACGAAAATCTTTTGTTCCCATCGGATGCATATCCGGACGCTGCTGCCATCCATCGGGAGGTGCAGCCAATTGCAAACCGATTTCATCTTCAAAGATATGCGGCGGCGCATCGATTTGAACATGCAGTGCACGCCATAATGCCACTCGTACTGCTGTGCTGTTGGGTTCTATGTTCATTTCGATTTGTTCATCATTCCGTTTTGTTTGCTCATCTGCTCAAATCAAACAGAAAGATGAAATAAGTTGTTCCGTCAATAAAATATTTACTATCGAACAGCAGAATTAAAATTGTATTGCTGCCAAAACTTCGATCGTTTCATGTTTTATTGATGTGTTCAGAACGTTTAATTCAGAATTTCTCGGGCTATCGGTAAACGTTGAATTCAATCGAACTTCTATACCAGCCGGCAATCCCATGGGCGCATCAATACCTACTCCAAGAATTCCCCCAACCTCGATCGCTCGGTAATCAAATTCAGCCGTGTTGCTGTTTCCGGAAATATAGACATCAAATTGCGGACCGATTTCAAGATACGGCGTCATTATTTTGTAATGCAATTTATATTTGGCAAGTAGAGGTATCGTTATATAGCTCACAGAAGATTGGGTTGACATATTAGAAATGTTGTGGATATTGTCGGACCAAGTACTTATTTGGAATAATTCTCCCTTTTGTGTGTAATGAAGTTCTGTCAGTAGATCGAGCATTGGAAAGAACGACCATTCAACATATGCACCGATGTCCATTCCTTGTCTCGTGGAAGAATTTGTTTCGATGTGTACTCCCGATGGAATCTGATCGGAAAAGAAAGAGTTGGCATTGGAAGTTATTCCCAGTTTCATTCCATAGCTCTGAATAAATTGTGCATAGCAAAAATATATTGAGAAAAGAAAAAAAAGTCGATAATGCAAAAAAATATTTCATCGTGAGTATCTTTCTCTCTTGGTCTTGAGATATGTGGAAAGTCTTTTTAGTAGATCGTCTCTTTATTCCACGATACATAAAATGCCTAAATTTAATATCATGCATTAATCCATAATAGGCAAAGCAAAATAATAAATATCCTTTGGCGATGGAAAATATTCTTGCTGAAGTGAAGATGTCTTCGTACTATCCTGTATGGATTACTTTTACGTGCAACCCAATCAAATCGTCGGCAATGCCGTTATCGTGCAGGGCGAAGAATCGAAACATCTTGTGCGCGTGCTGCGAAAGTCTGTCGGCGAATCGGTCTTTGTTACGGACGGCAATGATCGGATGTATGAAGCGGTCATTGTCGAAATCGGAAAAACGGAAACGCGCTGCACTGTAAAAGCAATTCACCATAAATATCACGAACCGGTTGTGGATGCAACGCTGGCGGTTTCGCTGCTGAAGAATCCCGCCCGATTCGATTTTTTGGTGGAAAAAGCGACGGAACTTGGAGTGCGGCACATTCTTCCGCTCAAATGCGAACGTACGATCCCGTCGCATGAAAAACACGACCGTCTGGAAAAATTGACTGTTGCGGCAATGAAACAATGCGGCAGAAGCTGGTTGCCGCGTATTGCACCGTTGATGAATTTCGATGAAGTGTTGAAAACCAGCGCGCAGGATTTAAAACTTCTTCCGCATGAAAAATCCGATCCGGCACAAACCATTCTCGCGACGCTTCAACATTATCCCGGCTGCAAGAGCATCCTTATCGTCATCGGGCCCGAAGGCGGATTTACCGATGATGAAACAGAGCGTGCGATGAATGCGGGATTTCTTCCTGTCTCTCTTGGCGTTCGCCGCCTGCGCGCGGAGACTGCTGCAATCGTCGCGATAAATCAGGTACTCAAATCCTGATTTATCTTTTGCTTTCCAGTTCCATTCTTGCGATTCGCACGATTATTGGGTACCTTTTTCGTATGAAACGTTTTGTCGTCTTATTTTTTCTGTTATCGATGGCCTTGCCTGTCCTTGCGCAGGAGTCCAAAGAAAACGCTGATTTTAAACTTGCCTTGAATCTTTACAATGACAAGATGTACGATCTTGCCGTAGAACAATTTCAGGCATTCATCAATTTATATCCGAACACGCAACAAAGCGCCGATGCGAAATTTTATCTTGGCCTCACGCAATCCAAACTTGGAAAGCATGAAGATGCGCGTATGACGTTTCAAAATTTTGCCATTTCGTACACCGATCATCCGCGAGCAGCAGAAGCATGGATGAATGTGGCGGAAGAATATGCGGCGATGGACGATATTCATGATGCAGCAATGGCATTTGAACGCGTTAAAACATTTCAACCCAAAAGTACCTTCGCTCCGCAAGCGTTATTGCGTGCCGAAGCGTGTTACGAACAACGGAATGACCGCAGCGATGCTTTGCGCGTGCTGCGAACCTTGACGCAAGAATACACAACGCCGGAAGTGCTTCCTGCAAGAATCAAATATTCGGAATTATTATTTGCAAACGGACAATACGAACAGGCGCTGCAGGAAAGCAAGCGCGTGATCGATGTATCGAACGATCCTTCGATGAAAGCGCGTGCGGAAGTGCTGACGGCAAAAGCATTGATTGCCCTTGGGAAGTCTTCCGAAGCCGAAGCTCCCGTTGCCGATGTGATAAAAAATTATAAAACCACGCTGAGTTATGACGATGCGCTGTTCACGTCTGGCGTGCTGAAAAATTCCGCCGGCAATACCGATGATGCAATGAAGGCATGGAAAATATTGGCGGACGACAGTGCAAAAGCGCCCGCACACCTGCGACAAGATGCGCTGATGGAAATGGCGGAAGCGAATAATCGCGTGCGATTATTTCCGCGTGCGTTGTTATTGTTTGAGCGGGCGGCAGCCCTCGGAAGCACGAGAAACGGCGAAGCGTTCTATCGTGCGGCGGTTGCCGCAGAGCGAATCGGGGACTTAAACAAAGCAGCGCAATATTATGCTAAAGCGGCCAGCGATAGCGCGGGTACCATCGATCGCCGTGCGATACTGATCGGCGCATTCAAAGCAGCAGCAATCACCAAGAATTTTGCAGAGGCGGTTCGATTGGCGCAAGCTTATCAACAGCAATTCCCCGATGATAAATTATTGCCGAGAGTTTTGTACGAAAGCGCAGCGATTGCACTCAATGAGTTGAGCGATGCGAAGACCGCCATGACACAGTGTGAATTTTTGATCGAACGATTTCCCGACAGCGAGTATGCCGACGATGCGATGTTCACGCTGGGGCTTGCAAAGAAAAAAAACGGCGATGTGGACGGCGCTCTTGCCGCGCTGGAAGGATTGTTGAAGAAATATCCGAGCAGTGAATATGCCGGTGAAGCGCAAAAACAAATTCGTTTGGCCAAAGCGTTCGATCTGCGCAGCCGTGATGAAGGCGTGCAGAAACTTGCGCTGCTTATCGGCGATGTGATTGCGCAGAAAAGCAAAGGCGATCTTGCGTACCGCCTTGCAGAAATTTATTTTACGGATTTGAAAGACTACGAACTTGCGGCCGAACAATATCGTTATGCGCTCAGTGTCGATCTGAACGAACACTTGCGTCCGGCGGCATGGTTCAACGCAGGACAATCTTACGAATTGCTGGCGTTAAAGGAAGGGACAAAGACCGAACGCGGAAAAGATTTTTCCTTAAACGCTGTTGCCATGTATGATTCGCTCATGGCGCAATATCCTGCAGGAGCAATGAGCGATCAAGCGGCGGTTGCGGCGTTCACGCTGCGCCTTCAACATGCAGGATCGGTTGAAGCTGTGCGTGCTTTAGGCACAAACTTTTTATCTAAAACTTCTTCTGCTCGCGGCCGCGATATCGCACTGCTCGCGCTGGGCGATTCGTATTTCCAATCAAAAAATTATTCCGATGCTCTTCTCGCTTATAAACTGCTGGTCGAAAAATATTCCGGCCGTGAAACAGTTCCGGCAGCGCAGTACCGGCTTGCCATGTCGCTGGATGGAATGATGGAACGGGATTCGGCCGCGAAGGTATTAATTTCCTATTTTGCTTCCTATCCCAATCATGCGTATAGCGCATCGGCGGCATTGTATCTTGCGCAATGGTACGCTGACAGCGGCCGCGTTGCCGATGCATTAAATTATTTCGATGCAGCGGAAAAACGGTACCCGTATGCATTGAAAAATGTCGATCTTGAAAACAGAAAAGCGAATGCCTATTACCATGCCGGCGATAATGTGCATGCCATTGAATGGTACCAAAAAGCATTAGAGAAGCTCCGACAGGATTATTTCACCGTAAGTGGAAATTCAGGAGCTGAACGCGAAATCATATTCCGATTGGCGAACAGTTATGAAAAAATCGGCGATCGTGCAAATGCCAAGCAATGGTATGCCGAATATATTTTGCGCGATCAGGCATCGGCGCAGGCGGGGACCGTTTATTATACGCTTGCTTCCTTTGCCAAGGCAGAAAATAACGTAGAACTTGCCGCAAAATATTTGCAGGAAGCCAATTGTATCGCATCGGCATCCGGCGGCAAGGTTGCATCTCTGGCTTTAGAAACGGCAGAGCTGTTGTTTTCGGGAGAAAAATATTCGGAAGCGCTGCCGCGGTACAACGAAGCATTGCAGCAAACGAACAGCGATACGACGATTCGATATATTCAGTCGCGCATGGTGATTTGTTATTATCGGTTAGACAATATGAAAGAGGCAGACAAACGGACGACGGAATTCAATAAAAAATATTCTGACGAAAGGTACAAAGCTGAATTTGAATTTGAACGAGCAAAATATTTTATTCGCAACGACGATCTTGGCCGTGCGCAAAAGTATTTGCAAACTGTGATAAAGGATTATTCAAAATCGCCAGTCGTTCCTGAAGCGCTGTCGTGGGTTGCGCGCGTATGCGAGTTGAATCAAAAAACAGACAGCGCTGTGATTGTCTATCACTCCATCCTCGAACAATATCCGAACGATCCTATAATTCCGCGCGTTCGTTTAAACCTCGGCAATGCGTATTATACGCTGGAACAATGGGATGCCGCTTCCCAACAATATCGATTCCTTCTTGATAACGAAGCGAAAGCTCCCGACCTCGTGCAGTTTGCCATGAGCAATCTCATTATGACGTACAAAGAAATGGAATTGTACGATGGCGCGCTGGAGTTGACGCGAAAATATATCGAACGGTTTCCCGACGATACCGACCTCATCGAGAAGAAAATCGATATCGGTGTGTTGTACCAAAAACTCGGGTATTACGATCAATCCATCGTGCATCTCCAGCATTTGCTGGAAGCCGGCGATGCAAGTTTAGAAGCGGAACTGCGGTATTACATCGGCGAAGCGTATTATGACAAAGGCGAATACCAGCATGCAATTTTAGAATTTTTAAAAGTGCCGTATCTCGTTACAACGCATGCACACATGGATTGGATCTCGACGTCGTATTATATGGCAGGGCAGGCGTACGAAAAAATGTCCAAGTACGATCAAGCGCTGATAATGTATAAACAAATCGTTGACCGAAAAGATACCGACGTGCAGTTCAAAACCGCCGCGCAAAAAGAAATCGACCGTGTGAACACGGTTATCGGAAAAAAATAACCGGAGAAAAGGATAGAGCGACGTGGGCTACATTTTTGAATCCGAAATAGAAGCGATCATGAACGCCGTTCGCAATAAAACTATCGGCGAAGAAGACGGCGTGGAATTAAAAAAAATTCTATCGGCGGATATTCATCCTGCCATCAAAGCGTACTTCAAAGCAGAAGTGGAAAAGAACCTGCTGTTGGAACGCAGCATGGAATATCGTTCGAAAAAATTTCCCTATTCACTGCCGGAAGTTGTCAGCTTGCAGCGCCAGATCGATTTGCTGCTCGTGCTGCGGTATCATTTCGACCATCAGGAATTTGAATCGCTCTTAGACGAGTCGGTCCATTTTCAATTTAATTATTTGTGCCGGCCGCAATGGACGCTGCTGAATTTTATCGGCGGCGAGAAGAGGCACGTGGCGGCAAGCGAGATTGAAAAGAAACTGCACTATTGCGTGGATTATACCTATTTTCCCGAACTCATCAAACGATATTTGGTCGATCATGGTTTGGCGGATTTGACATTTGAAGAATTTAAAGAACTGATAGAAAAAATCGACCGCGAGGTTGTTGCACAACATTCCAGCTTGGAATTGGCGAAGATGACGCGCGCTTTGTTTGCGTTTGTCGAATCCGGCAAGATGTCTCCGCGGCAGGAATTCGAACATCAAACGTTGCCCATCAATGCTGCGGTGGTGTTTTTTGAAGACAAACAATTGTTGGATGTTCAATCGCGATTGGAATTCGAACGCGACAAAAACGAAGTATCGCAGTTGACGGTAGAACAATTAGCGCAGATTATTGAAATTATTCGAACGGGAAATGAAAACACACCGGTTGTAGAGCCCGAAGGTACCATCGCCGAGGTAACGGAACAAATAAAAACTTCAGCACCTGAAATTTCCGCTGTCGAAATGCCAAAACCCATCTCGGCAAATTTCATTTCGGCGGTCACTCCGGTAATGGATCAATCTCCGGAATCTATTTCTCTTCTTCAGCCCGTCGAAGAAAAAGAAAAAGAGAAAAGTTTGCCGTCCGCGGCAGAATCAAGAACTCCGGTGCTGGTGTTTGGAGAAAATGATGAACAATATCTTACGGATTCTCCCGGAATGAAGCAGAAAGAAATCTGCGATTTGTTCACCGACGATGAACATGAATTGATCGTACGAAAAATATTTAACAGGGATGAACCGGCATTTCTCGGCGCAGTGATGGAAATCAGTTTGCAGAAATCGTGGGAAGAGGTGGCGCATTATCTTGATGCGCTGTATATCGTGAATGATGTCGATCCGTTCGGCAATGAAGCGGTGTTGTTCACCGACCGGTTGTTTGTGCATTATCATGTCGCCAAACGGCAATAATTTTTTATCCACTTCGATTTTCTTGAAAGTCTTGTATGCATTTCATCGATGAAGCAAAAATTTATGTCAAAGCCGGCGACGGGGGAAAAGGCATCGTCAGTTTCCGGCGGGAAAAATATGTACCCAAAGGCGGGCCGGACGGCGGCAACGGCGGACGCGGCGGAAGTATTCTTATTCGTGCGGATAAACAATTGAATACGCTGTTGGACTTCAAATACAAACAACGCTACCTTGCGCCGAAAGGCGACAACGGACAAGGATCGAACAAAGAAGGAAAATCCGGTGAAGATCAAGTGATAAAAGTACCGTGCGGGACATTAGTGCGCGATGCTGCAAAAAAGCGAGTGCTTGCCGATCTTGTGGAACATGGCGATGAAGTGGTGATTGCTCAAGGTGGACGCGGCGGCAAAGGCAACGGAGAATTTGCTACGCCGACGAATCAGGCGCCGCGATTTGCGCAGCCGGGCACAATGGGCGAAGAACGTGATTTAATACTTGAATTAAAACTGCTTGCCGACGTCGGACTGGTCGGTTTTCCGAACGCTGGCAAATCCACATTGATTGCAAGCATCTCTGCGGCAAAGCCGAAGATTGCGGATTATCCGTTCACGACGCTTACGCCGAATCTCGGCATGGTGCGGTACGGCGAAGGAAAAAGTTTTGTGGTTGCAGATATTCCGGGGTTGATCGAAGGCGCGCACGAAGGAAAAGGATTAGGAATTCAATTTCTGAAACATATCGAACGGACCAAAGTGCTGGTGTTTCTCATCGATTGCATGAGCGAAAATCCGAAACACGATTATGAAATTTTATTGAACGAACTGCGGCAGTTTCATTCGTCGTTAGTCAAGAAAAAGAAAATTGTCGTTATCACCAAAACCGATGTGATCGACGACGATGCAAAAAAGCAGTTGAAGAAAATAAAAATCGCACGCGGGTTACATCCGCATTTTATTTCTGCCGTTACGCATGAAGGCGTCGACGATTTGCTTGCCGCGATGTGGGATACGATTGTCGTTGATAAAAATAAAGGATGAACGATGACGGTTGAAATGATCAAACTCGCAATCTTTATTGTTCTTTCCATCGTTTTTGTATATCTCTCACGCAAATCCATTCTTATCGCCGGGTCGCATGGATTTTATCGATTCTTTGCAGCCGAAGCGATCATTGCTCTCGTGTTGTCCAATGTCGATGTGTGGTTCACCGATCCGTTGTCACTGCGTCAAATTGCGTCATGGTTATTGTTATTCGGATCGCTTGTCGTTATGGGAATAGGATTTTTGCGCATTCGCCATGCAAGCAAACCGGGAGAGCGCCGGAGCGATGCAACGCTTCTTGAATTCGAAAAAACCACTTCCTTGGTGACGACAGGTATTTATACCTATCTTCGTCATCCGATGTACACATCGTTGCTGTATGTGGCGTGGGGAGTATTTCTCAAAGAAATTACAGCATCGACCGTTTGTCTCGTTATTGCGGCAACTTGGTTTTTAAATGAGACGGCAAAAGCGGATGAAGCAGAGTGCATTCAGTACTTCGGCGAAGCATATAAACAATATATGACGCGGACAAAACGTTTTATTCCGTTTATATATTAAGTATGCATCCGTCTTCATCACTATCTTGACAATCATTGGAGATTTAAGTACCATAGTATTAGAAAAAACAATGTTATGAAGACAGTTACAAAGATATTGCTGCTTACGGTTTTACTTGGTGCGGTGATGGTGGCACAATTTAAGGACCAGCAAGGAGGTTCGTCTTCCGTCAGTCAGTCTTTAATTAAACAGGAAGACAGTGGATTGCTGTTTGGCTGGTTTAACTTGAGCAAATTAACTATGCACCAGAGTTATTCGATGAGCTATACCACGAACGGTTCACAGGGTTATTCGCTGGGAGTGTACACCAACAATTTAGCGTATCAATTATCGGATCCCTTAGTGTTGCACCTCGGTGTCAATTTGGTGGCATCGCCATTTAATACTATGGGCGGGAATTTTTCCAAAGATGTTTCAGGACTGTATTTATCGAATGTGGATTTAACGTACCACCCGACGCCGAGTACATATCTTCAGCTATCCTATCGTCAGTTACCGGCGATGTATTGGTTAAATAATTTTGATTCGGGAATCGGGTACTGGCCCAATCTTGGAATCGTCGGCGAGGAGGAATCCCACTGAACGGTTTATTGTTACGAGTGTTGGTATTGCAGCCGGGTTTTGCTGTTGTACAGCAACAGTGTTCCCGGTTCTTTTTTGTACCGGTTTTGTAATGCACAATCTTCCCGACGACACACCAGAACAAGAATTACAACTTTCTTCGGATGAACCGGCGGCATCGCCGCGCCGGAAGAAACAACAACAGCGGTATGCGAGTGTTGCCAAACTTTTTGCAGGACTGACGATCGTTGCATTTGCAGTGACGATTTATGTACTGGCAAATCGTAATTCTTCGGCATCAAAGGAACCGGTGAAACGTGTGTGGACGGCGTCGGGAAAAATTCCCGAAGTGGAAGTGTTAGACGGCGTCGGCAATATGAAACTTGCGCAGCATGCAACGGATTATATTCGTTCTGCGGGATACGATGTTGTCGAAATGAAACGCAATGCCGAAGGCGTTGAAGGAAAATCCTTTATCATCGATCATACGGGAAATCTTGATGCAGCCAAACAGCTTGCGCTGGCGCTGGGAATTTCTGAAACAAAAGTATATCAAAAAATAAATCCAAAATTACTGTTGGATATCACGGTCGTGATTGGCGAAGATTATCCATCGCTCGCCCCTTATGTCCATTTAAAAGAAAGGAATGTTCGTTGACACCTCGAACTCTTGCAAAAAAAATTGCCGATCTGATGCTTTCCAAAAAAGCATCGGAAGTGGTGCTGATCGATTTAAAAAAAGTAACGAGCACGGCGGATTATTTTGTGCTGTGCTCTGCCGATTCCGATACGCAGGTGAAAGCAATCGCCGATGCGGTGCGTGACGGGACGGAAGCCGTTGGCGAAGTACCGTGGCAGTTCGAAGGATATCAAGCGTTGAACTGGGTAGTGGTGGATTATGTCGATGTGGTTGCGCATGTGTTTCATAAAGAAGCGCGAGCATTTTATAACTTAGATCGTTTGTGGAACGACGCGAAGATTACCCATATTAAAGATAACGAAGAGGAACCTGCCGTCAAAAAACCGGCAGGAAAAACGAAAACGACACGGAAGAAAGTTTCTCATTGATGCATACCTATTTAGCGGAAAAACTTCAAACAGCATTACAGGCGTTATCGTATCATGGAATTGCGAAGTTAACATTTGAAAAACCGAAACAAGATGCGCACGGCGATGTAACGACGAATATCGCGATGCTGCTGGCAAAGTCGGCAAAGAAAAATCCTCGCGCTGTTGCGCAGGAGATTGTTTCTAAACTAGAAATCGATCCCGCGTTTGTTTCTAAAATAGAAATTGCCGGGCCGGGATTCGTCAATTTTTATTTTACCGACGAATTTTTTACGAACCAGCTTGCGAAGATTCTTGCGGCACCGGATTCGTTCGGTCGCACCAATCTCGGCGGCGGAAAAAAAACGCAGGTCGAATATGTGAGCGCCAATCCGACGGGACCGTTAAGCGTTGGGCATGGCCGGCAGGCAGCGCTTGGCGATACGTTGGCAAATATTTTAGCGTGGACAGGACACGATGTGACACGCGAATATTATTACAACAATGCCGGCAGACAAATGCGCATGCTGGCGGAATCCACGTATGCGCGGTACCGGCAATTCTTTGATGAATCGTTTCCGTTTCCGGAAGATGGGTATCAGGGCGATTACATTCGCAACATTGCCGAAGAATTAAAAACTGAAAATGGAGATTCACTCGTTTCCGTGACGAATGATGAAGCGCTGGCTGTTTGTAAAGATTTTGCCGAGCAGCGTTTGTTTGAAGCGATTAAAAAAGTACTTGCGCGCATCGGTGTGGTGCACGATGTGTTCTTCAACGAAGATTCGTTATATCATTCCGGCAAGATTCAAGAAATTATTGATGAATTCCGAAAACAAGGATTAGCGTACGACAAAGACGGTGCGGTCTGGATGAAGACAACCTCGCTCGGGCTCGATCAAGATCGCGTCATCGTCAAATCGACTGGCGAACCGACGTATCGTTTGCCGGATATGGCATACCATCGCGAAAAATTTCGCCGTGGATTTGAATTAATCGTCGATGTTTTTGGCGCGGATCATATTGCCACCATTCCGGATGTGCTTGCCGGTGTCAAAGCGCTTGGATACGATCCGGAAAAAGTTAAAGTGGTCATTCATCAATTTGTCACGTTGATGCTGAACGGCGAACAGGTGAAGATGTCGAAGCGTCTTGCCAATTTTGTAACACTCGATGAATTGATTGATGATGTCGGCCCGGATGCGGTTCGGTATTTCTTCTTGATGCGTGCAAACAATAGCCATTTGGAATTCGATCTTGGCCTTGCGAAAGAGCAATCAGAAAAAAATCCTGTATATTATCTGCAGTACGCTCATGCTCGCATTGCAAGCATTTTGCGTTTTGCACAGGAGCAGCAAGTATTTGATCCGGCGCATCCGGCAACAGATATTCAGTATCAATTATTGAAGGGCGAAGCTGAACTTGCATTGACAAAGTTGTTATTGGAATTTCCAAAAGTGCTGAACTCGTGTGCTGTGACACTTGAACCGCTTCATCTTACAACCTATCTCAATGATGTAGCGACAGCATTCCATAAATTTTATCATGAGCATCGTGTCGTCATTCCGGAGCTCGAATTATCCAAAGCGCGCGTTGCATTATGCCTTGCAGCGAAAACCGTCCTTGCTAACGGATGTCAAGTGCTCGGCATCAATGCGCCGGAACGAATGTAATTTTATATTGACAGAAAAATAAAAAATCCTTACCATTAAAGAGCAACAGATAAAGGAAAAAGGTTACTGATCCCATCTTGATACTGCTTTTTTGAACCGTGAAATAGTAAAGTGTGAATCACGCTTTAAACCGTTCATCGGAACGATGCCAGTTTTTTGTTGCTGTTAATCTATTGAAGAAAAAATATAATAACCGACAAGGTGCTTGTTAAATGAATATTCTTGTTACAGGCGGTGCTGGATTTATTGGTAGTAATTTTGTCAGGTATTTCTTAAAAAAATATCCGTCATATAACATTATTAATATAGATAAATTGACGTATGCGGGAAATTTGGAAAATCTTGCAGATGTTCAAGAAAATCCTCGATATGTTTTTGAGAAAGCGGATATTTGTGATAAA
>DATKMP010000173.1:0-14231 GCA_035541775.1 Bacteroidota bacterium | reverse complement strand
GTGGTTGGAGGAAATGAATTCGAAATGGGTAAACCAGAATTGATAGCATTCCAGCTATTGCCATTGTCTGTTGAGAGGTATATTCCGTACCCCATGCCTCCGGTATAAAGATTCGTTCCGATAGATGTTAGAAAATAAATGGAATAAGTACCATAAGCTGCATTTTTAGGATTAAGCGGCAGACCGGAACTGACGAAAGTCCATAGCTTGTTTTTAATGCTTGAAATAATTAAATCCTCTTTGCCCGTGTTTTTAATAACGATACTTGTATCTATACTCAATCCTGTTTTTACGGACCCGATATCAATATTCTGGAATGCAATTTGGGGTTTATTCGTGTCCGCGCCTGTTATCATTCTATAGGTCTCCGAGAAATTTCCCGTGCCGCCATTATCGGTTGCACTGACTCTCCAAAAATATTGTTTGTTGGGACGGAAAAACGGTTGCGGACGATAGAATGTATCGACGATTGTTGTGTCTCTGAGAATAGTCGAAAAAATCGGACTGGCGCTTATCTGAAGATCGTAGGACTGTGCCGTTGCCACACGATTCCATCGAAGCCGGACATTCACCGCATTGTCCGTAGAATTATCTGCGGGAAAGAGCAATTGAGGGACAGCAGGAAGATTGGGAATTGTTGTAAAAGAATGTGAACCGGAATATCCTGTCGTGTCACCCGTTATAAATGCTTTTACTCTCCAGTAATAGGTTGTAGCTCTGCTTAAGGAATCTACTGTGAGCGAATCGAAAGACGTGTTGACGCTTTTTATGAGGACAGAAAAATCCGAAAGGACCGAAAGTTGAACGGTATAAGAGGCGAATGAACAAACATTGCTCCAATGCAACGTCGGAGTAAGATTTGTACCAAACGGATACGACTCGGGATCCGAAAGAGACGGCGTGTCTAATTTCGTCGTGAACAGTCCGTATGCCCAGACTGATGCGCCGATGGTATCTTCTGCTCTCACTCTCCAATAGTACCGTGTTGAACTTCCTAATCTTGAAGTCGAACAAGTTGTATCGGCGGTGGAGCGGCTCATGATCGTTGAATGAAAAAGTGTATCGGTCGAAACTTGAACGGTATAAGCCAGTGCCAACGGAGATTGGGTCCAAGTAAAACGAATTGGATTTTGTAATCCTGCAGAGCTATCTCTTGGAGAAAGAATCACAACCGCGGCGGGTTGTGTCTGAAGACTGCTGTAAGGAAAAAATGTTACCATGATCAAAAAAATAAAAAACACTCGATGCGCTCTCATAGAAACCTCCTGATAAAATAGCAATATGTGTTTTATGGTTTTTCTCTTCTATTGTGTGTGATGATAATGATCTGTAGAAATAAATGTTGTACTAAGAACATGGAAAATTTTAAATACCGCTACCTCGACGTTATTCTTTCTTCATAAATTTTCTTGTCGCATAAAGAAAAAACCTAAAACCTGTCCCTACCTCTTTGTCCTCACGCCAGAACATGGCTATAGTAGAAAATAAAAATGTTATATTCAAGTATGGAACAATAAAAAAGGCGCGTCTTGCAACGCGCCCTTTTCCTCTTCGACTTCTCTGCTCGATAACTCATCGATTTACTTCATCAACAGCATCTTTTTTGTTTGAACGATATTGCCGATCTGCAATTTATAGAAATAGACACCGCTGGTTATTCTTTCGGTATTCCAAGTTACTTGATAATTTCCCGGCTTCTGGGCTTGGTTCACCAACGTGGAAATCTCTTTTCCTAAAATATCATAGACTTTCAATGTCACCATTCCGCTCGTTGGGATCGAATATCGAATCACCGTCGATGGATTGAACGGATTGGGATAATTCTGCGACAAGGAAAATGTTTGAGGAACGTTGCTTTCATTTTTTTCTACGGCGGTAGTCGTTTTCGTATAATAGGAAGGATCGGAAAATCCCGCGGGGAAATTTATTGTATCAAGGCCGCTTGTCTGTACGGTTAAAACATTTCCTGCAACACTCCAAATAGCGAGATTGATACGTTTTCCGTTTAAATACCAAACAAGATGATATGGAGTCGTTGTGGTATCGACGGTATATGTTCCAGCGTATGTCGTATCAGAATTCATCTGAGAACTAAAATCCGAATTACTTGAATAAATATATTTATTCGCATCCGACTGTCCGCTCGTTTTTGTCCATGTTCCGATCAAGGGATTATGCACTGCTGTAACAGAATATTCATTCAACTCATCAATGTGCGCACTTTGGGACGGCAGGGTGCGAATGTTTTTCACCAATCCGACACCGGCTGCATAATATTGATGCTCAAGAAACACCACTGCGCCGGTTTTACTAATCTGTGATTCGACAATTTCGATACAGTTTGTAAATGTTCCGGCAGGTACAGATACCGATTCTGTGACGCTCGCAACAGAATCTTTTACTGTCACGGTATCCCACGGATTCAAAAGAACTGCACCAAGATGTAAAAATGCATTCGGAAACAGCGGCGCCTGAACAAATGCCGCAGAATCCAGATTGGCATCTTCGGTGGTCGCCATCGCATTCATGACCACGTTACCCGCTGTATCGGTACGAAGCCAGAAGATGCGAAAGGTGCTCGAATCTTTCGTGTCATCTAAAATTTCATATCCCCGCTGTCGAAAGCATTCGCGTCCGGACAAGACATTCGACCCTTCGATCGAATACACGGTGGTTCTTGCCGACCAGTCCGATCCGATGCTTCCCGTTGTATGAAACTTTAAATAATTCCCGACACGAAGCGGCATAAAATAATTCGATGCCGTTTGCGCAGAACCGAGTTCAACAACGACGCTGAACACACATAATAACCACAACAATTGTTTTTTCACTGGATCTCTTTCTATATTTTTTTGATCATTTCATCACTCATACGCTTTGTTTCTTGGAATAAAGCTTGTTCCTGAAGACGAAAACAATTTCTTACTTTATCAATACCATTTTCTTCGTTTGCAAAAAGCTGCCGGCTTTTATTTGATAAAAGTACACACCGCTTGAAACATGTTGTGCATCAAAGACGGCCTTATATGTTCCGGCAGATTGAACTTCGTTCACTAACACAGCTACTTCCCTTCCCAAAATATCAAATACTCGCAAAGTCACATGGCTTGCCTTCGGTACTTGATAGGTAATAAACGTCGAAGGGTTAAAAGGATTGGGATAATTCTGCAAGAGTTCGTACGATTGCGATACAAGATTTTGGCCATTGTTTTTTATTCCTGTCGCCGAAGCAATGGTATATTCTTGAATCGCATTTTTATTTTCGTCGTATCCCCAGAGCATATTATTAATATAAAGGTTCGCGGTGGGAATATTATAGTTCGCAACAACATTGCCGGTTGCAGGATCTATGTTTTCGACAATATTCATTGTTTGTGCCCAGAGATGTCCCGCACCGTACGATAACGAATTGACCGATCCATTGAGGCGGTACGAAAGCGATGCAGGCAATGTGGAACTTTGATCGGGATTAAACTTTTTAATTCCATGCACCGTGCCGGAATCGATTGCAACATACAAATTGGTGCCGTCGCTTGCTAATCCATTTTCCAACGTCATGCCGATCGTTGAATCGATACGTATCTGGTTGGAAGAAGAACTGCTTGCAATATCGATCTTAAACACTCCTCTGATATATCCCGATCCCGATGGATCGCCATAGCCGCCTGTTGCCCAAAGAACAGAATTATGAAAAACTAAACATTCAATCCAGCTTATACGATTGGGTAGACTTTGCAGGGAAAGAATAAAGACATTTTGAATTGTTCCTGAAGACGGATCGATCTTATAAATTTTTGCACCCTCTGCATTGGTCGAATCGTGTTTGTACAGATAGATCGAACTGCCGTCGTATGCAAGAGTCGGACTGTTGCCTGCCAATGTGGTGTCGGAAAGTTGAATGGTTCGATCCGGTGTGATTTCACTTTGGGAAAATGGATTATGCGATTGCTGCGTTCCATCGACTAACGTAATATTAATCCCTGTTGCATTATTTGCTCCAGCAATGACGACCGGAGTGAGCTTCCCCGATACGCGATACCCGCCCCACGGGTCCGTCATCTGGATGCTGTCTAATGATTTTGTCATTAACGAAACGACATAATAGGTACCGTCGGAAATTCCTGTGAGAGAGTAGCTGCCGGTTTCGTTCATCGTAATGTAGATCGATGGTTTTCCGCTAAAGGTGGTGTCGGGATAAAGCGCAACGAGTACTTCTCCGGTGGAAGTACCGGTGTACGAAATAGTGCCCGAGATCGTAGCGGCCATTGCTTCGGTGCACATTGCTGCAAGAACAACAACAAGCCGTAGTTTGGTTACAAAAGGTTTCATAATGTATTCTTTCTTTTTGATTTTTTTTACGAAGAATTATTCGCGGAACAAACTCGAAGTGAACAAAAGGAGAATCGGCGGGAATAAATTCTTTATTTTGTTGAAACGGAAATATTCACTGGTGCGTGAAAATTACTGTGAAGCAATAAATTTCTTTTTTAACGTCATGCTATTTATTAAAAGATAGACTCTTTCCCCCACATTTCATGTGACGATCATCATTCGATCTTGTTCACACGACGTATCAAGCCGTAAGGGAATCAATGGAACAACCGATGTACATTTTATAATAATGATTATAAACCAATTTTTCACAAGAATATTGTTAAAAGATTCATGTATATTAGAGGAAGTTGATATTTATTCTATATCGAGAGGGAACCATATTATGTATCGCACTGTACAAGATTTTATCGATGACTGGCAACACGAAAGCGCATCGACTTTAAAAGTGATGAAAGCTATGAGCGATTCTTCGCTTCAACAAAAAGTTTCGTCCGAAGGACGGACACTCGGCGCTCTGGCGTGGCATATTATCCATACGCTGGGAGAAATGGGATCGAAAGCAGGATTGAACATCGATACACCTGCCGAACATGCTGCACCGCCGATATCCGCGTCCGTGATTGCCGATGCATACGAACGCGCATCGCAATTGCTCTTGCACCATGTTCAAACACAATGGAACGATTCCATGCTGCCTGAGGTGCTGGAGATGTACGGCGAAAAATGGTCGCGTGGTGCCGTGCTCTATGCCATCATCAAACACGAAGCACATCATCGCGGACAGATGACGGTGTTAATGCGTCAAGCACATCTCAAGGTGCCGGGCGTGTATGGTCCATCGAAAGAAGAATGGGCGGCATTCGGGATGAAAGCTCCGGAATAATTTCACTTTGTATAATCGTGAGAATGTATGGAAACATTGATTGAACACCCGCAAATTATTGAAGCAGCGGGGACGAAGAAAAAAATTATCGAAGAATATTTCGGCAGAGTGAACAGTCAAACGGCAACCGTCAGCATTGCCCGCATGCAAAGCCCTGCCGGCTGGGAAGAACCGGCGCAGCGTCCGGACTTTGACGAATACACGGTCGTGCTCAAAGGTTCGTTGCGCGTGAAAACAAAAACGAAAACGTACGACGTACCGGCAGGACAAGGGATTCTTATTTCCCAATCCGAATGGGTGCAGTACAGTACTCCATATGAAGGCGGCGCAGAATACATTGCTGTGTGTCTGCCTGCATTCTCGCCGGAAACGGTTCATCGGCAAGAATAAAAATCCTTGCCATCATTTCCTAAGGGCAAAAAAGAAATGAACGGCAAGGATATTCGATACGATTTTTAAAACGTTATTACTCGTATCTTAACGCATCGATCGGATTGAGCATTGCTGCTTTCCGTGCAGGGTAATAACCGAAGAAAATTCCGATCACAAATGAAAATCCAAACGAAAGAATAATAGAAAACGGCGTGATAATTGACGGCCATTTTGCAAGATGAGATATCAGTGTCGATCCGGTGACGCCAAAAATAATTCCTAATGTTCCTCCTACCAAACTCAACACAAGCGCTTCGATAAGAAATTGCGTCAAGATATCTCTGCCGCGCGCGCCGATCGACATACGAATGCCGATTTCGCGCGTTCGCTCGGTAACAGAAACCAGCATAATATTCATAATGCCAATTCCGCCGACCAATAACGACACCGATGCGATACTTGCGAGCAGCAACGTAAGAATTTTCGTCGTCGCTTCGGCGGTATTCGCAATATCGTTTTGATTGCGGATGGTAAAATCATCGGCATCGTTCGCTGTGAGCTTGTGCCGGTTGCGCAGCATATCGGAAATTTGGTCTTGTGCAAGCGACATGGTTTTCTGCGATGTTGCCGAGACAAGAATATATCGTAAAAAAGTACTATGCGTTAACCGCTTCAGCAGCGTCGTATAAGGAACGAGGACAATATCGTCTTGATCCTGCCCCATCGCATTCTGACCTTTTCTCGAAAGCACGCCGATCACTTTAAATGGCACGTTACGAATGCGCACCGTTTGGTCGATGGGCGAAGTTCCGGGAAATAAATTATCCACGACAGTTTGTCCGAGAACACAAACTTTTCCCGCAGTTTTGATATCTGCCTCTGTAAAGAAATCACCGTCGGCAACACTCCACGTCCGGATGCTCAAATAGTCCGCACTGCCGCCCTCGATGCCGGTTGCCCAATTCAAATCGCCTGCAATGATTTGCGCGTTGGTACGGGTTCCCGGTGAAACGTAAGCAACTGCGGAACATTCTTTGGTAATCGCAAGTGCATCGTCTTCCGTCAATGTCGTCATCGTACCGGCTCCGGAACGAATGCCGCCTTGCTGCTGTGACCCGGGAAAAATCATTAACACGTTGGTACCTAACGCCGCGATTTGGCTTTGCACAGATGTTTCTGCCCCTTGTCCGATCGCTAGCATCGCGATGACCGCGCCGACACCGATAATGATGCCCAACATTGTAAGAAACGAACGCATCTTATTGCGCTGCAAGGCGCGGAATGCCGACAAGAAAATATTCAGGGTCTTCATTCTTCAATATCCTCATCTATGGCGGGTAACTCTTTCAACACGGCCGTTGCATCTTTACGACTGGTGTTCATGCGATCCGTTTTCACTCTGCCGTCTTTAAAAATAATCTGCCGGCGCGCAAATTCTGCAATATCCGGCTCATGAGTGACGAGTAAAATGGTGATGCCGTTATCATTCAGTTTCTGAAAAATTTCCATCACTTCGACGCTGGTTCGGCTGTCTAAATTTCCTGTCGGTTCATCGGCCAGAATAATACTCGGGTCGTTGACCAAGGCACGCGCGATGGCTACGCGCTGCTGCTGTCCGCCGGAAAGTTGATTCGGGTAATGATGCGCACGTTCGCCCAAGCCGACTTGGTGAAGTGCATAAACAGCTTTTTCGAATCGTGTTTTACTCGGTGTCGTTCCATACAATAAGGGTAATTCGACATTCTCGATTGCAGATGTTCGCGAGAGTAAATTGAATCCTTGAAAAACAAATCCGATTTTATGATTACGAATTTGTGCAAGTTCATCCCGTGAAAGCATTCCGACATTGAGGCCGTCCAAAATGTAATTTCCTTTCGTCGGCTTGTCGAGACAGCCGAGAATATTCATAAACGTCGATTTACCGGAACCCGAAGCGCCCATGATGGCAACAAATTCTCCTTTGTTCACCTGCACGGAAACACCGCGTAACGCATGAACCTCGACCTCGCCTAACTGATACGTTTTGGTCAAGTGCTCGACCGCAATAACGTGATGGCCGGTTGTCGATGCATTTAGTGTGCCCTCGACGCTCATCGCATACCTCCACGTCCCGGTCCCTGCTGCTGGCTTTGAAGCGGGCTGCGCAATTGTTGATTGGATGCATCGTCTGTCGACGAACTGGCGCCAAGAAGAATTTGATCGCCAACTTGTAATTTCGTCGTGGTAATTTCGGTGAACTTACCGTCGCTTAATCCTGTACGAATGTACACGGGCTCGAGTTTTTTATCGGCATTCATAATCCAAACTCTCCCAAATCCGCTTTGATGATCGACCACATAGGGACTTTTTTCGTATTCAGGAAATGTTTGCGTAATGCCGAAGGTCGTCGATGTTCGTTTGGTTGTTGCAATGGGCTGCTGTGTTTTTGATTTACGTGCTTGTTTCGCAAAATACTTTTGCATTTCGGCATGCATATCTTCTTGGCTGAGAGTACCGCCATGAGCTTTCAAAATAGAATCCCGCACAGTATGAAATCTTGCGCGGTCTGCTTCGGAGACGGAGGCGAAGCTGCCGTTCATTTGGCGACCCTGCACCGGATCAGTTGCAACGGCCGGCGATCCGGTTCCATTTTGATTTTGTGCGAACGAACCATTTCCGGAACGATGCATCAATTTCGTTGAGTCAATCAGTTCTGCGGGCGGTTGAAATCGCAATGCGACATTGGAAACACGGAGTGCATTGGTGCTGCTGCCCACAAGAAGTTTGACATTTGCCGTCATCCCTGGCATTAATTTTAATTCGTTATTATCCACATCGATGATAACAATGTAGTTGACGACATTCGAAACATTTGTCGCCGCCAAACGGATTTGTGAAACAGTGCCGGAAAATTTATCATCGGGATATGCATCCACGGTAAACGTCCCAATCTGCCCAATGGATACTCTTCCGATATCGGTTTCATCCACGGTTGTTTCGATTTGCATTTTTCTCAAATCATTTGCGATGGTGTATAACGTCGGCGAAGAAAAACTTGCCGCCACCGTCTGTCCAATGTTCACGGCTCTGTTAATAACCACGCCATCGATCGGCGCATAAATCGTTGCATATGATAAATTAATGATCGCGCGGTCGAGAGCCGCTTGTGCAGATACCGCCGTAGCAACGTTTGTCTCATACGTCGTCATGGCTGCATCTAAATCGGCTTGATTGTCGAGCTGCCGATCGACCAATGCTTTCGTACGATCCAGTGTGCGTTTGCTGTCGTTCCGCTGTGCTATTGCTTTGTCCAGCGTTGCCCGCGCGTCAAGAACCGTTTGATACAAAAACGTTGTATCAATTTGCGCAATGACTTGTCCCTTTTTTACCACCGAATTGAAATCGGCGTACAATTTTGTAATAATGCCGGAGACCTGCGTTCCAACATCGATCGATGTGACAGGATTAATCGTGCCAGTTGCGGTAACATACACGCTGATATCCCCTTGCGACACTTTATCGTATCGAAAATCATAAGGGGGTTTTGAATTGCGAAAAAATAAAAAATAGGCAAGAACAACCAGCAGAGCCGCGCCGGCGCTTGAATACATAATTTTCTTTTTCATTTCCATGATCTTCCTTTTCTCATCTCGTATGACTTCTATTTATCATTTTATGGTTTGACGTCCATCGATGCATTTGGTTTCATATTTTTGATCTTTTGAATGTGAGGATAATTTAATAATGAACCTCTTCAGTGTCTTAATAAAAAACAAATTTATCAGTTGCTGAATTTTAGTTCTAAAAAGTTTTAAGTATTTTAGTGTAGAGAGGATACAAAATATGCCGTATGCTGGTGAAATAAGCGCCCTTTTAACTGCCGCATTATGGACAGGAAGCTCGATGGCGTTTGCCGCCGCCACGTTGCGAGTGGGATCGATGTACGTCAACGTCGTGCGCCTTATTATGGCTGCGCTTTTGCTTCCTCTCATTCTTCTGACAGCGGGAATCTCGTTCTCCGTTTCATCGACGCAGATAAGTTTCTTAATCTTCAGCGGTTTTGTTGGATTTATTTTTGGCGATACATTTTTATTCAAATCGTTTGAATATAACAGCGCACGAATTTGCATGCTCATCATGGCCTTTGCACCGGCGGTGACGGCGATCCTTGCTTATTGCTTTCTCGGCGAATCACTGTCGCTCATGGGATTGCTCGGTATGACAATTACCCTGGCGGGAATTGCACTTGTCGTTCTGGAACAACCTGAACACACTTCGCACCACACGCCGATTTCGTGGCTCGGAATATTGTATGCGTTTCTCGGAGCCGTGGGACAAGCCGGAGGTTTGATTCTCGCGCGCTGTGCGTTTGACCGTGGTCCGGTGAATGGAATTCTGGCAACCTTTATTCGTGTCGTCGCGGCGACCGTCGTCATCGTGCCGTTGAATTATTTTACGGGAAGATTCATGCACCCGATACAAGTTTTCAAGAATGACCGCCGTGCGTTGTTGAATACATTCCTTGGTTGTGTTTTTGGGCCCGTCGCCGGCGTGTCGTTCAGTTTAATTTCGATCTCTCTTACCAATGTGGCTGTTGCAGCAACCCTGATGGCAACGACGCCTCTTATGATGCTCTTACCGGTGCGGTTCATCTACAAGGAACGTTTTTCATGGCGTATCATCCTAGGAACGATTATTGCTGTCGGCGGTGTCGGGATTTTATTTTTGCGGTAAGATTTTTTAGACAACGTTACTGACGGAGTTGAAATTCACTTTCCGCCGGACGCAATTCATCATGCATGCGTCGGACTGCCTCAAATGCTTTCTCGCTTCCGCGCCGCATGGCTTTCTGATAAATTCGGTACGCTTCGCCTTTTTCTTGTGGCACACCAATTCCTTTTTCATAGCAATAAGCGAGCCCCAGATCGGAAAGTATGGATCCGTTTTTCGATGTACGGCGTAACGTGGAAATCGCTGAATCGACGGATTCCGTTTGCAATTCACCGACAACATTTGCTGTTGCAATCCGAATATCTGCTTCCACGTCGCCTTCAACAGAAGCATGTGTCCAGAGTTCGGTCGCTTTGTCTTTATCCTGTTTCACCCATCGCCCCGTGAGATAACACAATCCCAATTCAATGAGCGAAGGAAGGTGTCCGGCAAGCGCCGCGCGTGCTAACAACTTTACCGCCTGCTCGCCGCTCAACATTTTGTTGAACTCGATTGCCGTTAATCCTGCCCAGAGGTACAGCGCATCGGGATCATTTTTTTGCGAACGCGTTTCCAATGCTTTTTCGAATTCTTCGGTGCGCATCAACTGCCAGAGCAATGCCGGTGCGCGGGTTGATTCCACACGCAGCGCGCGGAAATAATATTCCCCGGCAAGGATCAAATCTTTTTTCACCCCCAACCCTTTTTCGTAACAACGTCCCAGCATGCACAACGCTTCGGGATTTGAAGATTCCGCTGCAAACTTGACGGCAGACCGAGAAGCTGAATCAATTTCCGTTGTTGCTACTTGTTCTGGTTGGGCGGAATCTTTCACCGCAGGCAACGCTTGGTACGCTTCTTTGATCAGCGTTGTATCGGCAATAGTCGTTGAAGTGTCGGTATGCTGAAAATCAAGGAAGACAAAATTGAACGCCGTATCTTGTTTGGTCGAACGCGCGGCAGTATTGTGCGGTCGTTCTTTGCCGGGCGCAACGACATCTTTTGTATCTGTTGTATCCAACCCGCGTTTGAGCAATTCTTTTTTAATTTCTTTCGCTTCTTCCAATCCCTGTTCGGCAGCGCGAGAAATATATTTGTACGTCTGCGGCCAGTTGCGCGGTACAACAAAATTTTCGGCATACATTATGCCCATAATATATTCGGCTTCCGGCATATCATCTTCTGCCGCTGCATGAAAATGATTGAAGGCTTCAAACGGATTCCACGCAACACCGACGCCTTGTATATAAAGAATGCCGAGATTGTAATTTGCCATCGGAAGGTCATGCTCGGCGGCTTTGGCTAACCAGTACACTGCCTTCGGCGTATCAGCTGGAAACCCTCGCCCTAATAAATAGCGGAGCCCGAGTTCGTGCTGGGCAAGCACATCGCCGCCGCTCGCTTGCTGCATCAAAATAAATGTTTCCAGCAATTGATAGTTTAACGTGTACGGAATCATCAGCGGCAATCCGGTCTTACGAATATTTTCCCGAAAGGCCTGAACTTGTTTGCGGTCTTGCTGTGCTTGCATTGTCACAAACGTCGCCGCCAACAACAACAGTATTCCTAATGAACGTCTAATAAAAACTCCATATAGTTACCTGAGGAACAATTTCGTATATTGTCTTTAGAATTGCCAATAAGAAATGTTTTTTCTATTGGACGTATGCGGGAACAAATTGGTTCTCTTCGTGAACACTAAAAGCTTGAAATTCATTTTACGGTAACAGTGTATGGCTGAAAATAAAATTATTTTTTCGATGGTCGGCGTCGGCAAAGTCATTAAGCCGAACAAACAAATTTTGAAAGATATTTATCTTTCGTTCTTCTACGGAGCGAAGATCGGCGTGCTCGGGCTGAACGGCGCAGGAAAAAGTACGCTCTTACGCATTATTGCCGGCGAAGATAAAGATTATCTCGGACAGATTACCGCACAAAAAGGAATCACGTTTGATTATCTTCCGCAAGAACCGGTACTGGACCAGACCAAAACGGTGAAAGAAATTGTGGAAGAGGGCGCGCAAGAAACGGTGAATCTGTTAAAAGAATATGAAGCCATCAATCAGCAGCTTGGAGAGCCGGATGCCGATTACGATACGCTTCTTGAAAAACAGGCGAAGCTGCAAGAAAAGATCGACCACTTGAATGCGTGGGATTTAGAAAGCAAACTTGAACAGGCAATGGATGCGCTGCGATGTCCTCCGGGCGATTCATCCGTCAATGTACTTTCCGGCGGTGAGCGGCGCCGCGTTGCCTTGTGCAGATTATTATTGAAAGAACCGGATGTGCTGCTGCTCGATGAACCGACCAACCATCTCGATGCAGAATCCGTCGCGTGGCTCGAACATCACTTAAGCCGATACAAAGGAACTGTCATTGCCGTAACGCACGACCGATATTTCTTAGATAATGTTGCTGGATGGATTTTGGAATTGGACCGCGGCGAAGGAATTCCTTTCGAAGGAAATTATTCTTCGTGGCTCGATCAGAAAAAACGACGGCTCGAAGTAGAAGAGAAACAGGAATCCAAACGCCAGCGTGTACTGCAACGGGAATTAGAATGGGTGCGTTTGAATCCGAAAGGGCGCCACGCAAAAAGCAAAGCACGTATTGCGGCGTACGAAAAAATGCTCACAGAACAAAACGAGAAGCGCGATGAAGAATTGGAAATTTTTGTTCCACCCGGACCGCGCCTCGGCGATGTTGTTATCGAAGCGCATGGTGTTTCCAAAGCGTACGGAGAAAATATTTTATATGAGAACATGGAATTTTCGCTTCCACCAGGCGGCATCATCGGCGTCATCGGCCCGAACGGTGCTGGAAAAACAACGCTCTTTAAAATGATTACCGGACAGGAAAATCCCGACAAAGGAAGTATAACGATTGGCGACACCGTGAAACTTGCGTATGTCGATCAAATGCGCCCGCTCGATCCGGAGAAAACCATCTGGCAAGAAATTTCCAGCGGAGAAGAATTGTTGAAGCTCGGCCCGCGCGAAGTGAACTCCCGTAGTTACGTCGCACGGTTTAATTTCAGCGGCACTGATCAGCAAAAGCTTGTCGGCTCATTGTCCGGCGGCGAACGCAATCGTGTTCACCTTGCAAAAATTTTGAAAGATGGTGCGAACGTATTGCTGTTAGACGAACCGACAAATGATCTCGACGTGAATACATTGCGCGCTTTGGAAGAAGCATTAGAAAATTTTGCCGGCTGCGCAGTGGTCATCTCCCACGACCGCTGGTTTCTCGATCGCGTTGCCACACACATTCTTGCATTTGAAGGCGACAGCGAAGTTGTCTGGTTCGATGGAAATTATTCCGAGTACGAAGAATTCCGCAAAAAGAAACTCGGCATTGCCGAAGACCAGCCGCACAGAATTAAGTATAAGCGATTGACAAGAGAATAATTTTCATACTGTTTGACGTTCCTTGCGAAAAGCGTTATATTTTGTCCATGAAAACGACACGATATTTTCGTGAACAAGTTTTAGTCAAAAGATCGTATCTCAAAGAAGAATGGATAGAAATAATTCTAAGGAACCCAACAAAGAAAGAAGTTCAATTCATAATGCTTTTCCAGATCGAAATTTCAAGGAGGACAGAAAATGAAATTACATTATTATCCTGAAACAGATTCGTTGTATATCGATCTGTCTGAGAAAAAAAGTGTCGATTCAAAAGAAATTGCGAATGGAGTTGTGGTTGATTTCGATGAAACTGGGACTATTGTGGGAATCGATATCGATCAAGCGAGTAAGGTTGTGAATTTGCAAAAACTTGAAACAGATTCTATTCCTACAAAACCGTTCGCTATCGCTTCATAAGAATTCCTCCAAGAAACCCGGCATTGCCGAGGACCAGCCGCACAGAATTAAGTTCAAGCGATTGACGAGAGAGTAGAAAAGAACTCTTTCGAAAATTTCTTAGTTTTCAGTGAAACACCAATCCGATC
>DATKMP010000172.1:0-6163 GCA_035541775.1 Bacteroidota bacterium | reverse complement strand
TCTATCCGTTAAATTCACTTTCAAGAGCGAGTCCAGCGATGACAGGATGGGTTTGGATTGATTGTTGCCGCTTATCGTTGTAAAGTTCATCGGCACACCATGCGTTGCAGTAAAGGTGAATGAAGTATCCACTCCCTTCATAGACGGCGAATTGACTGTGACAGAATATTGACCGACTTTATTGCCCAACACTAATCGAGTCCTCGCCGAACCGGTGGAGTCAGTGACCAAACTGTCAATCGCTAATGCAGCGCCAACACTATTCGACGGCTTCGATGATAATAAGAACTTCACCGGCAATCCGCTGATGGCATTACTTGCTCGATCGGTAATGGATGCGCCGAAGAGCGGCAACGTCGCGCCGATGGTATCGACGGAACTTGATGCAAGAATTTGATTCAGATGCATCGGTTTACCGGGCAGAGCTGTAGCAATAAAGTTGCGCGTAGAATTTGCAATTCCAGAATCCGATACAGCGACTTGATATTGGCCGATTTTATTGCCAAGGCGTAATCGAGCAGCAGCCCTACCAAGACTATCGGTAATCGAGTTGATGATGAATAACGAATCTCCCGTTGCAGCGGCAGGCCTACTATTGGTAACGAACGAGATAAATCTTCCTTTCACGCCGTTCGTATCGCGATCCGTTACAACATATGAAAATTGATTGAGCGTACTGCCGATGGTATCGATCAATGTCGATGCCGACGGCAACACTAACGCTGCCTTTCCTGGTTGCGCTAGGATACTGAAATATTTTGCAGAGCTGTCAATATCGGATGATGAAACTTTCAGAGTATAGATTCCAGCTTTTTGTCCAAGGCGCAGTACGGCCTGTGCCGTTCCAGCAGAACCGGTCATTGTATCAGCAGAAACAAATGCTTGTGTCGATGCACCGGTTGGAGAAGAATAAATTTCGAATTTCACATTCACATCGGGCACAAGAGAACTATCGGAGCCTTTTGCTGCTATAACAAGCGGTGCAAGCACATTGCGTACAGAATCAGATCCCGGTACTGTCACTGCTGCTAAAGCCGCAGCCGCGGGATCCGCATAGCCGATAAATATTTTTTGCGGCGACGAAATCGAATCGACTTTTGCCGTTAAATAGTACGAACCGCGTTTATTGCCCAGCTTCATTCCGACTTTCACAAAGCCGTTATTATCGGAATACATCACATTGTTCGTCAACGTATTGCCGAGCGTATCGGTAATTGCCTGCCCCGTCGCTCCGCTCGGCGTATTGCTGATAGATAATTGTACTTTTGCGTTCTTAATGGCATTGCCGAACACGTCTGTAATCTGTGCTGCAAACGGCGTCAGCAATTTATTCGTTTTACTTCGCAGAGAATCCGCACCGACTGCAAAGATGGAATCGGGATCGCCTTCATAATTTTTTCTGCCGAGCAAATGCAGCGTATCCGCCGCCGTCCACATTCCGGCAAGATAACTTCCTGTCTTCGATAACTGCATGCCGCTTGCATTATTCGTTGACCGCTGACGCCGCCACGTTGTACCGCCGTCAATCGAACGCCAGAGTTCAAAAGCATTTTTATTAAAGCCGGATGGCACTTCGTCGTTCGCATATTTAAATTGAAGCGTTCCGGCAAAGCCCGTCGTTACCGACGGCGTAATTGTGAACGATCTCTGAATAGCGTTTGCAGCCGGCGCCATTCCTGAAATGCGCTTCACGGTCGTTGATCCCAGCGGCGTGCCGCTGTACAAAATGGTCGCACCAATCCCTCCGACATCCGAAGTATCGGAAGTTTTTGTGAAATTCACAGTCTTCGAAATATTTCCGAGCACTGCTCCATTCTCCGTCAATCGTCCTGTGGAAGTGGACAACGTCATCGTACCGGATGAAACATTCATTGTGACATCCTGCGCAACCGAAACAGTTTGAAGAATTGAAAAATTACCAGATGATGTTTTGGTCGAATCGCCGCTCAGCGTCAAATTGTTGTACGTCTTCGCCGGCACCGTTTGGTTGCCGCCGAAATATTCGAACGTTCCGCCAATCGTATCCGGCAAGCCGGTCGCAGCGTACTTGACACGGAACGTTCCCATATTATTCAGGGTACCTGCGTTCACAAACGAACCCTGTGCGCGCAGCACGTCTGTCGTAACAACCATCAGCAACAACAGGAACAACGGCAAGCAATATTTCAGCTTCCGCCGCGGACTGCCGCGCCATCGCTCATATAATTTCATTGTGACCATTGTGCCACCATTCATTAAAATACACAATCGTTGTTCGATACTCCACCGAAGATTTCCGATGGAGAACATCCATATCCTAATTTTCTCTCGCAGCTCCGCTGACCGGAAGTGCCAGAGAAAATAAGGAAGCCATATCGACAACCAATCTTTCATTGTGTTTAAATATTCTTCTTCCAGCTAATTTTTATCACAACAACTCTTTCACGATTTCATGAATTTGTTCAAATCAATTCCATACGAACTCCGGAAAAATTTCTATATTCCGGCTGTCTCTCCATCAAGTATAATTTCTGCACTTCTGAGTGTGACCAATATACCTCAGAGTTTATTTTTTGCATTGTTGAACACCTATATTGCACTTCATTCATCATTACGGCACGACATTTTCAATAATTGTATTTTGCTTTTGTAGCGATGCTTTGAACGAATCCTTTTTCGTGCACATGTCCATGTTTGAATTTCGGAGTGCATCGGCGCTATATCTTGATACACAGACGAACCCTGAACAGTTCTGATGCAGCGTTCGGAAGTGTTCCCATTATTCCATGGGCTTCCACGAAATTCTATCGGCCCACAACGAGCTTGCGATGAATTTCTTTCTGCCTTCAATGTTTCCATCGGTATCATATGTTCAGCAATATCAACCATGCATATTACATTTTTTGTATTGCAAAATACATTTTCTCTTTATTATTCCTTCACTATTCATTCCCTACACAATTTATTTTGTATCGGCTTCCAGCAATTCCTTTTCTCTTTCTCACAATGCTCAAGCTCCTTGATGTTAATAATCAGGTCAGGCGGGAAGGAGCAAACAACCCGCCTGTCCTGCGTTTGATTCACATTATGTTCTGAGATTCGTATTGAGCATTACTAATCTCGATGAATATCCGTTTTCAATGTTCTGAAAATAGTTTTCAAAAAAAGGATCCCATAATAGACGGATACAGTACAGCATCTCTTCGTGGCAACGCTTCCAGCCAACACGGGAGAAGGAGAAATAACATTCCCGCACCGATTGCAACCGCTGCTGAAAAGAATTCCGATGCTTATACGCTATTATGGTTTTGTGTTTCATGTTTTTCTATTCGATCTATGTTTCAATGCAATATTTTTTATAGATAATCATACTAAGTATGTTATTGAACGGTGATCGCGCCAGCGTTTGTGATCGCACCATTGTTCGTTAAGTTACCAGAAGTAATGTTAACCTGTGCTCCACTAGCAAGGGTTAAGCCGGTTCCGGTTGCGTTGTTCACCAATCCGCCGGCTCCGACGTTCAAAATACCAGATGCGCCACCACCAACGGTCAAACTAGATGAAGCATCGACGGTAACTTTATATGCGGCTGCAGTGTAAGTATCTGCAACGGTCACAGCTTGAGCTGCTGTAATTTCAACTTCGTCTTGATAGGTCGGCACTGAACCCGCATCCCATGTGCCTGCACTGCCCCAGATTCCAGTTGATGCAATAGATTTGTAGATCGTGAAGCGGTCATCAAGAGCAAGGGCATTGCTCGCATTTGGCGTTAATAAAGCAGATGTCAAACCGTACAATTGAACCGTTCCAAATGCAGTTGCACCGGAAGCCTGGCGAACCGGTTTCCCTGTAATTTTGCTTGAACGCTGAATTCCATTCACACCTACATTTTGGAAATCATTCAACTTATTTTCAGAGACTCCAGTGGTCGATCCTTCCGCCTGTGTATATGCTAACTGCAAGTCGAGCGAATCGGTTGCCGCACTGCCCCAATTGGAATATGCGGCTGTATAGCTACGCTTTACTGTATGGCCAACTGTGTACGGATTCCCTGCTACTGCATTTGGATATGTAGTCGGCTGTGAATTTAAAGTAAAGGTACGGGAATTGCCCGCATCGGCACTCTTAAACGTTACGATCGTACTTGCATTGTTGAATGTATATGCTTGTGCAGCGTATGCCTGCCAAGTCATGCTTCCTGTAATTTCTGTTTGTCCAGTAAATGTTGGTGTGGGTGCTCCAGTCTGCATTGTCAATACATTGCTGCCGCTCATAGTAATCGGTTGATTCACAGCAAGCTGTCCAGCGACATTGATGTTCGTATTAGCTGTCTTTGTTCCCGTTCCACCAATGGTAAGTATATTAAATGTCGGTGTTGCAGAACCACCAATTGCTTGTGCAGCGCCATTCAGTGTCACCGTTCCTGTTGTTGGAGCTGTAAATGTTCCGTTATCCGTGAAATCCGCTGCAAGGTTTGCATTTGCCGCTGCTGCAAAATTCAAAGTACCACCAGTCCCAATTGATAAATTACTATTCGCATTAGCATTCAGCACACCGTTCACAAGCGTTGTGCCGCCCGATATTGTCGTGGTTGTACTGCTGGAACTACTTAACTCCAAATCATTATATGTTGTATTGAGAACTGTTTGGGCACTGCCATCATAATATACTTTGCTGCTAGTATTCGTTGCAACAAGCGATCCACCACTGCCAATTGACGACGCTGCATCTATCGTCAGTGAAGTTCCTTGAATATCAAGTCCAGCACTTGCAGCGATTGAAAGACTCGTGCCGACCTTAGTCGAAATGGCCGCTGTTGTTGGTTTTGTAACAGGGTTAACGACATTTAACGTGCCAAAAGTAATAAGGCCTCCAGTGGCGCCTGTTCCAATTGTATCCGATGCCGTCGCGGAAGTATTGCCTAACGTTACTGTACCATTGATAGTTACAGTGGGAGATGCCACAGCGCTCCGAATGCTACCTTTGATAATGTAGGTACCGCCGCTACCGCCATAAGTCGAACCACTGCCGATGATTAAATTTTGTCCAAATGCCATTGTGGCAAAAAGAACGATGATAAATAAAGCAGAGAATCCTCTGCGAATGTTGTTTACAAATCCTGAGTACTTCATGACATTGCTCCTTTTTGAAAAATTATTATTTGATTGTTTATTATTGATAACTTGTTTGGCATTGCTGCCGCCGGGTGAATCGTCCGGGTGTTTCATGGTATTTCTCCTTTTTATATTTCAATAATTTATGTACATGCATGTATCCTTGCTCAAGAATCCATGCACCATCTTTGCTTTTTCGACTCCAAAGATGACAAAGCTCGCTTTGTTTCTCTATCGTTCTTGTCTGTTATTTCCTTTCTCGTTTAGTGTTACATTCACTTATCATTTTTTGCTTCAACCATCTCAAAATGGTCATAGCTAATTATCTTTTTGTCATGCCCGCGGATTATAAGCGGGCATCCAGTCCTCTGGACTCCCGATAGAAACAATCGGGAGTGACACAGTATTGTTAAGATAGCATCTAACAATTGTGATTCTTATTTCAATGTCTGCATACTGTTCTTGCACATCGGACAGAATCTTATATCGATTCTCCCTTGGGGAGTTCCAAGATAAAATCCTGTTCCGACTCTTTTGCAAGCACTCTCTGTATTCGGACATCGACATTTTCTTCACCATTATTTATTTCTTCAAAAATCAGGATGGCGGGCAGGAGCTTGTGCCCGCCATCCGTTATTCGCATATTATATTTTCTTCCTCATAGAGTTATGATCTGAGCATCATACTCCATAGGTTTCTTTTTTTATTCTTTATGTCATATGTTCGATTGTTCATACAATCAATTCCATCATCAAGATATTTTTATTGCACTGTAATGGTACCATTGTTGGTGATATTACCATACGTTGTTAAACTACCGCTTGAGAAACTAATATTGGCACCGATATTGACTGTCAGAACGCCAGATGTATTTCCGGATGAACCGTTCGACAATCCGCCGGAACCGACATTAAGAATACCAGACGCTCCACCACCGACCACTAAGGTATTGGCGGCACTACCATCAATCGTTACGCTAAGCGCATTGGCTGTAACACCATCGGGCACTGTAACAGTATGTGCGCCCGTGATAACAATATCATCCGTTGAACTTGGAATTGCATTTGCAT
>DATKMP010000171.1:0-14627 GCA_035541775.1 Bacteroidota bacterium | reverse complement strand
CATACCGGGAACCACAAGAGATTTTATTGAAGAAAAAATCACAATCAACGGAATACTCTTTCAGTTGACCGATACGGCTGGCTTACGCGAGACAAACGACCTTATAGAGCTTGAGGGCGTAAAACGAACAAAGAAAAGGATGGAAACTGCGGATATTGTTTTATTGGTGAAAGATGCTATGTGCATGCATGAAAGCGACAATAATTCTTCTGCAGACGCAAAAAAGACAATCGAAGTTTTCAACAAAATAGACTTGTTGAATGAAGAACAAAGGCGGGCGATAATCAAGAGTTCGAAAACAAATATTGTTTATACTTCGGCGCGCACAGGCGCTGGATTAGAAATCCTAAAGCAGGATTTATTTGATAATGCAATCGGCAATTATGGTAAGGGAGAAAATAATTCCGTGACGGTAACAAACGCCAGGCATTTCTCTTCCCTTAGAAGTGCAAAGAAAGCTTTGGGGCGAGCGGCGCAAACAATTTATCAAAAAGAAAGCAATGAATTTATTGCTATCGAACTTCGCTCGGCGCTTGATTCTCTTGGAGAGATCATTGGCGTTGTAACGACAGAAGAAATTCTCGACAGAATATTTGCGAAATTTTGTATTGGAAAATAAAACTTGTTTCACGTGAAACGATGAATATGACCGAATTAAATTATGATATTGTTGTAGCGGGCGGCGGCCACGCTGGTGTCGAGGCGGCCCTGGCTGCAGCTCGGCGCGGACAAAGGGTGCTAATGGTTACAATGGATGCAGCAGCATTTAGCCGAATGTCATGCAATCCGGCTATTGGAGGTACAGCAAAAGGCCATCTTGTTAGAGAAATTGATGCGCTGGGTGGTGAAATGGGAAAAATTGCCGATGCAACAGGCATTCATTTCCGAATGCTCAACCAGTCCAAGGGCCCGGCAGTTTGGTCACCGCGATGTCAGAACGATAGAGATTGTTATTCACAAGAAGCAGGAAAGCGGATTCATGCTCAACACAATCTTGAAATTCTTCAAGATACGGTCATTGATATCATCGTTGAAAAAATTAAGGATCGATTTGTTTTGAAAGGCGTTGTGCTTTCAACTCAAAAGCACGTTGGATGTAAAGCATTTGTGCTTTGTGCCGGAACATTTTTACGTGGGTTGATGCACACAGGCGAACAAAGTCGAATTGGTGGAAGGTTTGGCGAACAGTCTGCAGAAGGGCTGACAAACAATCTCGAAAAGATAGGATTTGTAAACGGACGATTGAAAACAGGAACACCACCACGAATTGACTTCAACAGCATTCATTTTTCTCAAGTCGAGGTTCAGCCCAGCGATTCAAATCCTCAACCATTCTCATTTCAAAACAGAAAAATTGAGAGCAAACTTATTCCAATGTATCTAACGCATACAAACGCAGAGACACACAAAATTTTGCGTAAAGGGTTCGATCGTTCTCCATTGTTTACTGGAAGAATAAAAGGAATTGGGCCGCGATATTGTCCATCGGTTGAAGACAAAGTCAACCGGTTTCCCGACAAAGAGCGCCATCAAATATTTCTTGAACCGGAGGGCTACAACACCAACGTTGTTTATGTCAACGGCTTTTCAACAAGTCTGCCTGAAGACATTCAGCTGGAAGGTTTGAAATCTATTGTCGGATTGCAAAACGTGAAAATGTTGAGGCCTGGCTATGCTGTGGAATACGATTTTTTCCCACCACATCAACTCAAATTATCGTTAGAAACGAAACTTGTTGCTGGTTTATTTTTTGCGGGACAGATTAATGGAACATCCGGTTATGAAGAAGCTGCAGCGCAGGGCTTAATTGCAGGAATAAATGCTGTGCAGTATATAATAGGGAATGATCCCCTTATTCTTAAAAGATCGGAAGCGTACATTGGCGTGCTCATTGATGACTTGGTGAACAAAGATACTGCCGAACCATATCGAATGTTCACCTCACGTGCAGAGTACCGGCTTCTTTTGCGACAAGATAATGCCGATAGAAGATTAATGAATATGGGGTTTCATCTAGGACTTATTCCGATTGAGGTTTACAAACGATTGATAGAAAAAGAAAAATGGATTGAAGAGGGAACACATTACCTTGAACGCACGTCGATCAAACCTCAGGACATTAATGCATATTTTGAAAATAAGTCGATAGAAAAAATTTCTGAGCCGGAAAAAATCTCAAAATTACTAAGGCGCACATCTGTCCAAATTACGGATTTGTTTAATTTAGATGCGATTCGATCAAATGGTTTTGTTTCTGTTTTAAAACAGCATACAGATGAAACAATGTATCGAGAAATTTTAGAACAGATTGAGATTGGCGTCAAATATGAAGGATATATTAATCGCCAGTACGCAGAAATCGAAAAACACAATCGATTTGAATCGCAAAAAATTCCATCTGATTTTAGTTATGATAGCATTAAGTCGCTTTCGACCGAAGGAAAGGAAAAATTAAAAAAAGTAGCGCCTTCATCAATCGGCCAGGCATCTCGTATTAGCGGAGTTACGCCGGCAGACGTTTCCGTGCTATTGGTCTTTTTAAGAGGATAACGGTTTCACGTGGAACAAATCGAACTCAACAACACCGATTCTCATAAAGCGCGGTTTCAAAATACATGCCTTCAAAACGGTTTGCAAATTTCAGATGTTCAGGTAAATCAGTTTGTTCGGTATGTTGAAGAGCTAAAAACATGGAATCAAAAAATAAATCTTATTTCCAGAAAAGACGAAGAGAATATCTGGAACGCTCATGTGTTGCATTCAGCATCATTGTTGTTCTTTTTAAAATTCCCGGCGGGCGCAAGTGTCCTTGATCTTGGAACGGGCAGTGGCTTACCCGGAATACCGCTAAAAATTTTAATGCCGGATTTAAAAATTACCTTGCTTGATTCGACAAAGAAAAAAATAGACGCTGTTGCCGATATGGTCAGAAAGCTTGAGCTTAACAATATTCATACAGTTTGGGGAAGAGCGGAGGATGTTAATCGCAAGCCGGAGTATTCACATAAAACCGATATCATTGTGGCACGCGCGGTTGCTCCGTTAAGCGATTTGCTCAAATGGTCGGTGCCGTTTTTAAATTCGAATTCAGAAAAACAAACGGAAAATCTTTCGGCGCCGGCATTGGTAACGCTCAAGGGCGGAGATCTTCAGGATGAAGTTCGGGCAATTCAGCATCACAAAAGAATTAAAAATATTCGTATCATTGATATTGTGTTTAAGAATATCAATGCGCCGGAACTGCAAGGTAAAAAAATTGTTGTTGTAGATCTGAAGAAAGAATGATGACGACCGAACATCAAAACTTATTTGATCAGCTCAAATCGCTTTCAACGGAGGAGCGCAATCCTGCAAGCATGGATCTCGACGCGCATTCAATACCGGAAATTCTGACCATTATCAACAAAGAAGACCAAAGGGTTGCTCTTTCCGTTCAAGATCAAATTCCTTATATCGCACGGGCAGTGGAGGTCGTTGTTCATGCATTTCAACGAGGAGGAAGATTGATTTATGTTGGCGCAGGAACAAGCGGTCGCCTTGGCGTTGTTGATGCCGCCGAGTGTCCGCCAACATTTGGAACAAAACCGGAAATGATTCAGGGATTGATTGCCGGTGGCGATCAGGCAATGTTTCGTGCACAAGAGGGTGCAGAGGATAAAGAAAAAAATGGCGCACACGATATCGATAAAAAGGAAGTGAACAATTTCGATGTTGTCTGTGGAATCGCTGCAAGCTTGCGTACACCGTACGTCGTCGGCGCCGTCAAGCAAGCAAAACTGCGCGGTGCGAAAATCATTTATATCACGACGAACCCGCGAACAACCTTTAATGACCCAGAGTTTGAAAATCTTAAATCAATAATCAATGTTGCCATTTGTCCGGAAGTCGGCCCCGAGGTGATTATGGGATCGACGCGCATGAAATCGGGTACAGCGCAAAAACTGGTTCTCAACATGATCACAACAACAGCAATGATCCGCCTTGGAAAAGTGTACGAGAACATGATGATCGATTTGCAAATGACAAATCAAAAACTGTACGAACGTGCAAAACGAATCGTAATGACGATTACAGGCGTTTCGTATGAAGAAGCCGAAAAGTTTTTAACCGAAGCAAATTACCATGTAAAAACAGCGTTAGTGATGATTCAAGCAAAAGTCGGCGTCGAAGAAGCAGCAAAGCGTCTTGCTGCTGCAAACGGTTTTGTACGAACAGCAATTAAAAATAAACTCTGATGAAAGTGAACAATGAACTTGAAGAATCCACTTTTAGAGATAGAAGATTATCCGCCATTCGACGGTTTTCCCAAAGAAGGAATTAATTTTCTCAAACAACTCAAGCACAACAATAATCGTGCATGGTTTGAAAGCCATAAAGTCGACTATGAAACATTCGTCAAACTTCCCATGCAATCGCTTATCATCGCATTGCGCCCGCACTTTGTGCGGTTTGCCCCGGAGTTCGATTTAAATCCCAAACGATCCATCTTTCGCATCTACCGCGACGTTCGATTCAGTTCAGACAAAACGCCATACAAAACACATGTCGCTGCGCATTTTGTTCTTCGCGGCAAGCCAAAAGGTTTTGTCGGCTCGGGATATTATTTGGAAATTGCTCCGGGGGAAATTTATTGCGGCGGCGGAATATATATTCCCGATAGCGATCAACTGAAAAAAATTCGTAAAGCCATTGCGTCGCGCGGAAATGAATTTTTATCAATCGTTGGAAAAAAAAGCTTTCAGCAAAAATTTGCGCCGTTTAACTGGAGCACCTTAAAACGAATTCCGAAAGGATTTTCGGAAGATCACCCCATGGCAGAATGGTTGAAGTGTAAGCAATTTTTTGTCGGTCAAGCATGGAAAGAAGCACAAGCATGGAGCCCGGGTTTTGTCGATGATATTGCCGAGGTGTGCGAAGCGATTGCGCCGTTGGTGCGGTTTCTCAATAGTGCGTTGTGATTATTTTCAATTTGAAACACATACCGTTGCTGTGCGGGGCATGAAAAAGGAATAAGCGTTTCTTGCTTCTCCTCTAATTCATCGGTATATTTTTAGAGTAAAAAATTTTGTTGAGTATTTAGCGAGCGGCACGAAGCCCTCGTTTTGTTTTTGTGGGACAGTATGAGTGAGCATCCAATTACCAATCCATCAATCGAAACAATAGAACAAATTCCCAGCACCCTGCCGATTTTACCGCTGCGCGATGTGGTGTTGTTTCCTTATATGATTTTTCCCGTTCTGGTGGGGCGTGAATCGTCATTGCGGGCAGCAAATGAAGCGTTAGAACGCGGAAAAAATATCTTCCTGGTTGCACAAAAGAATTCATCGATAGATGAACCGATGCAGGAAGATATCTATCGCGAAGGCACGGTTGCAAAAATTCTGCAAATGCTCAAATTGCCCAACGGGCTGATGAAAATCCTTGTCGATGGTGTTGTGCAAGCGAGTATCAAAAAATTTATTCCGAATCAAAAATTTTTAGAAGCGGAAATTATTATCAACAGTACTGCCTTGCCGGAAGGGCGCGAAGTCGAAGCGCTTGTACGCCATGTTTCGACGCTCTTTACCGAGTATGTTCGTTTGAATCGAAATATTCCGCCCGAAGCGATTATGACGTACAACAACATCGGCGAACCGCAGCGCAAAATGTATTATATCGCGTCGAATCTTGTCCAAAGTGTAGAAACCAAACAGCGCATTCTCCAGATTCAAAATCTCCGCGATCAGTTGTATGAACTTTCAAAAATTTTGACCACCGAAGTCGATATTTTAAAAATTGAACGCGATATCGATTCTAAAGTCCAAGATAACATTCAAAAGTCTCAACGAAAATATTTTATTCAAGAACAAATCCGCATTTTGCAAGACGAACTTGGCGATGATGAAGCATCGCCGGAGCTTGCCAAGTTGAAAGAACAAATTCACGCTGCCAAGATGCCGAAAGACGTCGCTGAAAAAGCGATGGAAGAATTCAACAAAATTAAAAAAACTTCGCCGATGTCTCCGGAATTTTCTGTCACGCGTAATTATTTAGATTGGTTAGTTTCGGTGCCGTGGCACAAGCGTACAAAAGATGATCTTAACGTTGCACACGTAAAAAAAATTTTGGATACGGATCATTACGGCTTGGATAAACCGAAAGACCGTATTCTTGAACATATTGCCGTACTGAATTTGGTAAAAGAAATGCGCGGACAAATTTTATGTTTCGTCGGCCCTCCGGGCGTTGGCAAAACATCGCTGGCAAAATCGATTGCACGCGCGCTGGGACGAAAATATGTTCGCATGTCGCTTGGCGGCGTTCGCGATGAAGCAGAAATTCGCGGCCACCGGCGCACATACATCGGCTCTTTGCCGGGAAAAATTATTCAAGCAATGAAACGCGCCGGCGTCGTCAATCCCGTTATCTTGATGGATGAAGTCGATAAGATGAGCATGGATTTTCGCGGTGACCCATCGGCAGCATTGCTAGAAGTTCTCGATCCAGAACAGAACACGACTTTCAACGATCATTATCTTGAAGTCGATTATGATCTTTCCAAAGTGATGTTTATTACCACAGCAAACGTTCGATATGCGATTCCGTTGCCGTTGCAAGATCGCATGGAAATTATCGAGCTGCCCGGCTATTTAGATCACGAGAAAAAAGAAATTGCAAAACGTCATATCATTGCAAAACAACTTGAAGCGCATGGATTGAAGAAGCAAGAGGTGGCGTTTCTTGACGAAGCGATTATGCGCATCATCAACGAGTACACGCGTGAAGCCGGTGTCCGAAATCTTGAACGCGAAATTGCATCGATCTGTCGCAAGGTTGCAAAAGAAATGGTGCTTGCGAAACAAGCGAAAGAGAAAAAGAAAAAATCAAAAAAGCCCATACTCCTTACTGCCGAAGCAGTAGAAAAATATCTGGGTGTCCCGAAGTTTCGTACAAAAGAAGCAGAGCGCCAGCCGCGTATTGGTTCCGTTACGGGTTTGGCTTGGACAAGTGTCGGAGGCGATATTTTAAATGTCGATGTTACGATTATGCGCGGAGCAGAACGCTTGACGCTGACCGGACAACTTGGCGACGTGATGAAAGAATCTGCGCAGGCAGCGTTGAGTTACATTCGCTCGAACGCAAAAAAGTTCGGTGTGAAACCGGATTTCAACAAAGGAAAAGAGATCCACATTCACCTGCCTGAAGGCGCCATTCCTAAAGATGGACCTTCGGCAGGAATCACGCTCGCTATGGCAATTGTTTCTGCAGCAAGCCATCGCCCTGCGTGCAACAATGTTGCGATGACCGGAGAAATTACGTTGCGCGGCAATGTTTTGCCGATTGGGGGATTGAATGAAAAACTTCTTGCAGCGCAGCGCAGCGGCATTAAGACTGTTTTGATTCCGAAAGAAAACGAAAAAGATCTGACCGAAATTCCCGGCAAGGCAAAAGAAAGGCTTACCATCATTCCGATTGAAACGATTGAAGAAGCGATGAAGCATGTATTCGCAACGACAGGAAAGAACAAGAAGAAAAAGAAATAAAATTTCTGGATTCTGAAATCTGTTTTCTGTATCCTTTTCTTATTAAGATGGAAAGCAAAATGAGTTACCAAGTTACAGCACGCAAATGGCGGCCAATGGTCTTCGACGATGTTGTTGGCCAATCGCATGTCACCAACACGCTTCGCAATGCTATTGCGACGAATCGCGTGGCGCATGCGTACATTTTTAGCGGAACGCGCGGCTGCGGCAAAACGACGACCGCAAGAATTTTTGCGCGTGCGCTCAATTGCACATCGACGGTCAATCAAAATCCCGACAACACCTGCGACACATGCAAAGAAATTATCGAAGGCCGCGGACTTGATGTGATCGAAATCGATGGTGCCTCGAATCGCGGCGTGGAAGAAATTCGCAACCTGCGCGATTCCGTTCGCTACACGCCGACAAGCGGTTCTTACAAAATTTATATCATCGACGAAGTGCACATGCTTACAAAAGAAGCATTCAACGCACTTCTAAAAACACTGGAAGAGCCGCCGGCGCACGTTGTCTTTATTTTTGCAACGACCGAAGTGCACAAAGTTCCGACGACAATTCTTTCCCGCTGCCAGCGGTTCGATTTCCGTCGTATTGCTGTCGAAGAAATTATCGCCAGCTTGGCGGCAATTGCAAAAGCAGAAACTGTTTCGATTGACGACGACTCGTTGATGATCATCGCAAAGCGCGCCGATGGATCCATGCGCGATTCGCAGAGCATTTTTGATCAAGTGCGTTCATTCTGCGGGAACGATATCCATGCAGATGAATTACGGAAAGCGTTCAACATCGTCGATCAGGAATTATATTTTCGCGTGAGCGAGTTGCTGACGCAACATGATTCACGCGGTGCGATGGCGCTGGTGGATGATGTTATGAAAAGCGGATACGACTTGCGCGAATTTGTCGGCGGATTGTCCGAGCACCTACGCAATGTATTGATCGTGCGTTCGACGACTTCGACGACACTGCTTGAAACATCCGAACTTTTCAAGAAACGGTATGAAATCATTGCACAGAAGTTTTCTGAAAGCGATTTGCTGCGTTTCATAAAACGAACAAATGAATTAGATCAAGAGCTTCGCTGGGCACCGCAGCCGCGATATCGTTTGGAAGCGGCGCTGTTGCAAATGGTAACCATGGAAAGCTCGGTTCAGATCGGTGAACTGCTTCAGCAGTTTGAAACGCTGAAAAAAAAACTCAACTTTAGCGGGTCAATAGTAACCGCCGCAAGCGCTTCAGGAGTTTCTGCCATTGCTCAACCGGCGGTACCAAAACCATCAGCACCAATTCCCAAAACAAAAACATCGTCAGCTTTTAGTTATGCATCCCTGCTCGGAACCGATCTAACAAAAGTCGCCGGCGTTTCGAATATAGCAGAACCGGTTTCCCGCAATTCATCGACAGCAGATCCGCAGGTCAATGCAACATCGTTAACGGTTGATGAAATCTCATGTAAGTGGACTGAGTTTGTGAACGATGTTTCCAAATCGCGCATTGCCGTGGGCATTTCCTTGCGTGAGGCGCACGTGTTGGAAGTGAACCGTGGGCTGGTGCGCCTTGCATGTCCGGACGAGTATCATGTCTCAACGCTCCGGCGAAATAAAGAATTTCTGTCGGAAATATTTCATCAGGTTCTCGGCAAACATGCAACGATTGAATCGGTACTGCATGCCGAAAAAAAATCGGCGGCGATGAACACAAAACAACCGCCCAATCCTCTTCTTCCCCCCGATGCAGAAGGAAGACTGCATTCTGCAATTCCGGAAGATACTGCAAAGGATCATCCGGTGCTTTCACTGTTAAAACGCGAACTTTCTGCAGAACGCATCGAGTGACTTGATTCTCAAAACAGAAACACCTACCTTAACAAAAGGAAAAAAGGAATTACGTATAGCACCTTGATAGAGCGTTGTGAAATTTTTTGAAGAACTCACTCGTCTCTGTAATGTTTGCAACCGAACTGCCAAGAGGAGTTCGGTTTTTTTGTTTTAGAAAGAATATGAACAAATATTTTGTATCGATCATATTGACATTATTGTCGTTGTGTCAGACGACACGGGCACAATCGGTAGCGAAATACGCCGGCGAATTTCTTGCCATCGGAGTCGGCGGACGCGCGCTTGGATTGGGCGGTGCATATTCCGCATTAGCGAACGATGTCACCGCTGGTTATTGGAATCCAGCGGCGTTAACACGCATAAATTATCCCGAAGTGATGTTGATGCACGATGAACGCTTTGCCGGATTGTTGAATTACGATTATGGCGCGATTGCCTTTCCGTACGGAGCGAATGCAACGCTGGCGATCAGTGCGATTCGTCTCGGCGTGGATGGAATTCCGAACACCACGCATGCCGGCGTCGACGCAAATGGAAATCCCACGACGGATCCAAGCAGCATCGTGGGATTAGATGAAAGCCAGATTACGTATTTTAATTCTGCCGATTGGGCAATTTATGCAAGCTATGCGCAGAAGTATTCTGAAAAACTTTCCTATGGGATCAATGTGAAATTTATCCGGGAAACGATTTCCGATACCGCTGCAACGGGAATTGGTTTTGATATCGGCATCTTGTATTCACCGATAGAAAATTTGTTTCTGGCGGCAAATGCACAAGATATTACAACGACACTCGTGGCGTGGTCAACAGGAACGAATGAGCTTATTTCTCCAACGTTAAAACTTGGAGCCGCATATACGATGGATTTTTTAAAAGGAAAAGTTTCGCCGGCAACCGATATCGATATTCGTTTTGAAAATCGTCAGTTTGCCTCTATTGCAAATCTTGGTCCCGTGAGTTTTGATCCGCATATAGGGTTGGAATACGATTATAAAAATACAGTTGCGGTGCGCGTCGGGTATAGCGATGTCAAACAATTGACGCTTGGCGCCGGATTGCACTTGCGGAAGATTGATCTGGACTATTCATACGCGCGCTTCAGTGAAGATAACGATTTGGGCGATACTCATCGAATTTCTCTACGCATCATGTTGCAATCGTCAAAATTTGCGCGTGCGTCTGAATAATCAAAATTCCCTCTCGAACACTCATTCCAATGACTGATACAACTGCAAAGCGGAAAACGACGTTAGCCATTTTTGCTTCTGGTCTTCTTGCCCTTACCCTGCAGCTTGGACTTTTACTCAACGGATTTTACGGAATTTCTGCCGATGAATCCGGCAGGACTCTTGATGCGTACACTTGGTTAAAAACGGGGACGCCGTATTCGGATGTGTGGCTGCCGTTTCATCGTATCGTTGTCGCGGTGGGGTTGTTTCTGTGGAACGACACGATTCTTGTTCCGCGCATTATTTCATTCGTCTTTGGATGTGTTGTTCTACTTGCCATCATCTTGATGGCGCATGAATTGTTTCATAATCACCGCGTCACCATGGTTACAGCATTTCTTGCTGCGCTTTTCCCGCCGCGAATTATTCTCAGCGTCGTCCCTCTCACCGAGATCGAATTTATCGCGTTCATTCTTGTCGGGCTGATAGCGTATATCCGATGGCTTCAATCTAAAAAACCATGGCAGCTTGTTGCAACGTCGGCGTGTATCGGAATCGGTACCACGATCCGTTATGAAGCGTGGATCATTGCCGTTGTCTTTGCATTGCTGCTTCTAACGAAGCGGGAATATCGAACGTTGGTGTTTACTCATTCTATCTTCGGATCTGTTCTTCTCTTCTTGATCGCTATATTTCCTTTGTACTGGACAGCGATAAAATTTCAAGAAACACATCGCATATTGAGTTTTGCTTCTTCGCATGCGGATCGGTACCAACGCGTATTTCATATTGACACGATGAAAATTATCTGGCACAATCCCGTGACACAATTTGTTTACCAAAATGGATTGTCGCTGAACCTTATCGGAATGCTATCGATCGTACCTTGTTTTCGATTTGACCGACAGAAACGAGCATATCTTCTTCTTCCGATTATTGCACTGTTTATTTTTGCGCTGGTGCTGCTGACCGGCGCGGGATTTACAACCCATAATCCATGGAGAATTTCTGTTTTGTGGGGATGCCTTCTTCTCCCCTTCACGGCATATTGGATGGTTCAATATATTGCGCACCACGAAACGTCAAACATCGTGAAGCGCTATGGTGTTCTCATGCTTGTAGGCGTCGCTTTTCTTGTACAGCTTCTATGGCTATCGCGTGCGCCGGAGTTCACTTCGTCTGATTATGAAGCGGGAAAAATTTTAAAGAAAGAATTGCAGCAATCTTCGCAAGGTAAAATTCTTCTTGAAACGCCAGACTGGAATTTTGTCAACGTTCTTGTTGCGGCGGGCGTACCGGATAGCGTTATATTCAATACGGGATTTGATCCGTATGAACCTGCGGGCGCCGTTCTTTCAACGAAAAACGTTGTTGATGTCGAACGACTAACCCGGCTAAGAATTCATCTTTTGGTGTTCCGATCGCCGTTATTATTTTCTCAAGCTCAAGCACGAAGAGTAACGCAACTTTATCATACGCCGCGATGGACGGTATATAAAGTTCAATAATTTTTATCGAGGGAACATTAATACGGGTGAAATAAAAAAGACCACGCGATACAAAATCCCATCCACCACGAAATTCCCCGCGCAACGATCAAATGATTTTTTTTAAGATAGTTCCAAAACAATGCCATCGGAATCATCGCAAGAATTACCGCCGCTGAAATCAGCAGCGCCGCTGCAAACGAACATTTCCCTCCGAACCACCAACGTAAATTTGCTTCTGCATTAATTGTCCATCCGCACAAAACAACAAGATGTGCGATGTACACAAAAAGGGATTCAATTCCCAGCACAATAAACCAATGCGTCCCGCGTGTTTGCAGCAAGTTGTGGAACGAAAGAAATTTTTCGATATGCCATAAACTGCCCAGCATCAACAAAAGTATGCCGAGGCGAATCAAAAAGAAATTTGGACTTGTATGCCAATAATCGTACACGGGATATGTTTGAAATGGGAGGGCATCCAAAAGAAATCCTGCAAACAATATTCCTGTTCCCACAAACAGCATGGAACGAATATAACGCACAGCATTTCCACTCTGTGCTTCACGTAAAAATAACCATGCCGTCAATACGCCGGCAAACAAAAATCCCACATAGGGAAAAAGCGGAAACGGCGAACCGGTAACGCCGTTCAAGATGGATGTAAGCCATAACGGAATTGTATGGATAGGCAATATCCAGCAGTACGGTGCAGTATAGACGAAGATGAGCAGCAATACCGCAATAAAAATGATGAACGGCCGTTCTTGTTTAAAAAAAAACAGCGATAATCGCACGATCAACAACCCGACAGCAATGCATTGAAGTGCATCGAATGCAAGAAAATTGCTCCATTGCATCGATGTTGCCTGCGCAAGTGTTTTTGAAAGCGAAAGATAGGGAACATGCAGCCCGTATCCAATAAATATTAACAAAAGAATTCGCCAGAGGCGCTGGAAAAATTTTTTATTCAGGACGATCGCTTGCTGCCATTTGCGCTGTGCGGCAATGGCAAACGTAAAACCGGAACTGAACAAAAAGCCCGGGCCGGAAATGCCATGGAATATTTCGTGCCAAGCAAAAAACTGCGTTGCGTGTAGCGAGGGAACGATCAACTCGCGGAGTACATGCCCTTCGAGCATAAACAGAACGATAAGCGCCCGATACAAATCGAGAAATACATATCGCTCTGTTTTATTGCCAAGAGATTGTAATACAAGCTGTGGTGATGCAGCCAAGTTCGTTAGATTGCTCCCGCGACAACGTTAATAGCAGTAACTGTAACGATGTCTTCTACAGTGCATCCGCGCGAAAGATCGTAACATGGTTTATTCAACCCTTGAACGATGGGTCCCAATGCTTCCGCACCGCCGAGTCGTTGTGTTAACTTGTAACCGATATTGCCGGAATCTAAATCCGGGAAAATTAAAACATTTGCTGTGCCGGCAACCGTACTGCCCGGAGCTTTTCGCGAGCCAACAGAAGGAACGATGGCGGCATCGAGCTGCAGCTCGCCATCGATTTTGAGATCGGGACGCTTTTGTTTGACAAGTTCTGTTGCCTTTTGAACTTTTTCTACTTTCGGATGCGATGCGCTACCCTTGGTGGAAAAAGAAAGCATGGCAACGCGTGGTTCTTCGCCCGTAAGTTTTTGGTGATTGCCTGCCGCGCTGATGGCGATGTCTGCTAATTGTTCTGCCGTCGGATCGGGCACAACGCCGCAATCCGAAAACGTGTACACTTTATCGGAAAATACCATTTCGAAGAAACTCGAAACAACGCTCATGCCTTTCGGCATACCAATAATTTGAATTCCTGCACGCAGTACATCGCCTGTAGTAGAAATGGAACCGGCAACGCTTCCGTCGGCAAGACCCTGCCGCACCATCATCGCGCCGAAGAAGAGCGAACGCTTCATCGTTTTTGCCGCTTCGTCCGGCGTCATGCCTTTCGCTTTGCGCAATTCGTAAAATGCGTTTGCGAATTCAGCTGCCTTGCCGGATGTTTCCGGATCAACGACGTCGATATTTTTTAAATCTACATTCAACGATTTCGCTTTTGTGCGAACATCGATTTCGTTTCCGATGAGAGAAATTTTTGCGATGCCTAAATCTGTAATGATGCGCGCTGCTTGAATGGCGCGTTCATCCATTGCGTCTGGAAGCACAATGTGTTTATGTAACTGTTTTGCTTTTGCTCGAATCGATTCAATAAAATTTGCCATAGGAGTCTTTCATTAATAAAGATCTAAAAGTAGTTTGCTGCTGAAAAAATTTTCAAATAACCAACGAAGTAAATATACTGTACCATTCCCCTTCAAGCAATTAAAACACGGCAATGGTTCACGCTGCATGACACAAAAAAGGGCGGATAAATGTCAGCCCTATGATATTTTCTTTCTCCCGTTTTCTTGCAGAATCACTTCTGGGCGGCATGGTTCGACAACCCAATATTATTTCATTTCCACCTTTCGTACGCCATCGGCGTTTCTCTTCCTCAAACGAGGAGAGGATTAATGGAAAAAGAGTATTTTGTTTGATAATCAAAGACTGTAACCATCAATCAAAGAGTTTTTCAGATGTGTTTTTATTAATTTTCAATTTTTTT
>DATKMP010000170.1:0-3818 GCA_035541775.1 Bacteroidota bacterium | reverse complement strand
ACATTTCCGGAAATAAAACAATGGCCGTGCTGTATAAATATGCGGCGCCGGTTCCAACGGTGACAAGCGTATTCATATCTGCCGCAAAATGTTGCGCCTGCTTCCACGCCGGTTTGTAAAACCGCTTGCCGGAAATAAATAATATTGGAGTGGTCAGAATGAATAAAATTTTATTCACTTCATCCATCGACAGCGGAACGGCGGACATAAACCACGACGTCATGCTGATCATATTCAAAATCATGACCGGGACGGCAAGCAATATACTGAATATGAATTCGCGTTTGATTTTCTGATACGATTGTTCTTGCCGGGATTCTCGCGAAGCGCTTGAAGATCGTTGAGAAGCTTTTTTCTCCGGCAACACAAGTTTGTATCCCGCATACTCCACCGCGGAAGCAAGTACGTTCAATTCTGTTTTCGATGGATCGTACGAAACCGTGACGGCTTCCGTTGCCAGGTTGACGTTCGCTCGTTCCACGCCATCGATTTTCTTCAGCGTTCGCTCGACACGCGCCACACAGCTTGCGCACGTCATTCCTTCCACCGGCATCGTCAGCGTTTCAATATGAACTGCCGCATCGTTCACTGCACGGCAACAAGTTTATATCCTGCTTCTTCAATGGCATCGGCAAAAGTTTTCTGCGCAACTTTTTCCGGATCGAACCATACGCGCGCTTTGCCGATTTCCACACTTTCTACTTCCACTCCTTCGACCGTGCTTAATGCTTTCTTCACATGCATCACGCAATGGTTGCAACTCATTCCTTCAATGGATAAATTATATTCTTTCATAGTCATCTCCTTTTTTTATTTGATGCAGTTCATCGATTGAGCGATTCAGACAATAATTTCAACGAATCGCCGCTTGCAGGAGTTCCACGGCAACAAATTCAACTCTAAATAAACGATGTTTCTCATCGGAATCAATATCACGATCGATTTCGAGTACCATTTTTTCATCACGGAGGGACGCTCATCATCGACATAAAAACGGCATTCATTCATTGATAACAATTCAAGCATTTGTTTTCATAAAATATTTTTTTATTTTTGATACATAGTTTTAGGTCGATCTCACATACTCTATTTATTAATAGAAAGGGATGTACTATGGAACAAATTCCTCTGCCTCCAGCGCCAGCTTTGAAAAAAACTATTATGGATGTCTTCACCTCGCCCGCCGAAGCATTCGACGGATTGAAAGAATCCGCTTCATCCGCAGCGTTGTGGGTGGTGCCCTTGATCGTGACGATCTGCATCCTTATTGCTTCCGTCGTAACGTTGTACACCAACAATTCTTTGAAAGTGGAAATGCGGGAAATGCAAAGCAAAGCGTTCCAGCAGCGAGTCGTGGAAGGAAAAATGACTGCCGAGCAGGCCGAACAAATTGAATCCCGAATGGATTCGATGGGCAGCGGCATGATGATTGCCTTCGGTATTATCGGCGGCACGATCGGCATGGCAATCTTCTTTTTTGGCGGTGCGCTCTTGCTCTGGCTCGCCGACAAATCCATATTGAAAGCCGCGGCCGGCTATGGAAAACATTTAGAACTCTTCGGCATCGCATCATGGATCGGCGTCCTTGGCAGCATCGTCACCATCATTATGATGGCGGGATTGGGAACGATGGGCGCAACACCCAGCGCCGCGCTTGCCGTGTTCGGCAGTTACGATGCCTCGCTCACCATGCACAAAATTCTTTCCGCCATCAATATCTTCACGATCTGGGAAGCAATCGTTGCGGGATTTGGATTGAGCAAGTTGTCCGGAAAATCCACCGGCGCAGGGATAAGCGTTTCGTTTCTTGTCTTTGTGTTGATGACGTTAATTTCTTTTGCACTGGGGTTTGCACGATAATTTTTTTTCACGCTCTCTTTTGCGAAAACAGAAGAGAGCGTTTTTTAATTGGACCGGCGCCGAAAAAGATTACTGCTATGGAATTCTTTTCGACTGAATTCATCTTACGCTAAGATGACCAATGCCCAATAGAACGGTCGATAACAAAAACTCCAATTTGTCCAAAACGCTCGCGACATGTTTTTATTTTATTTGTCATTTTTATTTCCAAACTTCGTTTGAATCGTTCATCTTGCTGGAAGCGTAAGCCATTTCCAATGCAAAGAAACATTGAATAAGTACCATCATAGGAATTTGCAACGAAAGCGGCAGGGCATAAACTACCAGCGTGCCGGGAATCCATGTTAACCAGCATGCCACCAGCATCGGCACAATGACTTTTATAAACCAGTCTGTGCGCAAAGCATTTGCTAAAGCGAACAAATCATAATTCATATCTCGGAAACGAAAACCGAGCGCCGGAATTTGAAGGCCCAGTAAAGGAGTAAAGATCAACTGATCGGTTAACATTTTTCCGCAGACAATCGGCAAGGTTACCGCAGAACCCCACCACCAATCTTGAAACGCATAAAAACGATCAATCACCATTGCAGATGCAGCCCAGACAAAGCACGTGTAAAATAAATCCACTCCAGCACGCCAGCCGCGGCGTGCATGACCCTTGAGTATCAAATATACGCCGGGAATGATGCCCGCACCGATAGCGCTGGCAGCCATCGAAAACCATCCTCCCCAATGCACACGCAAACGCTGCAGGCCTTGCAACGAATCACTCACAACGGGAAAAAGATAAAAAGCTGCCGCCAGCAAACCGGCGATAAAAACAATAACCAGACCTGGCGCGACATTCGCCCTGGCGCTCTGCCAGCCGTTGCGCACTTCTACCAGAAGACGAGAGGATTGAATTGAAGAATTTGATTTCATTCGTTGCTGAAGTTGTTTATGTATAATGTTATAAAACGGAAGACAAGAAGCAAGCAAGAGAGAAAATTGATGTGAAAAAATTAGCTCATCCTTTCAATAACAAGCCGATCATGCAGAACGATATCCTAACTTCAAAAGCCCTTCACATCAAATAAAATGCTTGCACGCTTTCGCATTAAGAAATGATGTTGACAGGCAAAACTTGTTTGACGTAGGAAGGGAGTTCAGCATTCGACGGATTTCGGGATTATCGGTTCGACCCTTTAAGGGATCGAATCGTTCGGTTGTTTGGATGTCCTGTTATCTCTTGTAATTGACGAATATAAATTTATACGAACGAGAAAATATATTTTTATGCTTGATACAACGCACATCCATTCAATGCGGTTGATTTCAATCTTCGATCGTCTATTTTATCATCAACATTTTTTTCTTGAACACATGTTTGTTGTTGCTGCCGTCGGTTGCAATAAGCCGTTCGAAATAGATGCCGCTTGCCAAGCGCTGCGCGTTGAAAACTTTTTGATAGTATCCGGCATCCTGTCGTTCATCGACTAAGCTTGTAATTTCTCTCCCGAGAATATCGTACACCCTTACATCAACATGGCACGGTTGGGAAAGCTGGTAACTAATGGTAGTTGTCGGGTTGAATGGATTAGGGTAATTCTGAAACAATTGATACGAAGCGGGCGGAGCAACTTTGACAGAAATATTTTTCGTCCATGTTTGTCCGTTTGCTGAAATAGAAAATGCGAGCGTTTGCTTTTTGCCTACCGCAGCGGATTTGCTCACCGCAAATGTAAACGATGCCGTTTGTTCCGTACTGCCGGCAACGGAACTGAGGGTTTGTTTACTCGTATCGAATTTAAGCCAGTCCGGAATATTGGCGACACTCACGGAAACATTCTGTGCGGAAAGAGAGGACGTGTTGGCTATTGTCAGATCGATGGTGTTGCCCTTCGATGTCGTTGTTCCATCGGGAAACGGAAGAGTGTACACGCTGTCGGTCTGTGCAATACAAACACTGACATATA
>DATKMP010000169.1:0-5632 GCA_035541775.1 Bacteroidota bacterium | reverse complement strand
CAAATCTAAATGACGCAGAATGTGCAATTGAATGCGGTACCGATGCGCTTGGATTTATTTTTGTTCCAGCAAGCCCGCGATGTATTTCCATCGATACTGTAGTATCGATCATTTCGCGTCTCCCATCATCGATTATAAAAGTGGGAGTGTTTGTCAATGAATCACAGAAAAAAATACATTCTGTTATTGAACAAACCGGCATCACACATCTGCAATTACACGGCGAGGAATCACCTGAAGAGACAACAAAGTATTCTATCCCGGTGTGGAAAGCATTTCGTGTCTCGCCATCATTCGATGTTGCTTCGATAAAACAATATTCTGCTGCAGCATATTTGCTCGATGCTTATAGTACGAATGCCTACGGCGGAACCGGCCAAACATTCGATTGGCGTATCGCAGTAGAAGCGAAACAATATGGAAATATTATTTTAAGCGGCGGATTGAATCCGCAAAATATTGCCGCTGCTGTTAGAACGGTACAACCATTCGGTATCGATGTGAACAGCGGTGTGGAATCTGCTCCCGGAAAAAAAAATTCCGTAAAATTAAAAATGTTATTTGATGAATTGAAACGATTAGTATAGAGGAAGTAATGAAAAAGAAACAACACTATTCCGCTCCGGATAGCAACGGATACTTCGGTACGTTTGGCGGACGCTACGTTCCCGAAACGCTGATGGGTGCGTTGTACGATCTGGAAGCATTATATCGCAAAGCAAAACGCGATCCGAAATTTCATGCGGAATATATTTCTATTTTAACAGAGTATGCCGGTCGTCCGACACCGCTTACATTTGCGGATCGTCTGACGGCGCATTACGGTAAAGCAAAAATTTATTTGAAGCGTGAAGATTTGTGCCACACCGGTGCGCATAAAATCAATAACGTTGTCGGGCAAATGCTGCTGGCACAGCGTTCCGGCAAGCGGCGTATTATTGCAGAAACCGGCGCAGGCCAACACGGCGTTGCAACGGCAACCGTTGCGGCAAAGTTCGGTTACCAATGTGTGGTGTATATGGGCGAAGAGGATGTGCACCGGCAGGCATTGAATGTGTATCGCATGAAAATGCTCGGCGCAGAAGTCGTGACGGTGAGAACCGGCAGCAAGACATTGAAAGATGCCACGAGTGAAGCCATCCGTGATTGGGTAACGAATGTGCAGGATACATTTTATGTCATCGGTTCTGTTGTCGGGCCGCATCCGTATCCGATGATGGTGCGCGATTTCCAATCCATCATCGGGAAAGAAACGAAGAAACAGTTTGCAAAACTTCCGTCCTATGTTCTTGCGTGTGTCGGCGGCGGCAGCAATTCGATGGGCATGTTTTATCCGTTCATCAATGATCGTGTCAAGTTTATCGGTGTGGAAGCGGCAGGACTGGGATTGGACACAGAAAAACATGCGGCAACACTCACAAAAGGATCGCCGGGAATTTTGCATGGCACGCTGAGTTATTTATTGCAGGATGAACACGGACAGGTTTCGCTTGCACATTCCGTTTCTGCGGGATTGGATTATCCCGGTGTTGGACCGGAACATAGTTCATTGAAAGACAGCAAACGCGTTTCGTATTTTGCTGTGACCGATGAACAAGCGTTGAACGCGGCGCAATTGCTTTCGCAAACGGAAGGAATTATTCCCGCATTAGAATCTTCCCACGCGCTTGCATACTTGGAAACGCTGATTCCGATGACAAAGAAAAGCGAATCAGTTATCGTCTGCCTTTCCGGCCGCGGCGATAAAGATATGGGAACATATATGGAGAGATTGAAGTAGAAAGTCGTTGAGTTATGAATCTATGAGTCATTGAGCCAATGAGTAATTTGGTAAAACACTCCTGCCTGCCGGCAGGCGGGCATTCTTGAGTGTTGAATAAAAATTATAATGCAATTCATTGCAATAGAAAAATTGTATGGACATGATTTATTGTGTCCTTAGGAGAATAATATTATGAAAACCAATCGTATTGAATCAACGCTTGCGGCACTGAAAGCGAAACAAGAAAAAGCGCTCGTGCTGTTCACCACTGCAGGATTTCCATCGCTGGAAACGGCCGTCACGCTTGTTCCGAAACTTGCCGGGGCAGGTGCGGACATTATTGAGATCGGCATGCCGTATTCCGATCCGCTCGCCGACGGTCCGGTGATTCAGGCAAGTTCGTTGTGCGCGATTCACAACGGTATTACGCTGGAAATTATTTTGAGACAGATTCAAGAAATTCGCCGGCAAACTTCCGTGCCGATCATTCTTATGGGATATCTTACGCCGATTCTTCATTACGGTGCGGAAAAATTCTTTGCCGATGCAGCGCAAGCAGGTGCCGATGGCGTGATTTTGCCGGAAGTGCCGTTGGAAGAATCTGAAAAATATTTCGCGCTTACGCAGAAAAATACTCTTGCTGATATTTTGCTTGTCAGTCCCACGACGGAAGAGAAACGCATCCGGGAATTGGATGCGCACTCGTCCGGATTTTTGTATTGCGTCTCCACGACCGGCGTAACCGGAAAGGGAAGTGCCAGCGATATTCATGCGTACGTGCAGCGCGTGAAACGCAACGCAAAAAAGAACGCGGTGCTTGTCGGTTTTGGTATTCGGACTCCAGAAGATGCTCAGAGAGTCTCCCGCGATGCCGATGGCGTGATCATCGGCAGTGCACTGATACAAAAACTTGAAGCACAAACTCCGCTTGCAGATATTTTTAAATGGGTTGCAGAGGTAAAAAAGGCGATGCGGTGAGGAGAGAAGGTAAAGGAGCAGTAGACATAGGACAAACATAAGCTGTAGCTTGTGACTTATTGGACGAATTGTTTTACGTTGATGCGTGATGAAATCATCTGAATAAGCCGAGCTTGTTTACCCACCGTAGTCGGTGGGCAACTGTTAGGCACGTTGCCTATTGATATCCCTGATGTGGAGCCGGAAGTTTTTTATATTCTTCTTTGGATGTTATAATTGAATCAATTAGATTTTGCAGTTCCATCAACATTGAATCAAAAGATTGATATTCTTTCGCCGCAGGATAATCCCAAATAATTTTTTTGTCAAGATTCTTATATTTTATTCTCAAAATTTTTGGACCAAAATATGGTTGTACAAAAGCGTTTTGTGCTTTCTTGATAGTGTCTGGGAAAGTAAAGAATTTGATTTCTTCTACTTTGGCCAATATTGTATCTTGCTCATGCTTAGTGAGCCAGAATGGAATTTCTACCCAGCCTGTTACTAATCCAGATCTCAATGTTTTATCAAACGTGTTGAGAACATCTCCCGTTTCCTGAAAATAGATTTGCACAAACTGTTTTTCAGACGGTTCGTCTGATTTTGTTAATTGAGTGGAATTTCCAAGAATAAATGGCAACAATAAGAAGTATTGTAATTTCATAATAATTTTCCCGTTTCTTTTGCAACGTGCCTAACTACGTATTAGATATCAAATGTTTTGTAATTTTTTCATCTTCATCTTTTCTCAACGCCGCTTCGCTTCACCGCACACAACCAACCAAAACTATTGCAATGAGCGTTGTTCAAATATCAGCAATCCGTATGCCAATTGCAAACGAAAAAGAAGGGACACACGGCCGTGTGTCCTTACAAAGAATGTTTTGCTGTCTGTATCAACTCAATCGGTGCACCGTTTTCTTCGATGAAGGCGACGATGTTTCCCGCGGAGGGCTCGTTTGGCGGGATGATTACGGTTCTTCCTTTGATTGCCTCGAACACATCGTCCACTTCGAACGCGATATGCGGAACAGTTTTGACCAACTCCGGCAGAGGGCAATCCTGTTCGTACCGCATCCACTCGATGCCGAATTCGCTTTCTTCGTATCCGCAGTGATACAATTTATAATCCTGCAAATATTTCTCGCCTGCCATAGGTTTGTTTGTCGGTATGCCGATGTGATGGTAACGGTACTTCATTGTTGTGCTCCGTTGGTGGGATGGGTGAAAATTATTTTTCGTTATCGTGTGTCAATCGCAGTATCAAATCGTGATGCAAAGGAAATTCCTTCGATAATAAATTCCGATCTGCCGAAATAAAACATTCGTACGAAAACGCCGGCGCACAAACATTCGTACCAAATGCAAACGCCACACTTTCCGGTAATTCTGCTGCCTGCCAGCAATCGGCAGGAATTTCTACTGCTGGTTGTTCTCCCGCCTGCAGATCGGTGCCGAGCATTACTTGCCGATGATTCCCATCCGGTGTCAGTATATGAAGAAGAAGTTTTCCTTCGTGAATGAACCACAACTCGGCGGTGTTTGTTACTTTATGAAATGAAGAAATTGCTTTCGGTAAAAACAGCCAGTGGCCGGATGTGCGGAATGCATCGCGGTGCGTTTCGACAAATTTCATACCTTCCATATGGTCGAACCATGCATACGAAGATAAAATTTGTTCAAGTGATTTCATAAATAATTTTCTCACATAAAGCGTTGTCGTGAACGAATCATCGTATATTCACGCAAATAATTCCCGCAACGCTCAAACAAATGCCGACCACATTCAAGGCGCTCAATTCTTCTTTATACCACAACACGCCGAGCAGCGCAAGCCCGATCATCGAAAAAGAATTTGTAATAAGCGCCGTGGTACTGATCTTCCAGCCAAAGCGATAGATAAATAAAAATCCGAACTCGACCATCGGCAGCGATAATCCCAGCAAAATCACGGGCAGCCATTTTTGTCCGCTGAATTCTATCAGCGCATTTTTTATGTTTCCCTTCAGCAGAAAAACAACGATGCTCACCGTGAACGCAATAAAATAGGCCGACGCAATAACAAGGAGGGCATTTGCGTTTTTCGGGATACTTTTTTGGCAGATGCTATACAACAGCACGCCGAAGATGATAAGCGGAAATAAAAAGAATTGCCAGTTCATAAAAATCCTTTCACTAAATCGTGAGAAAAGTCGTTCATCGAAATGACCATCGTATCCGGAAAACGTTGTAGAAAATTGTTGTTCAAGATAGCTGATGCCTTAAAGTGATCAATCGATTATTAAGAAGCAAGAAATATATGTCGCTGTTTGTGCTGCGGAAAGGCAACTTCAAAGGAAAGTTGTTTTCTTACCATTCATTTCCTATACTATCACACCAGAGGAAGAAGCAAAGAGGTTGCAGTGGGCAACGATATGCAAGAAACAGCGATGGCATAAACGATTAGCCGGAAGAATATGAAAATTCTCGTTATTGATGACGACATCACCATTCGTGCTTTATTACGGAGATACTTTTCGCAAAAACACGGTGTCACCATTCTGGAAGCGGCCGATGGACTTCAAGGGCTTCAAGTGATCGCCGATGAATTTCCTGATCTTATTTTTCTCGATATCAATATGCCGGTGATGGGTGGCATGGAATGTCTGGAAATCTTACGTTCTGATCCGGTGTATGGAAATATTCCCGTGATGATATTTACCGCCACACAGGAAAAGGAACAAGTGCAAAAACTGGTGGGACTTGGAATTGCCGGGTTCATTGCCAAGCCGATCGATATCAAAGATTTTAATGCTCGCGTCGCGAAAGCGATGGAAGCAATAAATACATCGACGAAAGTGGTGCAAAAAGATGCCGCCAATGTCAATCCTTTTGCATTGCGTGTGCTTGTGGTTGATGGCAACGAGCGGTTCC
>DATKMP010000168.1:0-3648 GCA_035541775.1 Bacteroidota bacterium | reverse complement strand
ACGCCCGTGAATATGCCCAGAACGATGGCATACGGCACGCCGATGATCGTCAAGCCGACGATGGAAATACATCCGACGAGGGATGATTCTAACAGCAGCCCTCGCAGATACGACGTCAATTCGCGTTGCAATTTGTGAATGACATTCAACACCATTTCGAAATATTTATTGGGAATATGTTCGACGAATTTTTTGATTCCGATATCGCCTTCGGCAAGGATGAAGTACGTGATGAATGGAACGATGACGATGTTGACAAGATACGACGCAGCCGCGCTGCCGAGTTCACCGAGCATTTGCATCAGCTTTTGCAAATTGGCGTGAACCTGTTCTGTAAGCGACGACTGATCGACGAAAGGAATGTGTTTTGTGATTTCGCCGAGTGCAAGCGTGAGTTTTTGCTCGAGCGGGAACTGTTGCAATTGTCCATACATTGTGCTGATGCGAGCAACGAGAAATGGGACAAGATAGATCAATCCGCCGACGATGCTGCCTCCAAGTACCAAAAACACGATGGCAATCGCAATACTGCGTCGCATGCCCCAATGAAATTCCATAAATCGTACGATCGGTTGAAGAATAAATGCAAGCAAGGTAGAAACGATGAGCGTGAGGACAAGATCAGGAACGAATGAAGCAATCCACAGGACAAGAATGATAATGCCGATGATGAAGAGTACTTTGATGAACGGTTTATTGGCGATGGACTTTGTCATAGTCAATCCTTCGAGAAAATAGTTTCAACGGTTTGCCGTGCGAGATCGATAGAAAATCCGCGGCGTATGAGAAAATCGAAAAGTCTTTTTTTTTGTTTTTGCGCTTCTATAGGCGAAAACATTTTTTTTCGTTTGTCATCCCGCGAACGTTGTCGATGTTTTGTCGCTGCTTCCAACGCCGCTTGCTTTTGTTGATCCGGCGTTACAAGTTCCGTGCATACCATATCGACAATGGCACGGGCAATGCCTTTTTGTATCAAGTGCTGCCGAAGAAGCGCAGATCCGAATTTTTTACGCTGTAAGCGGTCACGAACAAACATCCGTGCAAACGCAAGGTCGTCGATCATTCCGAGCGTCTGCAATTTCTCGGCAGCGTGTGCGGCGATGGAATCGTCGAATCCCTTTTTCAATAAATGTCGTTCAATTTCTTTTCTGCTTCGAGGACGATACGAAAGAAAGTTGATGGCAATATTTTTTGCCTGTGCTTCTGCTTCAGCCGTTGCAATCTGCGACCGTTTGAGGTCGTCGATTTCATCGCCTGTGCATACTCCGAAACGCCCGATCGTCCAATCGCTGACTTCAAGCGCCGGAGCATGGTCGAACTCGATCATATACCGCGGTTTCCGGCCGCGCACACGCCGAATGTTGGTGATGATCACCGTCAGTTCGATTTACTTTTTTTTGAACTCACTGCTGCCGGCTGTTCTGTTTTTGCCGGAGCAGCATCGTCGGGAATCAATCCAAGTTTTTGTCGCAGCGCCATATCGATTTCTTTTACTGTTGCAGGGCTGGAAAGTAAAAATGTTTTCACAGCGTCGCGTCCCTGGCCGATGCGGTCATCTTTGTACGAAAACCATGATCCGCTCTTGGCAATAATATTTTGTTCGACGGCCGTATCGATCAAATCGCCGAGTTTGGAAATGCCTTCATTATATAAAATATCGAACTGTGCTTCGCGGAACGGAGGTGCGACTTTGTTTTTTACGATTTTGACGCGTGTGCGATTGCCGATGACATTCGTGCCATCTTTCAATGCTTCAATGCGTCGAACATCCATTCGTACGGAGGCATAAAATTTCAGCGCATTGCCGCCCGTTGTGGTTTCAGGATTGCCGAACATCACGCCGATTTTTTGGCGCAATTGATTGGTGAACATCACGGTGGTTTTCGATTTACTAATTGCCGAAGTAAGTTTGCGTAGCGCTTGCGACATCAAACGCGCTTGGACGCCCATCGTAGGATCGCCCATTTCGCCCTCGATTTCTGCGCGCGGCGTCAATGCAGCAACAGAATCGACAATGATCACGTCGATGGCATTACTTCGTACAAGTGTTTCAACAATTTCGAGCGCCTGCTCTCCGTACTCCGGCTGCGAAAGTAAAAGACTGTTGACATCGACACCGAGTTTTTTTGCGTAACCGATATCTAATGCATGTTCCGTATCGATGAACGCCGCGACACCGCCGGATTTTTGTGCCTCCGCAATTACATGCAGACAAATTGTAGTTTTACCGGAAGATTCTGGCCCGTAAATTTCCACTACGCGCCCGCGAGGAATGCCGCCGATACCGAGTGCGGCATCGAGCGAAATGGAACCGGTCGAGATGGAATCGATTTTGGCAATCGGGCCCTCGTTCAAACGCATAATCGAACCTTTGCCATGTTGTTTTTCAATTTGGTCGATGGCGATTTTTAGCGCTTGCAGTTTTGCTTCTTTGTTGGTTTCGGACATGAAATTCTCCGGTGTTTAAGTGTGTAGTGGAAACGATTTTAATTTCGTATAAGTTGCACCATCCGGAGACAAATCGCTTTTCATCAATTCAATCTCGTGACAGTGAACTTGCATTGGTTCAAAAATACCTGTTTTTATCGCATCTGTCAAGCGATGAATATTTTTCAATCCCTTTACGCGGCCTAAGGTGATATGAGGATGAAATGAACGGGATTCTTTAGGAATTCCGAATGTTTCGCATGTCTGTTCTATCGTGTGTTGGAGCGATATTAATGCTGAATGAGATTGAATTCCTATCCAAATAATTTTTGGATTAAAGGAATCCGGGAATGCACCGAGACGTTGGAACATCAAATCAAACTGATGAAACTGAACAAATGATTGCTGTAACGCATCTGAAATTGGTTCGACCAGCGACGAATCTATATCGCCAAGAAATTTTAATGTAATATGAAACTGAGATTCAGTTTCCCACTTTACCTGTGCTTGTGTGTTTCGAAGATCGGATTGCACACCGCTAATCCAGCGTTGTACATCGGATGAAACCGGCAGAGCAATAAATGTTCGAATGGTCGACATATTTACAATGAGATGTTCAGTAATTTTCTTCGCAGTAATTCCAACGCTGCTTGTGCGGCACGTTCTTTAACAATGCGCCGTTCGCCGTTAAAAATAAATTTTATGGCAAATGTCGATTTCGCATCCGAATAACCGATCCACACCAATCCAATCGGTTTCTCCTGTGTTGCTCCGGTCGGACCGGCAATACCGGTAGTGGAAATTCCGATATTGACACCCGATGTTTTGCGAATTCCTTCAGCCATTGCTTCCGCAACTTCTTTGCTTACGGCGCCATATTGTTGGATGAGATTTTCAGGAACATGAAGTTCTTGCGTTTTTGATTCATTGGAATAAGAAATAATTCCGCGTTCAAAATAATTGGAACTGCCGGAAATATTTGTAATACGATCTGCAATTAATCCGCCGGTGCATGATTCGGCGACAGCGAGCGACAATTTTTTTTCGGCCAACAAAGTTCCGACGACTTCTTCTAATTCCGTGTCGTCGATCGCATAAATATATTTTTCTGCCTGCGCACGGATTTTTGCTTCGACATCGCGAAGACGAGCTTCCGCTTCTGCAATAGTCGCTGTTCGAACAGTGATGCGCAAGCGCACACCGGCAGAACTCGGAAGGAAT
>DATKMP010000167.1:0-6412 GCA_035541775.1 Bacteroidota bacterium | reverse complement strand
TAGTTTCGCGGAGTATGACCTACCAAGGTGGAAGTAATTTTTTCATTCCATCACTTCACCATTCCGAACTTTTTTTCGCTGTCATCTTGATAAAATAATTCCAGACCACCGGATCGGTGCGCATTTCTTTGACAATGTCGTCAGAAAGTTGAAACTCATGAAGATTGGATTGGAATGCATCAATAATATTTTACAATGACATCAAGCGGCTGCCGTGTTTTTTGTCTCGGTTCGTTGATCCGGTAACCGAATGCCACCATCAAAGAAACAGCGAACCTTCCATGTTCCAACAATCCTTGAGAATCAAGAACGCGATCCACGTCTGCCCGATTAAATCCTTCTACCGGGCACGAATCGATACCAATCAATGCAGCTGCGGTCATCATATTGCCAAGTGCAATATACGTTTGCTTGGAAGCCCAATCAAAAATTGCTCGCTCGCTTTCTAATAGTTTAAAATCGTTTTCCAAAAAGTTTGCGTACTTCTTCGTCCGCGCCGTGCTTGCTTCTTCCGGCAGTTTGTGCGTCTCGCGCATCATCGATTGAATGTATGCCGAATCGGAAAGCATATCCTGCTTCGTGCGCGCAAGGATAACGACATAATGGCTTGCAGTAGGCAGCGTTTTTTGTGCGCCCCAGGTCACGACCTTCAACGCTTCCCGTAACACCCTATCGTTGACCACGATAAATTTCCACGGCTCAAATCCAAACGAACTTGGCGAAAGCCGCGCCGCTTCTAAAATAAATTGAAAATCTTCTTCCGGTATTTTTTTGTTGGGATCGAATTCTTTGCATGCATGCCGGAATAAAAATGCATCCAGGATTTCTTGTTTCTCCATTGTGTTCATCACTCCATTCATATTCTTTTAGGAATGTATAAAACAACTCCGACGGATGCAACGAATAAGAAGTTGAAAATAAAAAAATCCCTCACACCAACGACTGCCCGCAGGTATGGGGGATCGTTCCCTAAATTTCACAACTAATGCGTTACGAATTTTCCGCTGGCACGAACGGCGACAGATGCCTTTCCTTTTTCTCTGGACATTCCCGCTGCCTTGGTTTGTTGTCGATGTGTTCCCGCTTGATCGAGTCTGAATCGTTCGACAAGCTGCTGTAAGTTTTCCGTTAACCGATTTAAATCTTCGGAAGCGCGGGCAATTTGCTGATTGCCGGTCGCGGTTTCACTCGTCACGGCGCTGATCGCTTCAACATTTTTGCTGATTTGTTCACTGGCGCTTGATTGTTGTTCGCTCGCTACGGCTATTTGCGCAACCATATCTGTCAGTTGTTGCGATGTGGCAACAATCTCTTTTAACGCTACTCCGGCTTGGTCTGCGAACGCAATGCCTTCATCGACTTTACTCGTTCCTTCATCCATCGAAATGACGGCGCCTTTGGTATCGCTTTGAATTTTTTTAATCATATCGGCTATTTCTTTCGTCGCCTTCGTCGTTCGTTCGGCGAGCTTGCGAACTTCATCCGCGACAACGGCAAATCCTCTTCCTTGTTCACCTGCTCGCGCAGCTTCGATCGCAGCATTGAGCGCAAGTAGATTGGTTTGATCGGCGATATCATCGATGACAGAAATAATTTTGCCGATTTGATCGCTGGATTTTCCCAACTCCTGTACGGTCGATGCGGATTTTCGTACCACCTTGGCTATTTCTTTCATTCCACGAATCGTTTGATCAACAACACGTCCGCCCTGTTCCGCAGATTGTTTTGCCTGCCGCGCTGTCGCTGCAGCACTACCGGCGTTCTTCGAATTTTCGATAATCGTCTTCGTCATTTCTTCCACGGCGCTTGCCACTTCCCCTGCTTGACTGGTTTGTTCTTGTGCGCCGGCAGCCATTTCTTCCGTACTGCTGGAAATTTCTGAACTCGCACTCGCCACGGCCGAAGACAAAGTCATCACTTGTTGCAACGTTTCCCGTAATCCGTTGACCATTTTTCGAAACGATTCTGCAAGCTTTCCAATTTCGTCATGCGATTGATGGTGAACGAGAACAGTCAAATCGCCAGAAGCGATGACTTCCGCTTGTCTGCCCATTTCATTCAACGGCTGGGAAATGGTGCGCGTAATAAACAATGCAAGCAGCAATCCCAATCCCATAGAAATAATGAGAACGACAATAATCGCTGTCCGTGACGACACAAAAGTATCTGCACTCAATTTTGCGGATTCCTCGCTGCCTTTATTGTTGAGATTGATTAACACATTCAGATCTGCAACCACTTTATCGTACTGCGCCTTCATATCCACACGCATCCAGCTGATGGATTCCGGTCTTTTATTGCTGTGAACAAGATCATCGAGCTGGTGACCCTGGCTGACATATAGTTCCAAATCCGATTTATATTTTTCATATCCGGAGGATTCTTCATGGGAAGAAATCAATGGCTCATATATTTTTTGATACTTGCGTATCGTTCCCAATCTCTCTTCCACATCGTTCTCGTATTTTTGAATTTCTTGCTGGGTGTTCGAAAGAAGAATTTGAAACTGAGAGACGCGAAGACGGGCAAACATATAATTGATATCGCTGAGGACTTTAACACTTGGAAGCCAATTGGTGGCAATATCGATTGTGCCATTATTGACCGTTGATAACTTTCTTATTGAAAAAAGACCGAGACTCGCCGTTAACATAAGAATTATTCCAAAGGTGATAAATAATTTCGTACGAATTTTTAAATTATAAAACCATTGCATAGATATCCCCTTTATCAAAAAGAGTTAAATTCATTCACTACGTTTGTCATTCTCTTCATCAAGTATATCGACGAAATGCCGATGTCTCAATAAATCTTCAATATTCGTACCAAATTATCGAATCTGAAATGCTGATTATTTATTATAAATTTTGGGATTTTTGAGCTTATCACAATTGATAACTACGAAAAATAGACAAATGTCTATTAACAGACATTGTCTTTTTGTTTCATCGGTAAGAGATAGCTCTATTTTGGAAGATTGATCTGAATGGAATTTTTTTTTGAACTCACGCGCACGATTTTGTCATGATTTATTTCCGCCAGATGTGCGATGCAATCTGGAATTATTCTTCGAGTTCACAATAAAGGAAGGGATTAAACGCAGAATGATTTATTTTTTATCTTTCCAGTTCCACCATTTTAATTTTTCCGGATCGCGTGTTTCGTTTTCTGTTTCTGCAAAATAGACGGCGCAACGAAAGACGTACAACACACAACGATCCTGCGGCATGCCTTCATGCTTTTCGAGTTTCTGGTATAACTTCTCCGGCTGCTTTCCCCGCAAATCGGCAACAGTTTTAATGCCGATATTCCACAAATTGTTTGCGATGGATTTACCGACGCCGGGAATCATTGTTAGCTCTTTTATCTGCTGTTCGTGTGTCATTGCATGGTCTCCATTTAAGCCGGGCGTAATTTTGCGTACTTTGCTATCAACGTTTTCAAACCGTATGCATCGAACCGGACAACCACTTTTTGCGATTCGCCATTGCCGTTGACTTCGATGACTTTTCCTTTGCCGAATTGTTCATGCTGCACAACAATGCCCCGCTTCAACGTGACGTGCGGTTCTTGCGATTCAGATTCGTAATCCGGCATGGTATCGCCGGCGAAAGCTTCATCGTTCAATGCTTTTCGGACGAGTGGTTGACGTGTTTTATGTTTTGCAGAATCGAAAGCGAACATTGAGCCGGCAGTTTGTTTCTGCACGGAATGTGTTCCGATTTTTTCAATGTGAGCGATGCCGAGTTCTGAAAGAAATCGTGATTCGCTCGGATATGTTACGTCGCCGAACCGGTACCGCATTTTGGTATGTGTGATATATAATTTTTGTTCTGCGCGCGTAATACCGACATACATCAACCGGCGCTCTTCTTCAACATCGGAAGATTCGCTTGTGCTGGAATAAAATGGCAGCAATCCTTCTTCCAAGCCCGCGATGAACACCACAGGAAATTCCAAACCCTTGCTTGCATGGAGCGTCATTAACGTGACAGCATTTTTTTCGCCTTCCCATTGATCGATATCCGCAACAAGCGCAACTTCTTCTAAAAACGATTCCAGCGTTGCGTCTTGATGTTCGTGGCTGTATTCTGAGATTGCAGACAGCAATTCCTGCACATTCTCCCAGCGATTCATCGATTCCGCGGTTCGTTCCTCTTTGAACATCGACAGAATGCCGAGTTCGTCCACCAACGAACGCGCCCATTCACTCAGCGACATTTGCGGGCGAAGCGATCGATATTTTTCGATCAACGCTTTGAACTGTTTAAAATTCGATTTCGCACGGTCGGTCAATTCAACAACGTCATCGGCTCTGGCGAGCGCATCAAACATGGACAACTTTTTTTCAGCAGCAAATCTCCGCAAATATTCCAAACTCGTATCGCCGATGCCGCGCGCAGGATAATTGATAATGCGCAAGAGACTTTCCGTGTCGGCAGGATTCGCCATCAATCGCCAATAGGCAAGCACATCCTTAATTTCTTTTCGTTCGTAGAACCTGATCCCGCCGACGATATTGTACGGAATCGCGCTGCGCCGAAACACATCTTCCAGTGCACGCGATTGTGCATTGGTGCGGTATAAGACGGCAAAATCTTTTAGATTGAGATTCCGTTTATGACATTCTTCCTGAATGGCATGAACGATGTGCGCACCTTCTTCCCGATCATCCATACATTGAATGACGCTGATCGGATCACCTTCGACATTATTTGTCCAGAGATGTTTCTTGATTTGTTCTTTATTGTATCGGATCAATTTATCGGCAACGGCGATAATCGATTTCGTCGAACGATAGTTTTGTTCCAAACGAAACGTTTTGCAATCGGGAAAATCTTTGGCGAAGTCAAGAATATTCCGAATATCGGCGCCGCGGAACGAATAAATACTTTGCGCGTCATCGCCGACGACGGCAATATTGTTGTGCGCACTGCCGAGCAGTTTCACCATCCGGTACTGCGTGCTGTTCGTATCCTGAAATTCATCCACCAAAATAAATTTAAACCGCTGCTGATATTTTTCTAAAATATCTTTATGCTTCTCGAACAGTTCTACCGGTTTGACCAGCAAATCATCAAAATCCATCGCATTGCTTTGCTGCAACGTTTTTTGATATTCTTGATAAATCGTTGATGCTTTTTCATCAAAAAAATCATGGGCCAGTGCTGCAAATTTATCCGGCGAAAGGTATTGGTTTTTCGCCATACTGATGCGGGAACGAACTGCCTGCGGCGCAAATTGTTGTGTCGAAATATTTAATCGGGACATAACTTTTTTAATCACATTCAACGAATCATCCGAATCATAAATCGTGAACGACGAAGTAAAATTGAGATGCTTGCATTCTTTCCGCAGGACACGCGCAAAAATAGAATGGAATGTTCCCATCCACAAATCGCGCGCATGTTCGCCCGCCAACGCAGCAATGCGATTTTTCATTTCGTTCGCTGCTTTATTCGTAAAGGTCAATGCTAGAATTTGATACGGCGGAACACCACACGAAAGTAAATACGCAATGCGGTACGTCAGCACGCGCGTTTTGCCGCTTCCGGCACCGGCAATAATCATCACGGGGCCGTTGGCCGCCTGCACGGCTTGCTGCTGCACATCATTTAAATCTCGGAGAAATTTCATTAACGAAAAATCACTATCAACGTTTCAAAAATAGAATTCCTTTGGCGATCATTCGCGCAATAATAATTTTTCTTCTCAGTACTCTACTCAGAAGAAGTTTATATACTTCAAGTGGGAATAAACGTTTTGGAACTTCTTGCTAATATTTTCTCAAATTACTACAGAGAAATGGTAAGCAAAAATTACTGCGAGGGCAAGTCCCGGCTTATGCTTGTAATGCGCCTTCAAGGCGCAGTAAAAATTCTTTCGTCTTCAACCCCGCTGCGTAACCGACTAACTTCGAATCCGAACCGATCACGCGGTGACAAGGGACGACAATCGGCAATGGATTGGCGCCATTCGCCCGGCCGACCGCTTGAAATCCTTTCGCAAGTCCGATACGATGTGCAAGTTGCTTGTAGGTAATCGTCTCGCCGTATTTGATTCGTTTTAATTGTTCCCATACGGAGCGTTGAAATTCTGTGCCCAGCGGATCGAGCTTGCTGTGAAATTTTACCAGACGACGATCGAGATACCGATTGATCTCGTCAATAATCAGGCGGTTCTTTGAGATGGATTCGGTTACTTCAGCGCCATTGCTGTGCATCTGAAGCCATGCATGAAATTCTTTTTTCGTTTGTGCAGGAATACTGATCTTACAAACCCCAACTTCTGTTGAAGCAACGTAAATGGTTCCAATCTTAGAATTGAATGACGCATAGAATATTTTTTCCATCGTTCTTCACCTGCCTCCATGGGAACAAGCCCTGGGAATTTTTTTCATTCCGCCGCATGC
>DATKMP010000166.1:0-3972 GCA_035541775.1 Bacteroidota bacterium | reverse complement strand
CGTGCGAATCTGTCTGCCCGCAAAATGCAGTGGAGTATGATACAGAAACAGGCATCGTCGCACAAATTCCCGTTCGTTGTCTTGGATGCCGATATTGCATCACCGCGTGTCCGTATCATGCACGATATTTTAATTGGTGGGATCCCAAATGGGAAAACGGAATGGAACAAACTTTGAATCCCGATGTGTCCACACGGATGCGCGGCATCGTGGAAAAATGTAATTTCTGTCACGGACGATTGCAGGCAGCACGTGCGAAAGCAGCAGCGCAAGGCAATCATGAAATCAATGAAGCCGATTATATTCCTGCGTGTGTGGAGTCCTGTCCGACCAGAGCGATTCGTTTTGGTAATCTCGCCGATACGGAAAGCGAAGTGGCAATACTCGCACACGATGGAGCATCATTTCGTTTGCTCGAACAGCTCAACACACAGCCCAAAGTATATTTCCGTTCCACACAACCGTGGGTGCGGGAAAAACTTAACGCAAAAATTTCCGCCGAACTCAAGGAGCAGCACCATGGATAAGCGATTCATCGCACGCGGAGTAACGAGAACGTCACAGAAGAATTTTTTCCTCTGGTTGCTTCCGTGGATTGTGCTTTTGATTGTCGGTATCTATGCGGCATATCTTTGCCTTGCAAAAGGTTTAAACCAGACCAATATGGATAACCGCTTTGCATTCGGGCTGTGGATTTATTTAGATTTATCCGTGATCGCGCTTGGCGCCGGTGCATTTTTTACCGGATTCCTGCTGTATATCATGAAACGAAAAGAATTAAAAGCAGTTATCAACAGCGCGGTTGTGCTCGGCCTCATTTGCTACAGCGGCGCTGTCGCAGCATTGATGGTGGATGTCGGACAGCCGCTGCGCGCATGGTTCACATTCTGGTATCCGAATGTTCATTCGATGCTCACAGAAGTTACATTCTGCCTCACATGTTATCTCACGGTGTTAGCAATAGAATACATTCCCATTCTTCTTAAGAATCGGCAAATTAAAAATATTCCATCGATGCTCGTGTTCGAATATGAATTGCACAAAGTGATGGTCGTCTTTGCCGCTGTCGGGACATTTTTGTCCCTCTTTCATCAGGGTTCGCTCGGCGGATTATACGGCGTCCTCACCGCAAGGCCATTCGCCTATCGGCCCGCCATTGGCATCTGGCCGACGACATTCTTTTTGTTTATTGTTTCGGCAGCAGCAGCGGGACCGAGTTTTATTCTGGTCACGACATGGTTCGTTTCAAAAATTTCGAAAAAGAAGCTGGTTCGGCCGGAAGTGCTGCAAGAACTTGGAAAAATATCTGGAGTTCTTTTATTCATCTATATCATTTTTAAATCCATCGATACGTTCGTATGGCTGCACAACATTGCCCCATCATTAGGATTTACTGCCGGCGATTTCTACAGGTATGGTTCGTTCGGTATATGGATTTTAATTGTTGAAGTCGTTGTGTGCGGCTGGCTTCCCGCAATAATGTTGTTGCGTAAAAAAGTCCGTTCACAGACTGTATGGCTTGTTCTTGCCGCGACACTTGCTTGCGCTGGCATTGTCCTGAATCGTTTTGTTATGACCATCCAGACATTGGCATTGCCGACGTTGCCGTTCGATCGATATCTTACCTACACACCAAGCTGGCAGGAAATTACCATGTTTCTTGCCGTGCTGGCGTACGGTGTTCTTTTATATTCATGTTCGTTTCGTTACCTCACACTCTTCCCGCAAGAGCGTGAGCTTCAATCTGCATAAGGAGTTTGTATGTTTCCGTTTATTTATGGCTTTCAATGGAATGTAGGCACCGTTATTTTTTTAGGATTATTTTTTTTCGTTGCCATCATCATCGGCGTAACACTGATCGCTTCGATGCTCCGCACGCGGCGCGCGATGCGGACGCGCAGCATCGATGCCATTCGATGGGAAATCGATTTTCACGATTTACCAATATCGGCAAGAGCATGCCGGCACGAGTTAAGCGGTGAATTACCACAACGAACATGCGATAACGGGTTCGATTGCCGGTCATGCCCGTTCCACGCACAATGCCTTGCACAACAAGCAACAACACCGGAAACGATATCGAGTCCATCGTTCGAAACGATCTACGGATTTTCACTTCCCTCTGATCGTATGTATCATCGCGGGCACACGTGGATCAAACGCGAAGACGACGGGACATTCACGATCGGCCTCGATGATTTTGCACAACGGCTGATGAGTTCGCCGGATTCCATCGAACTTCCATCCGTTGGAACAACATTAGAATTGAACGGCAAAGCATGGAACATGAAAAAAGGTGATTCTTCCCTTCGCATTCTTTCTCCGCTTGATGGCGTAGTCCTTGCCGCCGGCAACGGTCTTGAAGGATGGTTCTTGAAAATTAAACCCGTCGCCTCCATCGTCAATACCAATCATTTATTGAATGCACACGAAGCAGCATTATGGATTCGCCGGGAATTTGACCGCTTGCAAAATTTATTATCCGACCACACACTGGGCGCAACACTTGCAGATGGCGGAACGCCTATTCCAGATTTTATTGCCGCTTATCCGGACAAGAATTGGGATAAAATTTACTGCGATTTATTTTTAGAAGTGTAAGCGCAAAACCAAGCCGCCGTACATTCTCGTTCTATTTTTACCGTCTCTTTTTGCATTTTCGCGTTTAAACTGCAATAGAAATTCCTGAATCTGCAAATTATCTCATAAATGCTCCATTCTCTGTTGCTTTTCCGCGCTTGGCTGGCTATATTGACGGCACTTGAATTATGAAATTAAGTCGTATCAACACTAATTTTTATGTCTGTGCTCAATAAGGCTGTCGTTACAGCGCTTCCGATCATTCCAAAATCTATCATCGGGCAGGTGGCAAAACGCTACATTGCCGGCGAAACACTGGCCGAGGGTGTCGCAACTGTCCAACATCTTAATAGTAAAACTATTCTTGCAACGATGGATTTATTAGGGGAAGATGTGAACGACGCTCAAGAAACTATTGCAGTGCAGCAAGGAATTTTTTCCATGCTGCAAGCAATAAAAAACAACCGGCTGGCTGCCAATGTTTCGTTAAAGCCGACACAGCTTGGTTTGGTGATCGATAAAGAACTTGCCTATCGGAATATCAAAACAATTCTTGAACAGGCGCAAAAGTATGATACGTTCGTTCGCATCGATATGGAAGATGCAACAACGACCGATGCAACACTCGATCTTTATCGACGATTACACCGTGAAGGGTTCAATAATACCGGCGTGGTGATTCAAGCATGCCTGCGCAGAAGCGAAGCGGACGTCCTTGCGTTGATAAAAGAAGGCGCGAACATTCGGCTGTGTAAAGGAATTTATAACGAACTCCCATCGATTGCATTTAAAGATCGTGGAGAAATTCGGGACAACTACCTTAAGTTGTTGAAATTGATTTTGGAAAGCGGTTCCTATATCGGCATTGCCACGCATGACAACGTGTTGATCGATGCGGCATATACATTAATTTCCGAATTAAACCTCAAACCGGAACAGTACGAATTTCAAATGCTGTTAGGCGTCCGGGAAAAACGGCGAGACAAAACCGTAAGCGATGGACATCACTTGCGCGTGTATGTCCCGTTCGGCAACGATTGGTACGGATATTCCACGCGGCGGTTAAAAGAAAATCCGCACATGGCGTGGTATATTACCAAAGCAATTTTTATTCATTCATAAATTACTAAAGTCTTTGAAGGAGAAGCTTATGGCAGATGGAACAGGAAGCGAACAGAAATTCGTTTCATATGTACCTGCGAATACCGAGATGAAAGAATTTACCGTCCGGGCATTGCTCATCGGGTTAGTGATGTGCGCTGTTCTCGGTGCGGCAAATGCGTACTTAGGATTGAAAGCCGGAATGACGATTGCAGCAACATATCCTGCCGCTGTCATCGGCATGGCATTATTGAAAGCGATGAAGGGTTCATTGCTCGAAGAAAATTTTGC
>DATKMP010000165.1:0-4246 GCA_035541775.1 Bacteroidota bacterium | reverse complement strand
CTTGATATTTCACAGCTTGATATAACTTTGTCAAAGTTCTCTTGGTTTAAGCTCAGGCAACTTTGAAAAAGTTTTCTAAGTTGTCATGTTATTCTTTAAACAAAAATTTATCAAGTTTTTCATTTTTCTGTTCGACCCTGTATTCTTCTACAAACTGTTGATATTCTTTTCCACTTGCAAAGTAAGCGGCACGCAACTTGCCACCTTCCGAAGGAACCATCCGATTCGCTGTGTCCTTCGGAAGGTCACCTATTTCTTTAATCCATTCGCGATAATCAGAGAAAGGCCAATCTTCCGGTTTTTGCACTAATCCGGCATTGCCCGGATTAAGGTGGATGTAACGAATCACTTGCAATACATATTCATCAGAATCAATCAGTTTTGATTTTGCTTTTCCTTGAAACAAAGTGCCGCTATGCCCCACCATCAAATTGACGGTTTGTGAATATGCATTAAAGGTTGTTTGAAGACACTTTGAAATGGAACCGTGTTCTTTCTGTTGTAGTATGAGATGGTAATGATTGGGCATGAAACAATATGCAATAATAGAAGCCGCATATTTATCAGCATACTTGTATAATAAATTCAGGCAACGAAGATAGTGATCCTCCGAGAAAAAGATTTTTTCTTTATGCGCACCGCGGTTGTAGATGTGATAATATAATTGGTCTTGATATTTCACAGCTTGATATAACTTTGTCAAAGTTCTCTTGGTTTAAGCTCAGGTAACTTTGACAAAGTTTCTTATCATACGCTCAGCTTCGCCGCTTTCAGTGTGTTCTTCATCAGCATCGCCACCGTCATTAAGCCCACGCCGCCGGGAACGGGCGTAATGGCTTTTGCTTTTTTAAACGCCGATTCAAAATTCACATCGCCGACAATTTTATATCCCTTCGGCGACGAAGCATACGACACACGATTAATTCCGACATCGATCACCACCACACCGTCCTTCAGCATTTCACCTTGAATCGCTTCCGGTTTTCCGATTGCTGCGATGAGAATATCTGCGGTCTTTGTATATCGCGTTAAATCTTCAGCGCCGGTGTGTGCAACCGTTACCACCGCATTGGCACCGAGCTGCTTTTGCAAAAGAATATTCGCAATCGGTTTGCCAACGATATTGCTACGACCGACAACGACGACGTGTTTTCCCGAAGGATTATTTCCGCTGCGCATCAGCATTTCCTGAATGCCGAACGGCGTGCACGATTTAAACGTATCTAATCCAATTACCAATTTACCGATACTCATCGGATGAATGCCATCCACGTCTTTTCGCGTATCGATTGCCTGAATGACTGCATGCTCATTCAAATGCTTCGGCAGAGGAAGTTGAACTAATATTCCATGAATTTTAGCATCATTGTTGAACTCGCGAATTTTCGCAAGCAACACTTCTTCTGATGTATTTGCAGGCATGCGTTCCGTGACAGAGAAGAATCCCATTTCTTCCGCACGCTTGCCTTTGGATTTTACATAGGATTGCGACGCCGGGTCATCGCCTACAAGAATAACAGCTAACCCTGGAGTAATTCCCGTTGCTGCTTTGAACTGCTGCGTTTCTTGAAAGACTTCCTGCTTAATTTCTTCCGAAAACTTTTTTCCATCAATAATTTCTGCCATAGCTCTCTCTCAAATGCTTATTGATTGAAGGATGGAAATATTACTTGTTCTATCTTTGTCGCTTTGCCTGTTTCCGCATCCACTTGCAGATAGACCGCGCACATGTGCACATCATTTTCTGCAAGCTCAAATTTATACGGCGTCTGATTGACGAAGCGGCGGATCGCAACTTCTTTTTTCATGCCGATTACGGAATCGAACGGACCGGACATACCGACGTCAGTGATATACGCAGTACCTTTTGTCAAAACGCGCGCATCGGAAGTCGGAATATGCGTGTGTGTTCCCAGCAGCGCGCTGCATCGTCCGTCTAAATGCCATGCTAGCGCCATTTTTTCTGCGGTCGCTTCTGCATGAAAATCGATAAGCACAATTTTGGTATCGTTTTGAATTTTGCTGAGCGCCCAATCTGCCGTACGAAACGGATCATCAATGGGCTGCATAAAGGTTCGTCCCTGCAAACTCAGAACCGCAACACGCCCTTTTTCTTTCAAATCGTAAATTACATATCCGCTGCCGGGGTTATCTTTCGGGTAATTCATCGGGCGGAGAATATTTCTTTCCTTCGCAATAAGCGTTTTGGCCGACCAGCGATCCCACAAATGGTTTCCGGTGGTAATCACATTCACGCCGAGTTCAAACAGCGTCTTCGCGTCTGTCTCTTCGATGCCTTTTCCTTCCGTTGCATTCTCTCCATTGACAACGCAAAAATCGATTTCGTATTTTTGTAAATATTGTTTGAGCAACGACGAGACAAGCGTCATTCCCGGTTTGCCGTTTATATCGCCGACAAAAAAAATATTGAGGAACTTTCCCACGTGACCTACTTTCTAAGTAAATAAATTCTAATATTACAATATAAGAGAATTTGTTCGTTGAATGAAAAACGAATTTTTAAATATTTTCATTCCCGTTGGGGAAACGAAATATTTTTATTGATGTTATATTTGAATGGCAAGCATTTACATCCATATTCCTTTCTGTGAACACAAGTGTTTGTATTGTGATTTTTATTCCATCGCTCCGTCAGAAAGCCAGATCGAATCCGATTCGTTAACAGAATTCTTTCTTCAAGCATTGAGTATGGAAATCGAACTGCGTTCACAGGAATATTCGCAGCTTGCATCATTCGAAACGATTTTCTTCGGCGGCGGAACGCCATCGCTGCTGTCTCCCGAACAGCTTGCATCCATTCTTAATCAACTTTCATCGAAGTTCTCGATTGCGAACGATGCAGAGATTACACTCGAAACAAATCCCGGCACCGTCAACCGCGAAAAGTTGAACGCCTTTCGTTCTATCGGCATCAATCGATTGAGTATTGGTGTGCAATCTTTCTTTGACGACGACTTACGATTCCTCACTCGCATTCATTCTTCCGAAGAAGCAAAGCAATGTGTTCGCGATGCACAGGCCGAAGGATTTGAAAATATCAATCTCGATCTTATTTTTTCACTTCCACATCAAACACCGGAACGATGGCTTTCCAATCTTGAACAAGCCGCAGCACTTTCGCCGCAGCATCTCTCGTGTTACAGTTTAATTGTCGAACCGAATACGCCACTCTTTCGAATGGTTGAAACAAAACAAGTTTCTCTCTTAAATACAGAACAAGATGCGGAGTTGTATGAACACACGATGAACTTTTTTGCTGCGCACGGTTTCGAGCAATATGAAGTTTCCAATTTTGCTATGCCCGGTTTTTTCTGCAAACATAATATGAATTATTGGAATCATACGAATTATCTCAGCTTTGGTCCCTCCGCACATTCGTTCTGGAATAACACTCGCTGGTGGAATATTTCCCATCTTCAAACGTATATCGATAAATTGAATGACCATATTTTTCCCGTTGCCGGCAGCGAGCAGCTGACGCGTGAACAATTGATGAATGAAGCCATCTTTCTCGGTTTGCGCAGCACCGGCATTAACGCAATAAAATTCAAAAATAATTTCGGAATAGATTTTTTTGTTGAGTATGCTTCGGTTATCCATTCGCTGCAAAACGAACATCTTGCCTCCGTGGAACAAAATCGCCTGCGTCTCACGTCGAAAGGGTACTTACTGTGCGATGAAATTTGTCAAATGTTTCGATAATTTCGATATTGAAGTTCAAGCCAAATCGTTTTACATTGCAGTGTGAGTTGAACACGAGGATATTTTGAAGACAGCACAACCGTTACAAAAAATACTGATCATCTCTCTCTCCGGCATCGGCGATGCGGTGATGTTTTCTCCCGCATTACATCTGCTGCGGCAAACCTATCCCGATGCAGCGATCGATCTGCTGTGTATGTTCAAAGGTGTGGAAGATATTTTTAAACGGAACGAAGACATCAACGCCATTTTTCGCTGGGATTTTCTCAAAGCGTCTCCTTTCGCGTCGCTTAAGTTCGTACTCAGTCTCCGCGGGCAGTATGATGCAAGTATCAGTACATATCCGGCGAATCGCTGGGAATATAATATGATCAACGCCTTCGTCGGAGCGCCGAAACGATTGGCACATGATTACAATCATTGCAACATATCTTCACTTTCCTTGCTCAATACGCATCGTGTTCAGGAAGACGACAAGCTGCATAACGTTGAAGAAAATGTAAGGCTGGTCGAATTACTCGGC
>DATKMP010000164.1:0-5949 GCA_035541775.1 Bacteroidota bacterium | reverse complement strand
TAATTGAATTCTTTTGCTCTAAGTTATGATAAATCAACGACGGTAACGCCGGTACCTCCTTCATTCCATTCGCCCAATCGAAAGCCTTTGACGTGCGGATAAGTTTGAAGAAAAGCGGTTATATGTTTGCGCAATGCGCCGGTTCCTTTTCCGTGAATGATATCCACGCGGTGCAATCCTGCTGAATAAGCATTATCTAAAAATGTTTGCACTTGTGCAACAGCTTCATCGCCAAACATACCGCGCAAATCGATTTCTGTGGTTGCTGCAGGCGCTTCGACTGCGATGTGTGTTGTTGACGATGATGTAAATTCTTGTCTTGGTGTTCCTTGCTTACGCAAGTTCGATAGTGCAACGCGCATACGCGCATTCCGCATCATCACGGTCGCATACTTGCCTTGAACTTCGACCACTTCTCCGCTCTCGGAACCATCCTGCAAGCGAACTTTATCGCCGACTGCAATTGGAGTGTTATCGATTTTTTCGGGAACGGTTTCCTTCTCGGAAATCTGTTGTAATTGATCGCTAAGGCCTTTTAACGCTTGTTTCGACGAACGTACGACATCTTTATCGGCTCCGCGCTCGCGAATCTCCTGAATCGAATGCTCGATCTTGGCGTGAGCATCTTTCACGATCTGCCGTGCTTCCTCGGCGGCTTTTTTCTTGATGACGCTAAGTTCGCGTTTCAACTGCGTCATTTTGTATTCGTACGATCTCGCAGTATCTTCTGCTTTCTGTTTTTCTTCGGCAACGTTTTTCAGCGCCTGCTGATATGCCTGTGATTGTCGTTCCAATTCCATCAACAGCGATTCAAGCTGCATCGCTTCATTGCCAAGGCGTGTACGCGCATCCTGAAGCACATGAGGCGCAATGCCAATGCGTTCTGCAAGCTCGAAGGCAAAACTGCTTCCCGGAATGCCGCTTTTAAATCGGTATGTCGGCCGCAAATTTGTTTGATCGAACTCCATCGAGCCGTTCAACACGCCTTGCGTTTCGTGTGCAAACACTTTCAGCGCGCCATGATGCGTTGTGGCAATGGTGATGGCATGCCGCCGTGTCAGGTCGTTTAAAATAGCAGCAGCAAGCGCACCGCCTTCCGCCGGATCCGTTCCGGCGCCAATTTCATCAAGCAAGATCAGCGAATGCGAATCTGCTGTACGCAACATATCGTTCAATCGGATAAGATGCGAGCTGAACGTACTGAGATCATTTTCGATCGATTGATCGTCGCCGATATCGACAAAGAAATTTTGAAAGACGGCAAGTTCAGAATCCGAAGCAACAGGAATATGCAAACCGGCTTGCGCGCACGCAGCAAGCAATCCGATGGTTTTGAGCGCGACAGTTTTTCCGCCGGCATTCGGCCCGGTCACCACCAGCGTGTTTGCGCCCTCACCCAGTTCAACGGAAAGAGGAACGACATCTTCGCGTTTCATGTGCCGCAAAAGAATCGGATGCCGCGCGTTTTGCAATTTTATTTTTTGCTGTGAAGAAAATAAGGGGGCGATGCCGATCACTTCGATAGAATATTTCCCTTTGGCAAAAACAACATCGAGTGTCGTCAGCACATCGAATGTTTGTTCCAACGGTTCGCGGATGGCGGCGATTTGCCGCGTGAGATCGAGCAAGATGCGGTGAATTTCTCGCTGTTCCTGCAATTGCAATTCCCGCACGCTGTTGTTGAGTTCCAGAGATTCGGCCGGTTCGATAAAGACGGTTGCGCCGCTTGCCGACGTGGAGTGAATAAATCCTGGAACATTATTTTTGTATTCTGCTTTTACGGGAACGACCAATCTGCCGTCGCGCGTTGTCACGATATCATCCTGCACAAATTCTTTTTCAGAAATATGCCGGAGAATGGCTTCTAATTTTTTACGAAGCGATTCGGTTGCGGACATCATCGATCGACGGATGGTGCGTAATTCTTTGCTCGCATTATCTTTGACGAAACCGTGTTCATCCAATGCTTCCGTGATATGAAATTCCGTGACCTTATCAGCGAGAAGCTGGTGCTGGTCTTCTTGCAGCAACGGATAGAGCGGTTGGCGCTTTGCAAAAAAAGTTTTGACAGACCGGGAAATGCGCAGCACAACGCTGATCTCGATCAGTTCGACAAGAGAAAGCGCCTGATTTTCTACGGTCGTTTTTTTGAGTGCTGCACGAATATCTCGGAATGATTCAAGCGGTGCATTGCCCTCGGCGATGAGTAATTCTTTCGCTTCAGAAACTTTTTTGAGTTCGGCCTCGATGAGATGCAAATCGAAAACGGGAAGGATGTGTAAAGCGCGTGCTTTTCCGGATTCCGAAAGAGACAACTCGCTCACGTGTTCGACCACTTTATCGAATTCGAGTTTGCGGAGCACCGCATGGAAAGATTCGGAATGTTGCGGCAAAGATTCTATCACGATAATTTCTTCGTTCCCTCGTTTCTCATGATCAATGTTCGTCTGTCGCTTTTTTATCTTTCTTGGTCGGAATACCGATCGATTCTTGAATGGATTCGGTGTTGACCGAGGATTCCACATCTAAAATTTGCGGCGCAATATTCACAACCGATTTATAAAACCGCGAATCCCTTGCCGTTGTTCGGGATGGAAATCCTGTCGGCAGTAAAATCAACAAAATCGAACTGACCAGCAGCATACCTTCTGCGAATCCTAGGCCGCATCCGATGATGCGATCTGCAACGCCGCCGATTTTATATTTTCCGGCAACTAAACGGTACACTAACGCTTGCAGCAAAACCAGGCCGAAAAAAATAGTTAAATAGCCAAGCATCGGCGCGCTTGATGGATCGGCACCGACTTTTGAAACGAGAAACTCGCCAGCATCATGTTGAAAAATCTGGCCGGCAAACAATCCGCCAATCATCACCAGAATGGCTATTGCCTTCCGGACGATGCCATCCCGCAATCCCATCAAGGTAAAAAGAATGATGGGCACGACAATCAAGATATCCAACAGCATAGGGTCATGCTCCTAATTTTAACTTGACAATTTCCTGTACCGCTTTTCCGTCGAACTTTCCCTTCAATTCTTTCATCGCTAACGGCATCACCTTGCCGAAATCTTTTGCAGATGCCGCGCTTGTTTCGGCAATAATTTTTACGATGACTGTTTCTGCTTCTTCTTTCGTCATTTGTTTGGGAAGATAGGAATTGATAATTTCCAATTCGCGCTTTTCCTGATCCGCAAGGTCTTGACGATTGCCTTTTTCGTACATCTCGATCGATTCTTTCCGCTTCTTGGCGGCACTCAGCAGCATCGACGTTTCAATTTCCGGCGTCATTGTTTCGCCGCTTCCGCTTTTCGAAAATTCGATGATCTGCGCGCGGATTGAACGAATGGTGTTCAGCTTGACCGCATCGCCGGATTTCATTGCTGCTTTTAAATCTTCATTTATTTTTTCTGTTAGAGACATTGTATAACCTTTCAAACAAATCTACGCTTCCCTATCCTCTATAAAATACGAAAAAAAGGATTCTGTACCAAGAGATGAAAAAACGCAGGAAGGAAAATAGGAACAACGAAATTGAGGAAACGATACAAGTGCTGTCCGCCCGCATGCAGCGGACAGCATGAAAAACAGGAATTTAGATTTCGATCAGCGTGGCATATTTTGCTTTGCCGTCTTTCAGAACCGATTCTAATTGGTTGACCAATGCTTCGCCGTTTTCGGTCGTTCCATCTTCCAACGCTTCATATTCTTCCATGGAAGCGCATTCAAATTGCTCGACAAAGAAATTCTTTTTTCCTTTTTGTTCAAAGATGGTGTAATTTTTTTTCATCTCGCCCGCAAAATGTGCTTTCAGTTTTGCCGCTAATGCAAGATATTCATCTCGCTTTTCAGGATGAATTTCGTAAGATATTTGAAGAATAACTTTTGCCATAATAGTTTCTCGATTCTGTAATTATTTGATTATTGATAATTTCTCATGGCATGCCGAATTTCTGTTTCCGTCATGCCGAAGTAATGCCCAATTTCATGTAAAAGAACTTCGTAAATTTTTGCCACAACATCTTCTTCTGTTCTGCACAGCGATTCAATGTTCCGCCGGTACAAAAAAATCGTATCCGGCATCGTCGGGCTGGTGCCGTACCATGTGTTGCGATGCGGCAACGGAATTCCTTGGTACAATCCCAGCAGTGTCGTTTTGGATGCATGCATCTGATGCAGTGTTTCTTCCGACGGATACTCTTCGATCACAATTCGCACATTATCGATTCTCTCGCTAAATTGTGCTGGCAATCGTTCCATCACTTCTTGGGCAATCTGCTCAAAACGTTCTGACGTCATTTATAAAACTACCGGCATCAACATCATGAAATGCCCTGCGGCATATCCGCACGCTGTCAACACGGCTAATACACAAAGAACAACGATACAAGATTGCAGCCAATTCATTTGATGTCCAATTTTCGTTCCCATCAAACATAACATGATCGACCACAATCCCATCAATCCATCCAAGACCAACAAAATGACATACGATGATGCATTGATCGTCATCGGATCAGGATTGAATGTAAAAAAATACACACCGAATGTCAGGAGTTCAATAGGTAAAATAAAAAAAATTGAAATAATTATTGGCACGAGCGAATATGCCGTTATGCCCAAAGAATTGCGAAATCCTGCTTTTCGATACAAAATCTTTGAAATTCCCCAATGAATGAACGGGATGATGAAAAAAAGGACCAACCCGCTTGCAAGTCCGGCAAAGAGAGAGGTCATTAAGAGAGAAAAAAATGAATCAAATCTATTTCCTGCTCTGAAAAACCAAAGTTCGGCAAAGGCAAACGCGATGCCGAATAACGAAAACAACAGCAACGTATAATTTTTGTGCTCGGCGGTGACAATACGCTGAAATGCTGTGCGTGGTTTTTCGAGCACGAGCCATGCTGTTTCAAACAAATCAAGATTGGGAATTTTATTTTGAAGAAATCCCCTGCACGAGCGGCAAACAACCGCATATTGGTCGTTTTCCGTTTGGCAAACTGGGCAAACTATCATACTTCGACGCCTCACTTTCTGCCTCGAAAATAGGAAGATTGCAGCGAGAAGTCAATCAATTTTTTTAGCGATCGAAAAAAATATAAAAAAACGTCGGGCGTAAGGCTCATGAAGCATCTAAAAGCGGTATTCCCCTTTTCTGTTTCACTCTCCTTCAAACAGAATCAGTGAAAACACTTCGTACGGCTCGAGTTTTTTTCTTCCTTGGAGCGATGACAGTTCGATTAAAAATGAAATGCCGACAATTTCGCCGCCTAATTTTGTAATAAGTTTTGCCGCAGCATTCATCGTGCCGCCCGTAGCAAGAAGATCATCGTGCAACAATATTTTTTCTCCCTTTTGAACGGCATCCTTATGAATTTCAACGACATCGGTTCCGTACTCTAATACATATTCTTCGCTGATGACTGAGGCGGGGAGTTTTCCTTTTTTTCTCACGGGAACAAATCCGGCATTCAAGCGCAAGGCAAGTGCAGCCCCAAATACAAATCCACGCGACTCTATACCGACAACCTTATCGATTTTCAACCCGGAATATTTTTTGACAAATTGATCCACCGCAAGTTGAAATCCGGTTGGATCTTTCCAGATGGTTGTTACATCTTTAAAATCGATTCCCTTTTTGGGAAAATCAGGAATGCTGCGAATATAATGTGAAAGGTCTGCCGTCATTGTTTTTACCATTTAATAGGTTCGTTATTAAGATACGCTTCAATTCCTTTTTTGTAATCATCCGTCATGCGGGCGAGCGCGTTGAGATTGGAAGCATAATCTAAAGCATCGTTGGTGGACATTCCATGGACACGGGCAAAAAGTTCTTTAATCAATCCCATGGAAGAAGCGCTATTTTTTGTTTTCAACTGTTCGGCAAGGTTCTTGCAAGTTTGGTCTAACTCCATCAATGGCACAACCTGGCTGATTAGCCCCATCTGCAA
>DATKMP010000163.1:0-3815 GCA_035541775.1 Bacteroidota bacterium | reverse complement strand
GGCCGCACCGGCGAATATTTCGATCAGGAAGTTTCCATCGGTTATATGTATATGATGAAACTTTCGCACATGGTCGATGACAAAATCCACGCGCGTTCCATTGGGCCATACTCCCTCATAACGCAGCAGCCGTTGGGCGGTAAAGCGCAATTCGGCGGCCAGCGATTTGGAGAAATGGAAGTGTGGGCGCTTGAAGGCTACGGTGCAGCGAATGTGCTGCAAGAAATTCTCACCGTCAAATCGGACGACGTGCTTGGCCGTGCCAAAGTGTACGAAGCAATCGTGAAAGGCGAGAATTTGCCGGAGCCCAATGTTCCCGAATCGTTCAATGTCCTTGTGCGTGAGCTGCAGGGACTTGGCTTGGAAGTGAAAATTGAATGATGAGAGGAAATTGTATTCTTCCATCACAGAGAGTTAAACGAAATTGATAAATGGAGGCAGTATGCCTTTTACAGAAACATCAGCACGAAAAACATTTTCAAAAATATCCATCGGCCTTGCATCGCCGGATATGATTTTGAGCCGGTCGCATGGCGAAGTGACCAAACCGGAAACCATCAACTATCGTTCGTTCCGTCCGGAAAAAGACGGATTGTTTTGCGAGAAGATTTTTGGACCGGTACGCGATTGGGAATGCCATTGCGGAAAATACAAACGCATCCGGTATAAAGGAATAACCTGCGATCGCTGCGGCGTTGAAGTTACACAGAAGAGTGTTCGCCGTGAACGCCAGGGGCATATTTCGCTGGCGGTTCCCATCGTTCATATTTGGTATTTCCGTTCTGTGCCGAGCAAGATCGGATTGATTCTCGGTATCGGTTCCAAAGAACTTGAAAAAATTATTTACTATGAATCGTATGTGGTGGTCTGTCCGGGCCCAACCGGGTTGCAGAAATTAGATTTAATTTCCGAAGATCAATATTTAGAAATTCTTACTTCGCTTCCGGAAGACAATCAAAATCTGGATGATGAAGATCCGAAAAAGTTTATCGCGAAAATGGGCGGCGATGCCATAAAAGACTTGCTGCATCGTGTCGATATCGATGAGCTTGCAGCAGACCTTCGCTCGCAGGCGGCCATCGAAACATCGGTCCAGAAAAAACAAGATGCGTTGAAACGATTGCGCGTTGTCGAATCGTTCCGTCAAGCAGATGCAGGCATGCAAAATAAACCTGAATGGATGGTGATGGATGTCGTTCCGGTGATTCCGCCGGAACTTCGCCCGCTCGTTCCGTTGGAAGGAGGCCGTTTTGCAACATCCGATTTGAATGATTTGTATCGCCGTGTAATCATCCGCAATAATCGTTTGAAGAGATTGATCGAAATTAAAGCGCCGGAAGTCATTTTGCGCAACGAAAAACGCATGCTGCAAGAATCGGTCGATTCGTTGTTCGACAATTCTCGCCGTGTGAACGCTGTGCGTTCCGATAACAATCGCGCGTTGAAATCCCTTTCCGATATGTTGAAAGGCAAGCAAGGGCGGTTCCGCCAAAACTTGCTCGGCAAGCGTGTCGATTATTCCGGCCGTTCGGTGATCGTCGTCGGCCCTGAATTGCAATTGCATCAATGCGGGCTTCCAAAAGATATGGCAGTAGAATTATTCAAGCCGCACATCATTCGTAAATTGATTGAACGCGGGTTAGTGAAAACGGTGAAGAGTGCCAAAAAGATGGTCGATAAAAAAGGCCCCGAGGTTTGGGATATTTTGGAAAACATTATCGATGGGCATCCGGTGATGTTGAACCGTGCACCGACGCTGCATCGTCTCGGCATTCAAGCATTTCAACCGGTGCTGGTAGAAGGGAAAGCGCTGCGTATTCATCCGATGGTGTGTACGGCATTCAACGCAGACTTCGATGGCGACCAAATGGCTGTGCACGTACCGTTGTCGTACGAAGCACAGCTTGAAGCGCGCATGTTGATGTTGTCGAGCCATAATATTTTATCGCCGGCAAGCGGCGCGCCCATCGTGACACCGACGCAAGACCAAGTGCTTGGCTGCTACTATCTGACCAAATCGCGTTCCGGCGAATTGGGCGACGGAAAATTATTTAGTTCGCCGCAAGAAGTTATCATTGCGTACGATCAAAATGTGGTCGGGCTTCATGCAAGAATCAAAGTTCGCATCAATGGTGCGATGATGGAGACGACGACCGGCCGTGTCATCTTCAATCAAATTTTGCCGGCAGAAATTCCGTACGTCAACGAACTGTTGAATAAAAAACGCCTGGTGCAAATTATTGCAACGACCTTCCGTCGCTGTGGAAATTTGGTAACGGCAGAATTTTTGGATAAAATGAAATCGCTCGGATTTACGTACGCCACAAAAGGCGGGTTATCGGTTTCCGTCGGCGATGTTGTCATTCCGAAAGAAAAAAATGAGCTTATCAGCAAGGCGCTCAAGAATGTGGAAAATGTCGAATCGCAATATTATCGCGGGTTCATCACGAATGGCGAGCGTTATAATAAAGTGATCGATATCTGGACGCGCGTTACGAGCCGTATCGCTGATCGTTTGTTTGAAGCACTGCAAAAAGATCGCGACGGATTCAACTCGCTGTATATGATGGTCGATTCCGGCGCACGCGGTTCGAAAGAACAAGTGCGTCAGCTTGCCGGTATGCGCGGCTTGATGGCGAAACCGCAAAAAAGCATGTCCGGTGCGACGGGCGAATTGATTGAGAACCCGATCATCGCAAACTTCCGCGAGGGATTGTCCATTCTTGAATACTTCATCTCGACACACGGCGCTCGCAAAGGCCTTGCCGATACCGCTATGAAAACGGCTGACGCCGGATACTTGACGCGCCGCCTTATCGACGTTGCGCAAGATGCGATTATTTCCGAAAAAGATTGCGGAACAATTCAAGGCGTCAAGACAACCGCGTTAAAGGAAGCGGAAGATATTAAAGAGCCGTTGTCCGAACGTATTCTCGGACGCGTTTCGTTGTACGATATTGTCGATCCGTTGACGAATGAGATAATTGTAAAATCCGGCGATTTGATCGACGAAGATAAAGCACAGCAAATTTCCGAAACGTCCATCGAAACAGTTGTTATTCGTTCGGTGCTGACATGCGATTCGCGACGCGGAGTGTGCGCAAAGTGTTACGGCCAGGATTTAACGACCGGTAATCTCGTTGAGCCGGGAACAACGGTCGGCGTTATTGCCGCACAATCGATTGGCGAGCCGGGCACGCAGTTGACTCTTCGTACCTTCCACACAGGTGGGACGGCAAGTTTAATCGCTGCACAATCGCAAATCATTTCGAAGTTCGATGGTAAAATTAAGTATGACGGCGTGAAGGCGATCGATTCGGACAAAGAAGGTGAAACGCGCTTCATGGTTTCCGGGCGAAGCGGCGTCATCAATATTATCGACGATGACAACCGCGTGTTAACGAAATACGATGTTCCGTACGGCGCTTCGTTGTTAGTGAAAAACGGCGCAAAAATTTCCCGCGGCGAATTGATTTACGAATGGGATCCGTACAACGCGGTAATTGTTTCCGAGCATGGCGGCAATGTTCAGTATATCGATATGAAAGAGAATGTCACATTCCGCGAAGAATCGGACGAACAGACGGGACATATACAAAAAGTTGTGATCGACAGCCGTGATAAAACTTTGGTCCCGGGAATTGCCATTATCAATAAAAAGGGCCAGAAGGTTGCGACATATCCAGTTCCGACCCGTGCACATTTAAGCGTGGATGATGGCGAAGAAATTCAGCAAGGTGCAATTCTGGTCAAGATTCCGCGCGATATTGGAAAGACACGCGACATCACGGGCGGTCTGCCGCGCGTAACAGAAT
>DATKMP010000162.1:0-16692 GCA_035541775.1 Bacteroidota bacterium | reverse complement strand
GCCGCTGGGACTGCGTTCTATTGGAGTGAATCGCAACGGATTTGATACCGCTGCGCTCAAGCTTTGTGGAAATTCTGTCTGCGCCGTGTTTGGTCCGCGAGAAAATCAAAACGCTGTCCAATTCCTGTGTACGGAAAATATGCAGCAGCAGATCGATCTTTGCATCTCTTTGAATGGAATAAAATTTCTGCCGTACGGTTTCGACCGGTTTGCGCCGTGACCCGATTTCGATCTGTTCCGGATTTTGTTGAATAGAGGCAACGAGCTTGCGTACTTCAGACGACATTGTTGCCGAAAATAATAACGTTTGCCGTTTCGCAGGAACATACGAAATAATTTTCTTCACGTCCTGGATGAATCCCATATCGAACATGCGATCGGCTTCGTCGATCACTAAAAATTCGACGTGCGATAAATTTACCGTTTTCCGATTGATGTGATCTAACAATCGCCCCGGCGTGGCAACAACAATATCGACGCCGTGTTGAAGGCGTTTGATTTGATTGCTCATATTCACGCCGCCGAAAATGGAAGCGCAATGCAAATTGGTGAACCGTGCGTAGGCGGCAGAAAATTCATCGATCTGCTGTGCGAGCTCACGTGTCGGTGTCAGGATCAATCCACGCGTCTGATGTCCTTTATTTGACGGATGATTGAGAAATAAATTGATCATCGGCAGCATGAACGCCGCCGTTTTGCCGGTTCCTGTTTGGGCGCATCCGATTATATCGCGGCCTGCAACGGCGAGCGGTATTGCTTGTGCTTGAATGGGTGTCGGTGTCGAATATCCTGTTGCAAGAATTCCCTGCACCAATTGGTCGTTAAGGCCAAGTTTCGTAAAAGGCATACATATCCTTCAAAAAAAAAATTATGAATCGCGCTGCAAAAGATAGAAGCAGCAAAATGAAATACCGGGGAAAAACTGCAGAATGGTACTGGAGGTTCCCGTGCACTACTTTACGTTTTATCATCGGAGAGCGAGTCTCAAATGCCCGCTCCCGATGCCCGAAGGCACGGATGCGGCTGTCGCAACTTGCGACTGATATTAAGATACGATTTTTTTCATCGACATCCTACGTTTATTCTGATGAATAAAAATTTAGAAAGCGATGCGGGAAAGAATGACGATGAACAAAAAAGCCCCCGGCAGCGTTTTATTTCAATCCGTATTTATGGATGTGTTCGTAAAGAAGATAGGCCGTTCCGCCCATTTGAACGGAACTGAGAATGGTTTTCCACGTTTTGCCTTCATTTTCTTTTGCAAGTTCGTTTTGCCAGATCGATTGAAGTTCGTTGCTCATTTTATCCGTGAGCGAACATGGGGTGGTCAACGAAGAGCGCAAATATTCCCGCGAATAATTTGCAGAAAAAACTTTCAGCGACGGCGGCAGCGTGAGTTCAGGTTTTTCAAATGGCAATGGCAAATCGTACAATCGCATTTCAGTAACAGCAGTATCTTTCGATATTTTCTTTTGTTCCTGTCCCCGTGCAATCATCGTGCATACCAAAAGAACAATCAAAACGCTGATTCGCTTGTAAGAAATAATATGCCGAAAGAAAGAAAATTTCATCGTTGTTAGAAAGATGGGGGATAAGAATAATTCTCATCCCCGGTTCAAATGTTTTCGGAAATTTATTGAATAACGTTTCCGTCGGTATCGATCAAATGTACTTCACCGAATCCGAGTTCGCGAATGCCCGCTTCGATTTTTGCTCGATCGCCGACGACCAACCAAGTAACATGGTCGGGATAAACAACTTCTTTTGCCGCTCGCGCAATATCGTTTAGCGATAAGCTTTTTATTTTTTTGACGTACGTCGAAAAATAATCATCGCTGTAGCCGAAGCGCACCATTTCGATGATGGAACCTGCCACACTTGCATTTGTTTCCCACGAACCGGGTAATTCCAATGTCATGTTCGCCTGTACTTTTTCTAATTCATCTGCAGTCGCCGGCCGTGTGCTGAGAATATCTCGAAATTCTTTATTCAATTCCATCATCGATTCTTTGGTCTTATCTGTTTGCACGATGCCGTACGCAAGGAATGGCTGCTGCCCGCGCGCTTCGTACACAAAGCTGCCGGAACCGTAGGACCAGTGTTTGTCTTCGCGCAAATTCATGTTGATGCGCGATGTGAATGCGCCGCCAAGAATGGTGTTCATCGCTTCGATGGCAATCGCATCGGGGTTGTTTTTGGGCAGTGTGATGTTCGATGGAAAAATAATCGATTGCTGTGCGCCGGGTTTATCCATAATATAGATAGACGATTTTGCAGGCAGTTGCACTGTGCCGATATTCTTTTGCGGAATGTCGCCCGGTTTCCATGCTGAAAATAATTTTTCTAACTTTGGCTGCAATTCCGCAAGCGTGATATCGCCGGCGATGACAAGCGTTGCATGGTTGGGCTTGATCCACGTCTGATAAAATTTCACCATATCCTCGCGCGTCATCTTTGCAACAGATTCCTCCGTGCCGGAACCGGTGAACGGAATGCTGTAAGCATGGTTTTTTCCATAGAGAAGATTCGGAAGCACACGCAATCCCATTTGGACGGGCTGTGTTTTTTCACGTTGAATGCCGGCGATCGTTTGTTTTTGCAAGCGTTCGAAATCTTCGTTCGGGAATGACGGGTGCAGCAGTACATCGGCATACAGTGCAAGCGATGCATCGAGATTGGATTTCAACGCTGACATGGAAAGATTGGACATATCCAGATTCGATCCTGTCGAGAGATTGGCTCCAAGGTTCGCCAGCTCTTCGCTGATCTGCAATGCATTGCGTGTCGCTGTTCCTTCGTCGATCATATTCATCGCCAGTGCCGCAGTACCAGGTGCAGCAAATTGGTCGGAGGCATATCCGGCATCGAACATCAAATTAAAATTGACGACGGGAATGGATTTCCGTTCAGCAAAAATAATTTTCAATCCATTGGAAAGCGTTGTTCGCTGCAATGCAGGGAACGTTGCTTCCGGCGGCGTTTCCGGTTTCGGAAGAGATTTTCGTAAGGCAGAATCTGTCGCCGTCGTAGAATACTGAGGGAAGGGGTTGATCGTCAAAATATAGGCGCCATCGTTTAGCCAATGGGTTGCGGCTTTTTGTAAATCCATCGCTGTTGCAGAAAGGACATTCTGATATTTTATTTTCCAAGCGTCCGGGCTTCCGCCGAACACCTGGCTCATCGCAAGAATATCGGATTTACCGCCGAAGCCGCCGATGCGTTCCAACCCGCGAATGAATCCGGCTTTGAATTGCGTCTTCACCCGATTCAATTCTTTTTCCGTCGGGCCGGATTTGAGAAACTTGGCAAGCTCTTCATCAATCGCTTGTTCAACTTTTTTTAAGTCTTCGCCTTGCTTTGCCGTGACTTCGATATAAAACTGTCCGGCGATTTCGCGGTCATCTAAATACGAATTTACCTGTGTTGCCGTTTGATCGTCGTACACCAATCGTTTGTACAGGCGGGAAGTTTTACCGGAAGCAAGCACGTCGCTGATGAGGTCGAGATACGTGGTCTCTGGAGTTCCGCGCTGCGGAATGTTCCACACTTTATAAATGCGCGCTTGCGATACACGATCCTGCGCTTCCTGCCGCTGTGTGCCGCTGCGTTTGACAACCCACGAATTGAAATGCGCGACCGGAGGGCCGGAAGGAATATCGCCAAAATATTTTTGCACTTTGGCAAGAGCAGTATCGGCGTTAATATCACCGGCGACAACGAGCGTTGCGTTTGCTGCGCCATAATATGTTTTGAACCACTCGTGCACGTCGTGCAAAGAAGCTGCGTTCAAATCTTCCATCGAACCGATAACGGTGTGCGCATACGGATGTTCTGCCGGCCACGTTGCATTGGTAATTAAATCTTCCGCAAGAGCATACGGTTGGTTCTCGCCCTGGCGTTTTTCGTTTTGCACAACGCCGCGCTGTTCATCTAATTTTCCTTGATCGATGGCGCCGAGCAGATGTCCCATGCGGTCGGATTCCATCCACAAGGCGACATCAACTGCTGAAGTCGGAACATTCTGAAAATAATTCGTGCGGTCTTCGCTGGTGGTACCGTTCAAATCCGTTGCGCCGATGCGCTCCATTGCCTGAAAATAATCGTCGTTATTGTTTTCGCTGCCGTTGAACATCAAGTGTTCAAACAAATGGGCGAAGCCGGTGCGTCCGAATTTTTCATTCTTCGACCCGACGTGATACCACACGTTCACTGCTACGATCGGCGCTTTGTGGTCTTCATGCACGATGAACGTCAGGCCGTTATCGAGTACAAACTTTTTATAAGGAATATCAATATCGACTGTTTTATCGTTCGCAGCTTGTTTTTGTGCAAAGAGGATCATCGGCACGAGAGCCGCAACGAGTGTGAGGATCACGAAAATTGTCATAGGTTTCATAACGCCTTCTTGTTATCGATGGATTTATTTTTGGTCCTAATATAATAGAATAGACGAGAGAAAGAAACGATTGGTTGCGTAAAACATCATGCAAGCAGAAATTCTGCCGCTGTTTGCGCGAAATCGTCCGGTGCGTCGGCGTGAACCCAATGCGCCGCATTTTTAATCGTTATCAATTCAGCGCGGGGAAATACTGCCGCAATAGGCATCAAATCTTCCAATAAAATATATTCCGAATGCTCGCCGCGAAGAAAGAGCGCCGGTTTATCAAAAACCAATCCTTGTGAAGAAAGTTCGCCGATAATGTGTTTGTAATTTTTTTGAAGAACCGGAAGATTCATCTTCCACCGAAATTTTCCTTGTTCATCCCGCGCAAGATTTTTCATCAACAATTGAAGTGTCGGTTCGTCGAAAATAAATTGTGCGAGCTTAGTTTCGATATCGATTCTGCGGACCATCACTGAAAGATCGATGGCATGCAATGCTTCAAAAATTTTTTCATGTTCCGGCGGATAAGCACGCAGCGCCATATCGGCAATAAGAAGTTTGTCGATGAGTTCTGGATTTTGCAATGCCGTCAACATTGCTGTTTTTCCCCCCATGGAATGTCCGATTAAAAATACAGAAGCGCAGTGTTGCTGATGAATAAATTCCACAACATCGTTCGCCATCACCTGATAGTTGAATTCATCTTGATGCGGCGACCTGCCGTGGTTGCGGGCATCGGGAATGAGCGTATAAAATTGTTCTCCGAATATTTTTCCGAGCGAGTGCCAGTTATCCGACGACCCGAACAATCCATGCAGAATGATAAGTGCCGGCATCGTGCTTGAACCGTACGATTGGAAGTGGAGATTCAGATCGTTGCTTTCTATCGTTAATGAATATTCGCAAAAAATTTATTACGATAATATAATGCACCAACCTTTTGAGTGCAACTCCAGTCATACTATCAACGTAAGAAAAGAACATGATGGAGAGCAGAATGCGTTATCGAATACCGATCGTTGTGGGAATGATGGTTACTGGGAATATGTTGTGGGGACAGACACCGAAATTGGTGACGTCCGTTACCGCCGTGCGGACGACAGAGCCGATTCATATCGACGGCGTATTGTCGGAATCCATATGGCAACGCCCGGGTGTGACGCAATTCTTTCAGCAGGACCCTCATCAGGGAAAAGCCGTTTCGGAATCGACAGAAGTATGGGTGGCGTACGACGACAAAGCCTTGTATATCGCTGCGCGCATGAAAGATTCGCATCCCGATTCCATCATTGCACGTCTCTCTCGCCGCGATAACGATGTCGGTGCGGATTTTTTCGGTGTGGCAATCGATTCCTACCACGACAAACGCAATGGGTTTTATTTTGTGCTGACGGCCGGCGGTACGCAAATCGACGGCATTGAATACAACGATGATTGGAGCGATGCAACGTGGGACGGCGTGTGGGAAGCAAAACGGACGATCACTTCGGAAGGATGGAATGTGGAAATGCGAATTCCATTTTCACAGTTGCGTTTTAAACCCAGCGACCAATATGTTTGGGGAATTGATTTTGAACGGTACATCGGGCGCAAAAAAGAAGGCGCGTACCTTGCTTATACCCCGCGCGATCAAAGCGGCTTCGTTTCCCGTTTTCCCGAGTTGCTCGGTGTCGAACACATTACGCCGCCGGCGCGAATAGAAATTTTGCCGTACGTCAACGAACGTGCGGAATACTCGAATCCAGCAGCGGCTGACCCGTTCAACAACGGATCGAAATATACCACCAACGTCGGTGCCGATATTAAATATGGACTGGGGAGTAATATGATTTTGGAGGGAAGCGTCAATCCGGATTTCGGACAGGTCGAAGTCGATCCCGCAGTTGTGAATTTGAGCGATGTCGAAACGTATTATTCGGAAAAGCGCCCGTTCTTTCTCGAAGGCATGAATATTTTTTCGTTCGGTCAGGGCGGTGTGAACAGCTTCTGGGGATTCAACTGGTCCTCGCCGAGTATTTTTTACAGCCGGCGGATCGGCCGCGCACCGGAACGCAGCATGCCGTCGTACGATTATGCGGATATACCGATTGCTGTACACATCCTTGGTGCAACGAAAATCACCGGAAAAGTTTCCGACGGCTGGAATGTCGGAGCAATCGAAGCGGTGACGCGAAGAGAATTTGCCGATATCGATTCTGCAGGAGTGAAAAGAAATTTGGAAGTCGAGCCGCTCACGTTATACAGCATCGAACGTATTCAAAAAGATTTTAACGACGGCAAACAAGGAGTCGGTATGTTATTCACTGCTGCCAATCGTTCGTTCGATGACATGGCGCTTAAATCGGATGTGAATGATGCTTCGTATCTTTGCGGGTTAGATGGATGGACGGCGTTGGATACCGGAAAGGTTTATATGGTTTCCGGTTGGGCAGCAGGTTCGTATGTTGAAGGATCGCACGAACGGATGATCAACTTACAAAGAAATTCCGCACACTACTTTCAGCGCCCCGATGCTTCGTATTTATCCGTGGATAGCAATGCAGCTTCGCTTTCCGGCTATGCCGGCAGAATTACGCTGAATAAACAAAAAGGAAGCGTTATGTTAAATTCCGCATTCGGCATTGTCAGCCCGGGTTTTGATTGCAGCGACCTCGGATATTTTTCCCGAACGGATATTATCAACTATCACATCGCGGGCGGTTATAAATGGAGCGATCCGACATCGTGGTACCGTTACATCAATCTGTACGGATCGTATTTTGAAACGATGGATTTTGGCGGAACTCCGACGTGGCGCGGATTGTGGACGCAGATGACATACCAATTGCCGAACTATCACACTTGTAACATTGCGTACGATTATGGATTTCCTTCGTTCAGCGATTTTTTGACGCGCGGCGGGCCGCGAGTAAAAAATATTCCGACACGAGAGTGGTCATTCGATTACTGGACCGATAGCCGCGATCAATACACAGCGGAATTATATTATTATGGAAATACCAGCAGCGGATTTTATAACACGGTCAGTATGCCGATGACGATGCGCCCCGTTTCCAACATCTCGATCTCATTGTCGCCTGCATATACATTATCCATCGATCATGCTCACTATATCGATACGTACAACGATGCCTCAGCTTCCTTGACCAATGGCCTGCGGTGTATTTTTGCCGATTTGGATTATAAAGAATTGTCCGCCCAATTTCGTGTCGATTGGACTTTGAGGCCGACATTAAGTTTGCAGGTATTTGTTCAGCCATTTTTTTCCGCGGGAGACTTTACAAATTATAAAATGCTTCGCCAATCGCGAACACTGGATTTTGTGAAGTACGGGGAAGAAGGATCGACAATAATAAAAACCATTGGCAGTGATGGCTCGGTTTCGTACAATCTAAGCCCGGATGGAAATCCTGATCACGCAGTTTCTGAATCGAATCCGAATTTCAATTTTGTTTCGTTGCGCGGTAATGCCGTGCTGCGATGGGAATACATGCCCGGCTCGACTCTTTATTTTGTGTGGACGCAAACGTCTTCGTATTTTGATGCAAACGGTGATTTCGATTTTCACCGAACGACGGGTTTGCTCGGTAATGCCAAACCGGACAATATTTTCATCATCAAACTGAGTTATTGGATCAGCAGCTAAAACATAGATTGTCCACACCCCATAAACGTGCTGCGCTGCTGTTCACGCCGGGTCGTGTTCAATCGGAAAATTGTTCTTTCTTTTTCGTAAAGCATCATGTATATTCTCCTCAATTAATAACCGCAGTTATTAAGACGATACAACACCATAAAGAAATGTTCCTTGTGTTGAAGTGAAGGTCGTTTCCGAATGTCCGGTTCAAACAAACAATCGATATGGTTGCGTTGATGGCAGTGTTCATATCGAGGTTCTACAGAGAGGAGAAGTTGTATGAATGATCCAATTGGTCCAATGGAATTGGGCGATATCTTTGAAAAAACATTCAACCTTATCGGCAAAACGTTCGTTCGCAATCTCATCATCGCGCTTCTGTTTCTTGCCGTTCCGATGATTTTGATGGCAATCGCCGCAGATAGCTTTTATTCTTCACTCGCAGATCTGCAGGAATCACTTCGGAGCATTCCGAAGGAAAACAGCTTCGATATCATCATGCTGCTGCTTGGCGCATTAACTTTTTTTGGTATTGCGACCTTAGTGCTGCTGCTGGCCGTGATGTTTGCACAGATTGCCATCAGTATTGTTGTGAACGAAGAATTGAATTCCCGTTCCATTTCTTTTCGGGATGCGATTGATGAAACGTTCCGCGGAAAATGGTTGTACGGTCTCGGCCAGGCATTGCTCCAAATGGGTCTTTTTGTTGGTGGTGTTATCATCGTCGGAATTGTTCTTGCCGTTCTTGCTGCTGTGTCCAAAGCATTGATGGGATTGGTTCTTATCGTCCTTTTCATCGGTATTGTGCCGGTCGTTTGCTATGTGGCGCTCAAATGGTACTTTGCATTGACCGCCGTTGCTGTGGATGACATGACGGCGATCGAATCGTTGAAAGAAAGCTGGCAGTTCGTGAGCGGTTACTGGTGGCGAACATGCGGCATATTGTTTTTATTCTCATTGATTACACAATTGGTTATTATGATTGTGTCGCTGCCGATTACGTTCGGCAGTATGTGGGATGTATATAAAGATTATTTTACGATGTTGGGAAAGACCGGCGGCAATGTCGATCCGGCGGCAATTAAAAATATGGAATCGTCTTTTGGCCCGGGGGTCGGTCTGGGTACAGGGATAAATTATTTACTCACGCTGCTGATGACGCCGGTTTATACCGTTGTGATGTATGTCGATCTGCGCGCGAGAAATCGTGCGATGAACCAACCTTCTCCGGAACGCATTCAACTGGATTCATCTTCACCATCTTCTTCGCCGATGGATTTTAATCAGATGTAATCGTGCAAGTAGAAGAAGAACAACATCTTCCCGCGATGCCCGTGCTGAACGGTTCGTGGGAACGAAAACATCGCAGTTCAACGGCGGCGGCGTTCATCGGTTTGCTGATCATCGGCGTTCTCTATTTTCATGCTCAGGCAATTTTTAGCGGCATACTCTTGATGGCCGACGCAGTTCAAAATCATGCAACGATGCATGGAAAAACATTCGTTGAACAACTTACGCATATGGCGATGGCAATGAAAGGGCCGATGCGCATCGCCGTCTGTGGTTCTCAATTCATTTGTATGCTGCTGCCCGTACTGTGGATCGTGAAACACTGGCATTCAAGTCACGTCGCGGCGTATATTCGCTTCAGGCGAATTCCTGTGTTCGAAATTATACTCGCCGTTGCCGTCACGCTGTGTGTGTTTCCACTGAACGAAGCTATCGGGGAATTTTTTGTTGAACGATTGCATATTCCGGATTTTCTGTCACGCATCAACGCGCAGACCTTTACCTCCTACACCCGAAACGAATTGTGCTGGCTGTTGTTCGTGGTATGCCTGACGCCTGCGCTGTGCGAAGAAATTTTTTTTCGAGGATATTTCCAGCGGACATTGGAACGCGCACTCGGTGTTAAAAGTATTTTCGTCGCCGGCGTAATGTTCGGGCTGTTTCATATGCAGCCCATCAATTTGTTGTCGCTGTCATTGCTTGGAATCTTGTTCGGATTTTTCTTCTACCGCAGTAAAAGTCTTTTTCCCGGAATGGCGGCACATTGTACCAACAATCTGTGTGCAGTCCTTTCGCTCTATAAAACGCCGGATGATCGAACGGCGTTGGAACTGTTCACGTACCGCCCGACATGGCTGGGTGTTCTCGTCGCGATGGGAATCGCCGGCGTATTATTGACGGCATATTATCTAACTACCCGACAAATGCCGGAGGGCAACTCTTGATATTTTTTCACGTATTTCATCATAGCAAACAGCTTTCTCGAAAGAGCTTGGCAGGCCGATAGAAATACTTTTCCATCAACATATAATTACTTCATAATACCAGAGCGTGAAGAAAAACAACAAAAATCAAAAATCTCCAGCGCAAAACGGACGAAAGATCGCCGTCATATTTTTTCTTATCGCCTTGTCGCCGGCAATCATCTATTCGACGTATGAATTAAGTTCATTAAGTTCGACGGAAAAACTCATTCAATCGATTTACAATAAACAACTCGACGTCATTCTTTTTTCCATCAACCAATATGCGCTGGATGTTGCTCAGAGCTGGTCCGGGGAGATCAATGCGCTTCTTGCGGCGCCGCAGCAAATCGATGCTGAGACAAAACAATTTTTAAAAAAGCGGCCGGCCGTGAAAGCCGTCTTTTATGCCGATTCTACCGGCCGCGCTCTTTCGTTTGTCATGCAAACCGTTCCGAAAAATCATGAAGAAGGGCTTGCAAAATTTTCATTGCAAGATCAATCGGCGACAATGGAAAAATTATTGCGTTATGCGTCATCCGGCTACCGGAAGATCGAACCTGTCATTATCGGAGATAGTGCATCGAATCATGAATTAGTATTGTTGTTTGTCACCGCTTCCCGGTCCCCGCGCCAAAAAATCGCCGGCTTTGTGATCGATACAAAATTATTTCTAACCGAAGTTCTTCGCACAAAAATCGAACAAGCGGCGGGAGAAGAATTTCTTCTCGGTGTGCTCGATCTGCGCAATCGCAGCATCTTGCTTTCGACAGCGCCCGCCGGCATCGGGGATCTTCGTGAAACCAAAGACCTCTGGCTGTTTCCCGGTTACAGCATCGGCATTCGATTACGCGGAACAAGCGTGGAAGATATTGTCCGGGAAAGATCGGAACGAAATCTTATTCTCATCGGATTGTTGGATTTGTTGCTGATTGGATCCGTATGGCTTGTTTATCGGACGTTGAAAAAAGAAATGGAGCTTGTCCGGTTAAAAGGGGATTTCGTATCCAATGTATCGCACGAACTCAGAACGCCGCTTTCTCTGATTCAAATGTTTTCCGAAACACTCATGATGAAGCGTGTTCCGACGGAAGAAAAGAAACAAGAATACTACGAAACCATTTTGCAGGAAACAGAACGACTGACACGCCTTGTGAATAATATTTTAAATTTTTCTCGGATGGAAGCCGGAAAAAAACAATATCATTTTGAAACCGTGTCGTTGAATGAAATTGTTGCCGGTGTCATGAAAACGTACGCCTCCCCTCTAGAACATGAAGGTTTTGCTGTTCTTGTGCAATGTGCGGAACACTTGCCGGCCGTAGAAGCCGATCGGGAAACCATCGCTGAAGCGCTGATTAATATTCTCGACAACGCCGTTAAGTATTCTCCCGGCGAAAAAAATATCCGCATTGCAACAGGATGTGCCGGCGATCAAGTGTACGTGGAAGTTGAAGACCACGGCATCGGTATCGAAAAACTTCATCACAAAAAAATTTTTGAAACATTTTACCGCGTATCGACAGGATTGACACACAACATCAAAGGCAGCGGCCTTGGCCTTTCGCTCGTGAGTCACAGCATGAATGCGCACGGTGGATTGATTGAATTGAACAGTATGCCGGGATCGGGAAGCACCTTCCGACTGTTATTTCCGATCGTTCACCGGCCCAACTCGACAGATCAAGGATAAGCACCATGGCACGTATACTTCTTGTAGAAGATGAACCCAACATGCAGCGCGGACTGCGCGATAATCTTGAATTCGAAGGGCACGATATGACGATACAAGGAGACGGCAGCAGCGGATTGCAGGCGTTGCTCCGCGAGTCGTTCGATCTTGTGATTCTGGATGTGATGCTTCCACAATTATCGGGGTTCGATGTTCTGCGGAAAGTACGGGAGAAGGGAATTCAAACACCTATTTTGATGCTGACGGCGAAAAGCGAAGAGATCGATAAAGTGCTCGGTCTTGAATTGGGCGCGGACGATTATGTTACAAAACCCTTCAGTGTGCGGGAACTCACCGCGCGTGTGAATGCTCTCCTACGCCGCGCAGTCCCTGTGGGCGCAGCCGATACGACGATGGTCCTTGGCGATGTGACGGTGAATTTTTCCAATTACAGCGCCTCCAAAGGTGGAACAGAATTTACGATGACACCGAAAGAATTCGAAATTCTTAAATATCTGTGGCAGCATCGAAATGCAGCCGTCAGCAGGGAAACCCTCTTGACGAACATTTGGGGGTATGATGAATCGGTAACGACGCGAACGATCGATAATTTTATTTTAAAGATCCGGCAAAAAATTGAAGACGACTTTGCCCATCCCAAAATCATTTTTACCATTCACGGCACCGGGTATAAATTGATTGCATGATGCTTCATGACATTCTTTTACAATTCCTGACGTAAGCGTGACATCTTTTACGTTATGTGCGCGTAACATATATCAGACAGTCAACAATACGTCACAATTATTTTGGAGGATGTCATGAAGAAAAAACAAATGGTACTCGCAGTGTTGATGATAGGCGCCGTAAGCACGTTCTCATCCGCACAAACATTTTATCCGGCCGATCAAAAATATTCTTCTACCGAAAAAGAACGGGTCGATAAAAATTATGCCAACTTATTAGAATCGCGGTATAACGGAATTGTGGAATCGGCATTGGCCGTCGTTACGATGGTCAAGCTGGATCTTCCTGCCGATGAATTTTCAAGAATCAAGAATGAAATCGACCGTCTCGCTCTCGATGGCGCAACACCGGTGATTCGTTATAAAGCGTACCTGGCAGAAGCGGTGTTCACGAATCCGGCAATGTTTAAAGAAGAAGCGGGTTCTCAGTATCGCGATGAAGATGCCTTCTTCAGCGCGCTGGCCCAACGGATGACGAAATCATTATTAAGTTCACGCTAAACAATTGAGGGCATGATGAAAAGCAGAATGGTGATAGTGCCGATGCTTCTATCGATCTTTCTCGCTTCCGCGGCCATGGCCGAGGAGTGGAAATCTGTTCTCGATCTTCGCGGGAAATGGAAATTCGAACTTGGCGATGATGCGAAACGTGCAAGTGTTTCGTACAATGATTCGAAGTGGGATGAAATCTTCGTCCCGTCTCCATGGGAGGATGAAGGCTACCCGGGATACGATGGTTATGCATGGTACCGCAAACATTTTCGGCTTCCGCAAGGGGCGGAGAAAAAAGAACTCTATCTCCGCCTGGGCTGTGTGGATGATGTCTCGGAAATATTTCTTAATGGAGAACAAATCGGCAGCATGGGTTGTTTCCCTCCCGATTTTTTAACAGCTTACAATGTAGAAATTGTCATTGCTGTTCCGCGAAATCTTCTCAACGTTGCTGGCGATAATGTGATTGCTGTGCGTGTCTATGACGACCAGCTTGCCGGCGGAATTGTCCAGGGTAAAATTGGATTGTACGAATCGAGCGAGCGCATATCGCCGGAAATTTCTCTTCTCGGCAGGTGGCAATTTAAAACAGGCGACGTGCCGCAATGGGCTGGGGCATCATTTGATGATCGTTCCTGGAAGAAAATTTTTGTACCGGCATACTGGGAAAGCCAAGGATATCCGCATTACGACGGCATGGCATGGTACCGTTATCATTTTCAAGTGCCGTCCTGGTGTGCGGAAAAAACACTGGTGCTGTTGCTCGGCAAGATCGATGATCTGGATGAAACATATATCAATGGCGTTCAAGTCGGGCGAACAGGAAAAATGCTTTCCGATCCGTTACGAAGCCGCCACGAAAACGAATATAGTGAATTTCGTGCATACACAATTCCTGCAGGTGTCCTTAAACCGGGATCCGAAAATATCATCGCGGTTCGAGTATTCGATGGCGGCGGCTGGGGAGGAATTTATGAAGGGCCGATCGGCATTACGACACGCGAACGCTATAAGGAATGGAAGAAAAATCATTCGTGGATGGAAAAATCGAGAGATGAAGGAAAAAACATTTTCGATTGGATCTTTGGCGATTAACATTCAATGCGATGATGGGGAATGAGACGACAGAAAACGTTGATGATCGCTTCGGCGGGGAATCTTATTTAAGATTCTCCGCTTTTCATTTTGAAGGTGTGAGAATGTACACGGGTCTCGTATTCTTCACTGTCCTTGACATTCTCGCGGTATCTTTGTTCTTTGCAGGGAGAAAAAAGGTGAAGGTATGTCGAACGAAAATCTTGAACGAATGATTCGTCTCGCCGAAACATTCTTTGATGTAAAGAACGACCCTGAACAAATTCAAGTAAATGAACACGTACTTGGACGGCTGAAGAGAATTCACCCTGCATGCATATCGCAAAAAAGTACACGGAAGGGACCGATTGCGTGGATGCTCATCATTCCCACGTCGCACCGGCTGATGCAATTGTTTATCGATAAGAAAATTTCAGAACGAGAATTGCTGCGGCGAACCCATGTGGGAAAAAAATATGATGCGGCATATTTATGTTCTGCGCTTGTGTTGCCGGAATATCGCCGCAAAGGATTAGCGAAGCGCTTGATGATTCAATCGATCCAATCGATTCAGAAAAAACATCCCGTACAATATTTGTTTTATTGGTCGTTTGGTGTTGCCGGAGAAAGACTCGCCCATGCGATTGCCGATAAACTTCAACTGCCTTTATCGAAAAGGGCAAAGTGAAGGTCATTGTTGCACAGGCGCAAAAAATTCGGTATCTTAATCAGCCAAAATTATTACGGGACGTAGCGCAGCCCGGTAGCGCACTTGCTTGGGGTGCAAGTGGTCGCGGGTTCAAATCCCGCCGTCCCGACAAACATTCAGCACAGAAAATCTTCTGTGCTCTTTTTGTTTTGAGAGTCAATGGAAGTTAAAGCACATAAAAAAATAATTCTTGTCGGTGACCGCGTGTTGATCGCTCCAGATAAAGACAACGAGCGCACATCGCACGGTCTCTATCTTCCGCCCGGCGTAAAAGAAAAAGATAAAGTGCAGGCAGGATATGTTGTGCGTGTCGGCCCGGGGTATGCTGTGCCGAATCCGCAATACATCGATCAGGAATCGTGGTCGACCAGTCCGAAAGATCCGATCAAGTATTTGCCGCTGCAAGCAGAAGAAGGCGACTTTGCCATTTTTGTTCGCGATGCGGCCATTGAAGTGGAATATGAAAAAGAGAAATATCTCATCGTTCCGCATTCTTCTATTTTAATGTTGCTGCGCCCGGGCGGCATTGAAGAACTCATCCGCCAATGACAGACGATCTGCATATTTTTTCTCACGAGCACATTCATGAACAATTAAAAACTGCCGAATTCCGAAACGGATATTTCATTCTGCAGTTCTATTCCGAAAATAATTTGCCCTCATCCAAACCCGCTTCATCCATTTCCAAATTTTATCTGTATCCTTCCGGCGGAACCCTGCGCGATGAACAATTTAATTTGATTACGTACGATTCGCGCTACGATACCTATCGCGGTTTTCAGCCGCCTTGCCAGGAAAGGCCGCGATGAGTTTATTTTATAAAGCAGCACCCAAACCTTCAACACAAACGGAGCTCCATCCGGCATTGATTCTTCTTCACGGAAGGGGAACGGATGAAAACGATTTGCTGGGATTGGCATCGTACTTCGATCCGCGGTTCCAGATTATCAGCGTGCGCGCACCGATGCAGTTTCCCTACGGCGGCTACACGTGGTTCGATTTGAATGATCTCGGAAACATCGATGCCGGACAGTTGCAGCAAAGTTATCGGCAGGTGTTGGAAGTGATCGATGAACTGCCGAAGAAATATTCCATCGATCCATCGAACATATTTTTATACGGGTTCAGCATGGGCGCGATGATGTCGCTCGTGCTCGCGCTGGCGCATCCGGAAAAAATTCGCGGCGCTGTTGTCCATTCAGGATTACTGCCCGAAAACGCCGGCATCGATTATCGCTGGCAGGAATTACAAAAGACATCGTTTTTCATTGCGCACGGAACGTACGATCCGGTGGTTCCTGTAGAACTTGGATCACGCGCAAACGAACTACTCGCCAAAACACAAGCACGGCTTCACTATAAAGAATATCCCATCGGCCACACGATCAGCGAAGAAAGCTTGAACGATACGGCAGAATGGCTTCGCGCACAGTTAGAGAATCAGTCACACTGAGCATGCTTGCCCGTCATCCTTTTGGCGGGTCGAAGTGTGACAGATTATTATGCAGTCTTCGACAAGCTCAAACTGACATTGCACACTCTCAAGAAATCTGTTATATTTCTGCACGCATGAATTTGCTATGAATAACAGACTAAAAACAATAACAGCATTTTATCTTTTCTTTGTCTTCCCTTTCGCGCTGGCTGCCCAGCAGGCATCGTGGAAAAATATTCTTCACGACATGCAAAGAAAATATGCGCCCGACCACCGGACAGCAGTGTTTGA
>DATKMP010000161.1:0-3327 GCA_035541775.1 Bacteroidota bacterium | reverse complement strand
GTGGCGCTGCCGACCGACGATTTCCGTCTGACGGTGATGATCGATTATAATAATCTTGCACTGGGCAGTCAGCACACAGGATTGTTCAATCTCGAAAAAGAATTTATACCCGAGTTCTCTTCTGCCCGCACGTTTTGTTTTTTACATGAAGTTGAACAACTGTACGATGCCGGACTGATCAAAGGCGGAAATCTTGACAATGCGGTCGTCATTGTCGATCGAGAATTGTCGGAAGAAAATTTAAAATCGATGTTGCATAAACTGGGGCTCGATCACTCCTGTGTGCTTGGTTCCAACGGCGTTCTCAATAATAAAGAATTGCATTACCGAAATGAACCGGCGCGGCACAAGTTGCTCGATATGATCGGCGACCTTGCTTTGATCGGTGCGCCGATTAAAGCACAAATTCTTGCCGCACGCCCCGGCCATGCTGCGAATGTGGAGTTCGCAAAAAAAGTCCGCAAGCTCTATCAGCAGAACAAACTTGTTAAAAAATATCAGCACGAGAAAAAAGAAGGCGTAGTCTTCGATGTCAACGCCATTCAGCGCATTTTGCCGCATCGTTATCCGTTTTTATTAGTCGATAAGATTATCGAGTTCCAATTAGATGAACGCGTTGTGGGCGTAAAAAATGTGACAATGAATGAACCGTTCTTTGAAGGACATTTTCCCGGCAGCCCCGTCATGCCCGGCGTCTTGATTGTGGAAGCGCTCGCACAGGCGGGTGGCGTGCTGATGTTGAACGGCGTCGAAAATCCGGGCAACAAGCTTGTCTTCTTTATGACGATGAATAACGTCAAATTCCGAAAACCTGTTGTGCCGGGCGATCAATTAATCCTTGAAGTGGAAATGATGAGCCGCCGTTCCAAAATAATTCAGATACGAGGCCAGGCGTTCGTCGATGGCAACGTTGTCGCAGAAGGTGAATTCACGGCAATGGTTATTGACCGTGATGCGCAAAAAGGGAAAGCGTAGATTTCACAATCGTCATATCTTCAAGAAAGAATAGTATGCCTGTTCAAATTCATTCGTTAGCGGTTGTTGGCAACAATGCACAGTTGGGTGAAAATGTTCACATCGGTCCCTTCGCCGTTGTTGAAGACGATGTCGTGATCGGTGACGGAACAACGATTGCTCCGCATGCGATTATTCAGAACGGAACGCGTCTTGGAAAAGAAAATAAAATTGCATCGTTTGCATCCGTCGGCGGTGCGCCGCAAGATTTAAAATATAATGGGGAACCGACCATCTTAGAAGTCGGCGATCGATGCAACATCCGTGAATATGTCACCTTAAATCGCGGAACCGCGGAAACAGGAAAGACAAAAATCGGAAGCGATTGTTTGTTTATGGCAAATGCTCACGTTGGGCATGATTGTATTATCGGCGACCATTGTATTCTTGCCAATAGCGTTGCACTTGGCGGTCACACCGAACTTGGAAACTGGGTCATTATCGGCGGCCTCTCGCCGCTTCATCAATTTACACACGTTGGCGACCATGCCATCGTCGGCGGCGGATATCGCGTGACCAAAGATGTTCCGCCATACGTCAGTGCTGCCCGATTGCCGTTGTCGTACGAAGGGTTGAATGCAATCGGCCTTCGCCGCCGCGGATTTACAAAAGAAACAATCGAACTTATCACCAAGGCATATACGTTATTGTACGATTCCAAGCTGAATGTTTCACAGGCAGTGGCACGCATCAAAACAGAATTACCGCAAACACCGGAAATTCAAACTATCATTACGTTTATTGCCAACAGTAAGCGCGGCATTATCGGTGCGCTGCGGCATGGCGAATAGAGAAAACTATGAAATGGCAATTTGAGAACACCGGTCATCGTGCCGGTGTTTTTAATATGGAGTATGACGAAGGGCTCGCGCAATCGCTCATAACCGGTAACGGTCAGCCAACGATTCGTATCTACGGCTGGACTCCGCCGGCAATTTCTCTCGGCTGGAATCAATCGATGGATGAAATCGATCTTGAAAAAACTTCTGCTGCTGGAATCGATGTTGTTCGTCGCCCCACCGGCGGACGTGCAATTCTTCATTCCGATGAAGTAACGTACAGTGTTGTGATGCATGCACAAGGAAAAAATATTTCGACGGTGTACGACGAAATTAGCAAAGCGCTTGTGAGCGGATTGGAATATCTCGGCGCGGCGGTTGCGATTGAAAAATCTCAGCCAAATTTTTCAGCACTTTATAAAACAACATCGGCGGCGGCGTGTTTTTCCAGCACGGGCCGGTATGAAATTAAATGGCACGGAAAAAAACTTGTCGGCAGTGCGCAACGGCGGTATGCGGCATCGAACGGCGAAGAAGTGGTGCTGCAGCATGGTTCCATCTTGCTCGGTCCCGACCATAAACGTATGGTAGATTTTTTACGATTGCCTTCCGATGAGCAACGTGTTGCATTGCAAGATGAATTAGAGAAGAAAACGACGGATCTTTCTTCGATTCTTCAACATACCGTTCCTTTCGAGGAAGTTGCCGATGCAATTCTTTTCGGATTTAAACATGCTTGGCATATTGAGCCAAGCATCATTTCAAAAAACATAATTCAACAAGGGACACTTGTATGATCAATACTATTAACACTTCCGGTCCCAAACGCGTAACGACCAAAGTTATTTTGGGAATGAAAAAATCGCACACACCGATCGCATGCCTCACGGCGTATGATTTTATCACTGCGAAATTATTGGATCAAGCCGGCATTGATTTGATTTTGGTCGGTGATTCGCTCAGTAATGTATTTCAGGGAAACGAAACCACTATTCCGGTGACGCTGGACGAAATGATCTATCATGCAAAAACCGTTGTACGCGGCGTGGAGCATGCCATGGTCATCGTCGATATGCCCTTCATGTCGTATCAGGTAAATGATGAAGAAGGATTTCGCAATGCTGGCCGCATTATGAAAGAAACCGGTGCAGGCGGTGTCAAGATGGAAGGTGGAGAACGGATTGCGAATCTGGTCCACATGACGGTGCGTGCAGGGATTCCGGTGATGGGACATTTGGGATTGACGCCGCAGTCGATTCATCAGTTCGGCGGTTACACGCCGCGCGGTGTCGATGCGAAAGAAGCAAAGCAAATGATTAAAGATGCGAAGAGTTTGGAAGAAGCCGGTGCGTTTGCTGTGGTGCTGGAAAAAATTCCGGCCTCACTTGGAAAAAAAGTTACCGACGCTGTGAAAATTCCGACGATCAGTATCGGCGCGGGCATGCACTGCGACGGACAAATTCTTGTTGTCTCCGATATGCTTGGATTATTCGAAGATTTTCATCCGCGCTTTGTTCGCAAATATGCGCAGCTT
>DATKMP010000160.1:0-15633 GCA_035541775.1 Bacteroidota bacterium | reverse complement strand
CGGTAAAAGCTTAAGCGAGCATCAAAAAATCCTGCGGCCTACACGATATCGTGTAGAAGAAGAATACGCGATAATGCCGATTGCATTCTTGTGTCTGATTTTGTACACTTGGCTAAGAATAATCGTCACTAGATATCAAGGCGAGGATAAGAAATGAATTTTGAATTTGTGGGAGGCTCCATTCCCTTAAAGCCAACGGCATCAATTTTGGTAGTCGATGATGTTCCCGAAAACATCGAATTGCTTGCCGAAGTATTAGGCGAAGAAGGATATCGGGTTGTTCCATCGTGCAGTGGCATGGAAGCAATAGAGTTGCTTCGGCGTGAGCAAATTCATCTTATTATTGCCGATGCGATGATGCCCAAAATGGATGGACTGGAATTATGCAAACAAGTTCGATCCAACTTATTGCTTCCTAAAATTCCCTTCATCATCTACACCGGCAATTATATCGATTCAGAAGATCAAGAACTTGCGCAAGTGATTGGCGTTGATAAATATGTCATGAAAACCGATGGCGTGCAGGCGCTGGTGGGAACAGTTTCGGAATTGCTTCGGAAGCGTTATGGATTTTCTCCCGAAGATTCAGGCGAGCAAGTTTCTCCCATTGATGATCAAGCGTTTCTTGAACGACATCATACCATTGTGATTAAAAAGCTCGAAGATAAAATGAAGGAGCTTCGACAATATGCGGAAACGTTAGCCCGAAAAAATCGGGAGTTGACTGTTTCGGAACTTCGCGTACGGGGATTATTTGAAAATGCCGCCATCGCAATTTTTGTCTTAGATCACAAAGCGCATCGTATCGTCGATTCAAACAAGCAAGGCGCCGCTTTGTTAGGATTAAAGAGAGAAGAAATTTTATTGTTATCGACCATTCCGTTTGCTTCCACCCAATCGAATATCCCTGATCTTTATTATTCTCAAGAGCCGTTTGAGGGAGAAGCCATTCTCCAAGCCAAAAATGGAAATTTAATCGCAGTGGATATTGCAGCAAGCCCGTTACATGAATTAGATGATTCGGTGCACACGCTGGTATTCGTGCGTGATATTACCGAGCAGAAAAAAATGCGCGAGCAGCTTCTGCAATCAGAAAAAATGTCCACGATGGGCCATATTGCCGCCGGCATTGCGCATGAAATTCGAAATCCGTTGGCAGGAATTTTACTCAATTTACAATATTTAGATCGTCATTTACCGCAAGGTTCTCCGGATCTGGAATCGGTGCAAGCAGCATTAGAAGGCGTTCATCGAGTGCAGCAGGTGATTGATGATACGTTGGGCCTTGCGCGCGTTGCTCCGCCGTCGTTCCATGAAGATTCGGTGAATCCGTTAATTGAAAAAGCATTGTTGTATCTTAAACTTGTACTTCGCCATAAATCTATTTCCCTGCGCAAACATTTAGCGCCCAATTTGCCGTTAGTCTTCATCGATACAAATCAGATACAGCAAGTGTTTCTCAATATTATTCAAAATGCTGCCGATGCGTGCCCGGAAAATGGCAGTATTGAAATTAACTCTGAAGTGGTTCCGTCGCCTGTCGATCCGCTGCAGCAATACGTTGAAGTGTCTGTCCATGATTCCGGTCCCGGAGTCGCACAAGATGTCTTAGACCATTTGTTCGAACCATTCCATACAACCAAAACAGATGGCACAGGATTAGGATTGATGTTGTCCAAATATATTTTGGATCGTCATCGTGGTTGTATTTGTGTATGCAATGCTCAATCTATTGGCGCAATTGTCCGTGTGCAGCTGCCCATTCAAAATAAATCTTTAGGGAGATAACTTGTATGTCAAAAGGTAGAATTCTGGTTGTGGATGACGATCAAACGATTCGCGTATCCGTCAAAAATCTGCTTTCGGAAATGGGCTATAGCATTGAAACTGCCTCCAACCGCATGGAACTTTTTACGGCCCTGGGCGCAAGCAATCCGGATTTAGTTTTGCTGGATGTGTACATCGGTTCGGAGAATGGCCTTGAAATGCTCCGGCAAATGCGTTCCGATGGCTGGACCATGCCGGTGTTGGTGATGACGGCACACTCCGATGTTGCCTTAGCCGTAACGGCCATGAAAGAAGGCGCAGCGGAATTTATTGAAAAACCGTTTGACGTAAATCATTTGCTGTTGTTGATCGAACGAACTTTGGATTTTGTCCGCTTGGAATCGAAGGTGCGGTTGTTGCAGGATGAATTGGAGGAACAGCGCTCGAGAAGCGGATTTATCGGGCGCAGCGCGCAGTTAAAGCATGTGCTGGAAATTGCCGAACGGTTTGCGCATAGCGATAGTACCACTGTTTTGATCGAAGGTGAAAGCGGTGTGGGAAAAGAATTGCTTGCACGCTTTGTTCATCAAAAAAGCGGCAGGGCAGAGAAGCCGTTTATTGCATTTAATTGTGCAGCAATACCGAAAGATTTAGCAGAGAGCGAATTTTTCGGGTACGAACGCGGTGCCTTTACCGGCGCAATCGAGAAAATGAAACAGGGCAAATTTGAATTGGCAAACGGTGGCACGATTTTATTGGATGAAATCGGCGAACTGTCGTTCGATATGCAGGTCAAATTGCTGCGCGTGTTGGAGGAAAAAAGATTCTATCGCCTGGGCGGCACACGCGAACTGACGATCGACGTACGTGTTGTTGCGGCGACCAATCGAAACTTGGTCAAAGAAACTGAAGCCGGACGTTTTCGTGAAGATTTATTTTATCGGCTGAACGTGGCAACCATTCATCTACCGCCGCTTCGTGAGCGCCCGGATGATATTGAACCGTTGGTCCTTGCGTTTGTTCAGGAGTTTGCAAAAAAATTCAATAAGCCGGCTCCGCAAATCCCGAAAGAAGTGATGAGCACCCTTCAATCGCAAACATGGAAAGGCAATGTCCGTGAACTTCGGAATGTTGTCGAACGGGTAGTCTTGTTAAACGATGCGCCGGTGTTAACGCTCAATAATTTTTCTTTTTTGCCCGGTGGAATAGCAAAGATACCTCCCGTCCAGCCGGCGGTATCCGGAAATTTTGTGTTGCAAGTCCCAGCGGCGGGTGTGAAAATGAATGAGGTCTTGAAAGATCTGATTCTCAAAACGCTCGATCTTACGGCTGGCAATCAAGTGCAAGCGGCGAAAGTGTTGGGCGTAACCCGTGCAAAACTTCGATATAAAATGGATCAGCTCGGCATTAAATTGGAACAGCGTTTTTACAAAACTGATACAAAATAACTTTCCAATAATCTGGCGACATTGTGATGGCACAAGAACCTGCAATAGATTTCTTAAGTGATCGAGATGTACTTCTCAAGTTGTCGAGGTCCGTGGAACAAAGCCCGACGGCAATATTAATCCTTGGGCCGCGAGGAGATATTGAATATGCGAATGCACGCTTTACCATGCTGACCGGATATTCAAAAGAAGAAGTTGTCGGTAAAAGTCCTGATTTCTTGCAGACAGAACGCGTTGCACCGCTTGTCTTTCAAAGCATGACGGAATTTATTTTGGCGGGAAAAGAATGGCGCGGAGAATTGGTGAGCCGAAAAAAATCAGGTGAATTGTATTACGAAGATGTGAAAATAGCGCCGATGTTGGATGAGCGCGGACGCCTTACACATCATATTTGTGTTCGGGAAGATATTACTTCGCGCAAACGCATGGAAGAACGCCTCAAGCGGAGCGAAGAGAACTATCGGCAATTTTTTGAAGATGACTTGACCGGCGATTTTAGCAGTATGGTGAACGGGCGTATTCTGGAATGTAATCCGGCGTTTGCAACAATCTATGGGTTCCCTTCGGTAGAAGAAGTGCTTCGGAATAATCTCAGCGTGCTTTTCCCGAGCAGCGAAGAGTATCAAAAATTTTTACACACCTTGAAATCTGCAAAGAAACTTGTCTATTATGAACTGAATATGCGACGAAAAGACAACGCTCCCTTGTTTGTTGTCATGAATGTAACGGGCGTATTTAATTCTGCCGGCGAGCTCGTGCAAATTCGCGGTTATGTGTTTAATGATACCGATCGCCGCAGATTGGAAGAACAATTGCGGCAAGCGCAAAAGATGGAAGTCGTTGGAACGCTGGCAAGCGGCGTTGCCCATGATTTCAATAACATTTTGAATAACATCATCGGCTTTGCTTCGCAAATAAAAAAACACCTTGACGAGCCGATCAAAATACAACGATATGTCGATACAATCGAAAAATCTGCAACGAGAGGTGCACAGGTTACCAATCAATTACTCATGTTTTCGCGGAACAAGAAACAAGAAAATGAATTGCAGGATGTCGGTTCTCTTGTTCAAGAAGTAGCGACGTTAATTAAAGAAACCTTCTCGCGATCAATCGAGTTGCAGGTTCATGTTGCGGAAGGATTATGTGCCGTTCGCGGAGATCGCGGAGCGCTCTATCAAGTGTTGCTAAATTTGTGCGTCAACGCGCGTGATGCGATGCCATCCGGCGGAACACTGACCATTGAAGCGAAAAATGCCGAACTCAATGTGGAAGTACCGGCTCACGTTGTTACGGTACACACACAATATTGCGTTGCATTGTTGGTGAAAGATACAGGGTTCGGCATTGCGGACGCATTGCTGCCGAAAATTTTTGATCCGTTTTTTACGACAAAAGAAAAAGGCCAAGGTACCGGTCTCGGGTTATCGATTGTCTATTCTTCTGTGAAAGAACACGGAGGCAGTATTGCTGTCGAAAGTGCTGTGGGAAATGGAACAACCTTTACGATCTATCTGCCTGCGTATGAGCCGGCTCATGAAACCGTTGCGACAAACGCGGGAATCAGCCATGATCATGGAAATAATGAACTTATCCTTCTCGTTGATGATGAAGAATCGATGCGGCAGCTGGGAAAAGAATTATTGGAAGAATTTGGTTACCGCGTGATGACGGCGTCTGATGGCGTCGAGGCGCTCGAACTCTACAAACAACATGCTCAAGAAATCGCTCTGGTGATTCTCGATCTCATCATGCCCCGCAAAGATGGAGGGCAAACGTATATTGAAATGAAAGAAATCAAGAAAGATATTAAAGCGGTGTTTTGTTCGGGCTACACATCGGACAAAGTGATTACACAACTTTTGCAGCAAGAAAATCTTCACGCAATTCAAAAGCCATTTCATCCTAATGACTTTTTAAAAACTATTCACGAGGTCTTACGTTAAGAACGGTATCTGTTATTCAAAAAAAGTACGCGTTGAATTTTTACCCATAGTTTTCATTTTTGAAAACCTTCCCTTCGACCATTCCTCACCCGGTTTTTAGAAAAAATCTCATTTCATCTTGTTGAAACAAAGCCAGGCATAAATTGCCGGTTGTTATAAAACCAACTGGCTATTTATGTTCAGGCGTGGAAAGAAATTCATATATTGCCGTTTTCTTGTTCTTTGGTTATCTCAATTATTGCCAAAAAACGCAAAAATCTTCATGTTACCATTCCTAATTCTGGTACGACATTTGGAATACCAATGGTGAGAAAAAAAGGATTTGATATGCAGTCAACATCAAAAGAAATACAGGAAGTCGTTCTTCAACAAACTTCGGCATTTAAGCAATGTCCCTTATGCGGAAAAGTTTGGAACACCATCGATGAATTTTTATCCGACAAAGAACTTCACCTTAACGGATATCAAGGAAATATGAAACGGCTGCTCGAAGGTCGCGAACGATTTGGATTGCTCTTATTCACTCATCGTATTGAGCAGTGCGGTACGACACTGGCGTTTGAGCCGAGTGTGTTTAGGATGAAATTAAAATAAAGGCGGAAGGAGAACGTTATGCAAAAATCAATAATGCCTTCAGAATATGTGCTGAAAGAAGACGGCACAGAAATATGCCCCGAATGCGGGCACATCTGGGTGGATTACGGCTCAGGACATTATCACGATTGCAGATATTTTACTTTGGAAGATGAATTAGAAGAAGAAGTGATGAATGAGGAAGACATTTTGCGTTCATCACAAATTTCTTTATTTCGTCCGGCAGCATAAAATAAGCAAGGCACAAAGTTCGGATCAAAAAAAAATATGAGTTACTCTAAAGGAAATAAAATAATGAGACAAACAATGTTGGGTCTGTGTTTATTCTTTGCCTGTAGCATTCATGCGGTAGGCCAAGACCGACCAAAAACAGAATCTCTCGCAGCAGAGATGCAGACGATGAAGGATACATCGATACAAGATATTCAGGAACGTATCTCTGCATTGGAAAAAAAGCTCGATGACTTACAACAGACATCAACCAAGCCATCCACACCATCTGTGCAATTCTCGGGACTCGCATATTTGTATTACTCCTATTCTCTCGAAGGAACAGACGGCCGGTATGCGAATAAATTTGATTTTGACCGAATGTATTTAACGGCACAAGGAACAATTACAAACGACATCAAATATGTGTATACCACCGATGTCTATCGCGATACGGCATTGAATGAAGATTACGGCTTGTCTATTCGAGTCAAGTTAGCATATTTTGATTATGCACCTGTATCGGAAGTTTCGATCAAGGGAGGCGTGATTCCCAATATGTGGACCGGATTTGTCGATAGCTATTGGAAATACCGCGGCATTTCAACGAACTTTGTCGATAAAAATGGTTTCTACAAATCGACCGATCTTGGTGTTTCGGGACAATATTCATTTCCCGGAAAACTTGGCGATGTCTCCGCGTACATTTTAAATGGTGATGGATATTCATCAAGGGAACAAAATCGATTTAAAGATGTTGCAGCACGTTTGAATCTTACACCGTTTAAAGAGATACCCGTTTTAAATAATATGACATTTGCAGGATACGGCTACAAAGGTGCCAATGCGACCACAACTGGTGTTGCGCTGCAAAAAGATCGTGCCGGATTTTTAATCGGTTATGCAGATTCGTACTTCAGCGTTTATGCAGAAGGTGAAAAGCGGTGGGATGGGGCTGTGAAACCGGATTCTGTTATTACCGGCAGCGGCATTTCGTTCTTTGGTGAAATAAAAACACCGATGGAAACATTGAAAAACAAATTTTCACTTGTTGTGAGATTAGATGTGTGCGATCCTAACGTGAATAAAGGCGGAGATATGTCACGCTTTGTTATTCTTGGAGCGGCATATCATTGTAACGACAAATTCGTGCTGGTATTGGATAACCAATCACTGTTTGCTGAAACAAGTACCATGAAAGTTGTCAATGGTACGAAGGTTGACTATGATGGGCGTTGGTTTATACATACGATTATTAATTTTTGATTTAACAATAGGTAGGATTCAGGAGATGTACTATGAAATGGTTTAACAATCTTAAACTTTCGACAAAACTGATTGTCGGGTTTATCATTCTTGCAACGATTACAGCAATTCTTGGCGTTATTTCCGCCGGCAACTTCGGCAGCGTTGTGACTGCGGACGGAAAAATGTTCATTGATGCCAAAGGGCTGCAGCACATCAGCACGTTGAAGGCAAAGTTTCTTGAAAATCGGTTATCGATTCTAAGTCTTGCCACAACGTCATCGGAAGAGGGAAGGCAACAGCAGAACGAAAAAATTCAGAAAGGACTGGAAGTAATCAAAACAGAGGAAGGGGAATTTGAAAAGACGCTTTCCACCGATGTCGGTAAAAAAATGTTCGCAGACTATAAAGAAAAAATGAATGCGTATGAAGTGATTCGCGAACGGGCCGTGGCATTCGGGCTTGCGGGCAAAGAGAATGAATTGATCGGCATCGTGCGTAATGAGGGGCAGCAAGCGACGACAGAGGTAACAAATGCCATTGATGCCCTTGTTGATAGAAAAATTTCCAACATCGAACAAAACGCAAAAAACAATGAACAATTGGCATCATCGGGCAATACGATGATTCTTGTTGGAACGATTTTGGGTGCATTGCTCGCATTGGGGCTGGGTATTTTTCTTGCTCGCGCCATTACGAACCCGGTAAAAGATCTTGCAGCACAAGCAGAAACGATCGCTGCCGGGGATTTGACCGTGTCCATTCACTACACATCAAAAGATGAAATTGGAATGCTGGCAGACGCATTTCGGAAAATGGTTTCGGGATTGCGTGACACGATGATGAAAGTCATGGAAGCATCGTCGGCAGTAGCAAGCGCCAGTTCGGAAATAAGTTCGAGCACAGAACAAATGGCAGCGGGATCACAAGAACAAACTTCGCAAGCAGGCGAAGTGGCCAGCGCCGTCGAAGAAATGACAAAAACGATTATTGAAAATTCCAAGAATGCCAGCAACACTGCAAGCACCGCGAAACGCGCAAAAGAAGCAGCAGAACAAGGCGGCAAAGTGGTGGAAGAAACCGTTGTCGGTATGAAACGTATTTCGACGGTCGTGAATAAATCCGCAGATACCGTACGAGCTCTCGGAAAATCCAGCGATCAGATTGGCGAAATTATCGGCGTGATTGATGACATTGCCGACCAAACAAATTTGCTGGCATTGAATGCAGCGATTGAAGCGGCGCGCGCTGGCGAACAAGGGCGCGGATTTGCCGTGGTCGCCGATGAAGTGCGCAAACTCGCCGAACGCACGACCAAGGCGACCAAAGAAATTGCTGGAATGATTAAAGCGATCCAAGCGGATACAGCGGGCGCGGTTTCGTCGATGCAGGAAGGTACAAAAGAAGTTGAAAGCGGAATTCAGCTTGCGGATCGCGCGGGAACATCGTTGACGGAGATTGTCGGCATGATTCAAGAGTTGACGGATATGGTTAACCAAATCGCGGCAGCAAGCGAAGAACAATCCAGCGCTAGTGAACAGATTAGTAAAAATGTCGAAGCGATCAGCACGGTTACCGGAGAAACAGCAAGCGGCACGCAGCAAATTGCCCGTGCTTCTGAAGACTTGAATCGGTTGACAGAGAATCTCCAACAATTAATCGAAAAGTTTCGGCTGTCAGATTCCGAACGAACGACCACGAGGCAACATGTGTCGGCTGTGAGGCGTGAAACATCAAAAATCACAATGCGTTCAAATAATGCTTTCATCCATCATGAAGCATAAGTGCAGATGTGGAAATTAAAAGTAATTTAAAATGTTAGGAAGAAGTTATGGCAGAATTAAAAGCAACAAATAATGAATCGGGTAATGCAACCGATGAATTACTTCAGTTAGTAAGTTTTAAAATTGGCGACGAAGAATTCGGCGTCGATATTTTAAAAGTCCAAGAAATTAATCGGATGATTGAAGTGACGCATGTTCCCAATGCACCGGAGTATGTTGAAGGTGTAGTGAACTTACGCGGCAAGATTATTCCGGTTGTCGATTTACGAAAACGGCTTGGAATGGCATCGAAAGAAAAAGATAAAAACACGCGCATTATCATTGTCGAACTCAGCGGGAAAACCGTAGGGTTCGTTGTCGATGCCGTTCGTGAAGTGTTGCGCATCCCGAAAAGCGTCACCGAACCGCCGCCGTCATTAACCTCAGGCGTCATGAATACCGAATACATTACGGCAGTCGGAAAATTAGATGATCGCCTCTTAACATTGTTAGATTTAGAGAAAGTGTTGAACAACTAATTTCCCAAAAACCGTGAGCGTGTGTCCTGAAAAGGGAAATCATGGTTCCGGGGGAATTCCAAGAGTACAGTTAAAAAGGGGATTGTTTGCAGCTGAGAAACGAGATGGCAGCAGAGACGGTATCATTTTAATTTGTCGAAAAATATTTTAGCAACTGGAGTTAAAAACAAACATAAAATAAACTATGACACACTCACGATTTTGGGGTTTGAAGGTGGCGATGATAGGAGTGATACTCGTTGGATATTTTCTAACGATGCCCTTCATCACTGGTCGTATCGGTAATGTTACTGGGATCGTTTCGTTTTTGCCGATTCTTCTTGCGGCATGGTTATTAGGATGGCGCGGTGGCGGAATAACCGGCGTCATAATTTTTTTCGTGAACGTGTTGCAGTATTATCATGTTCACAACAGTTCAATAGCATGGTGGAAGAATGAAACCTTTGCCTTGCAGGCGGTTGGCCTTACCGTCGGTCTGGTGATCGGTTATTTACGAGATATGCTCGGAGCGTTGAAGGAGAAAGAATGTCAACTAACCGTTGAGCGCGAACATTTGCAGACAGTCATAGAACAACGACGGGTTGTGGAACATGCCTTATCGGAAGCAGAGCAACGGTACCATCAGTTTTTTTTATCCACAACGGATTTAATTTATTCGATCGATCTCAAAGGAGAAATTATCGATATCAATCCGATGGCAGAGCGGTTCAGCGGATATGAACGAAACGAAATACTGGGAAGAAATTTTATCCGTTTTATTCTTCCGGAACACCGTCATCTTGTGCAGTGGAAATACCTGCGACAGTATCGCAGCAACATTCACAATCAGTATGCAGAATACCCGATTCTTACTAAAAGCGGTGAACCGCGATGGATCGGCGTGACTTCGACGTTGACCGTTGAAGAGGGACAGCCAAGCGGCTTCCATGCGATTGCGCGCGATATGACGGATCGCATTGCACAAGAACAGCGCTCGCAAAAAAATCAAGAGCAGTTAAACCGCAAAGTTCACGATCAAGTAGCAGAGTTGGCGAAAGCCAACCGTGCGCTGCAGATCGAAATTAGCGAACGCGTGTGGATTGAAGAAGCCCTGCGCGAGAATGAAAATAAATTTCGTTCGCTTGTGGAAAACATGAACGATATCGTGTTTCAAACAGACGCAGAATTTCACTGGATATTTCTGAATGAAACATGGACAGCGATAACCGGTTTTTCCATACAGGAGTGTATGGGAAAAAACCTTTTAGATTATATTTCCCCCCACGAATACCGCCGTGTGCAACAATGGCTGCAAACAATTTTGCAGCCTCAAACCAGCGCCGTTCCGCTTGACGATGAAAAAGCCGAACAAAACGGCGAGCGGCTTGAATTTCTTTTAACCATCGCCAATGGACAAATGCGCTGGATCGAAATGAGCATGCAAGTACGTATGACGGACCGTAACGAGTTTATCGGAACGGACGGCATTATGCGCGATATTACCGATCTTAAGCTTGCCAATGAAGCGTTGCGAAACTCGGAAGAGTTTCTCGATAAAATTTTAAACTCGCTCGGCGATCCGGTTTTTGTCAAGAATAAGGATCATCAGTGGATTATGGTGAACGATGAGTTTTGCCGGCTTATCGGACATCAAGCGAAAGAATTTTTAGGAAAAAGTGACTTCGATTTTTTTCCCAAAGAGCAAGCAGAAGTGTTTTGGGTTCAGGATGAGCAAGCATTGCAAACCGGGAATGAAAATGAAAATGAGGAACATATTTCCGACGCCGAAGGCAACGTGCGTACTATTGTTACCAAAAAGACGATTTATAAAGACAAACAAGGTCAATTGTTTATTGTCGGCATCATTCGCGATGTGACGGAGCAAAAGCAGGTAGAAGAGCGTATTAAACAACTTAACTCGGAGTTAGAAACGCGCGTTTTGCAGCGTACCAAACAACTGGAACAAGCCAACCAAGAAATGCGGTACGAGATTGCCGAACGAAAAAAAATCGAAGAGCAATTAAAGATTTTTGCCCATACCATCAAAAGTGTTAACGACGCTGTCTTCATTACGGATTTAGAGAATAATATTCTTTTTGTGAATCAGGCGTTCTGTCAGATGTATGGATATGTATTGGAGGAAGTACGCAATACCAACATCAGCCGGCTTTGGATAAAAGATGAATCCGAAATTTTAGCGGCAACCCTTCAAGGCGGATGGCAGGGAGAAATTCTTAATGTCCGCAAAGATGGTGTTCATATCCCAATAAATTTATCCGCATCTGTGATTAAAGAAGAAAGCGGAAAACCGATCGCGTTAGTTGGGATCGCCAGGGATATTGCAGAACAAAAACGGATCGATTCAACGTTACGCAAACTATCGCAGGCAGTCGATCAAAGTCCTGTTTCCGTCATCATAACAGATGTTCAAGGGGCGATTGAATATGTCAATTCTAAATTTTGTCAATCCACCGGATATCAAGAAAAAGAAGTCATCGGAAAAAATCCGCGAATGCTCAAATCGGGAAAAACTTCGCAAGAAGAATACGCACATATGTGGGATATTATTATGCATGGCGGCGCATGGAGCGGAGAGTTGCAAAATGTCCGTAAGAATGGAGAACTGTTCTGGGAATCGGTTCATATCTCGCCTATCAAAAACAGTCAAGATGAAATAACCAATTTCCTTGCGGTGAAAGAAGATACGACGGATCGAAAAAAGTTGGAAGCGCAGGTACGGCGTTCACAGCGGCTGGAAATTGTCGGTACGTTAGCCAGCGGTATTGCGCACGATTTGAATAATGTGCTCTCGCCCATTATGATGGCGATCCAGCTTTTGCGAATGAAAATACAAGATCAAAAAGGATTACAAATTCTTTCAACATTAGAATCGACAGCGAATCGCGGCGCCGATATTGTAAAACAAGTTTTATCGTTTGCGCGCGGTGCAGAAGGCGAACGTGTTCTCGTGCAGCCGAAACATTTATTACGCGAAGTACAAGAGATCGCCAATGAAACATTTCCGCGGTCAGTCAAAATCGAGGCAAGCATTCCCAAAGATCTCTCTCCGGTGCTGGGCGACGCAACACAACTTCACCAAGTATTTATGAATTTATGCGTCAATGCGCGCGACGCTATGCTTCAGGGCGGAATGTTGACCTTGAAAGCAGAAAACATCACACTCGATGAACGCCAAGCGGCAATGCATTACGATGCGAAAACGGGACCATACGTTGTTGTTTCTATTATCGATACAGGCGTGGGGATTCCAGCGGAGCATTTGGATAAAATTTTTGATCCATTCTTTACCACAAAAGAAATTGGCAAGGGAACAGGGCTTGGACTTTCCACCGTGTTAGCCCTGGTCAAAGGCCACAAAGGATTTATTAGTGTGTACAGTGAAGTGGGACGCGGCACACATTTTAAAATTTATTTACCTGCTGCACAATCCGAAGGTCAACAGCCACCAGTACCTGCTCCGGCAATGCCGCATCAAGGAAATGGAGAAACCATTCTTGTTGTGGACGACGAAGCATCGATTCGGGATATTACGATGGAATTATTGGAACATGCCGGTTATCATGTTCTTACGGCTCAAGATGGAAAGGAAGCATTGCAACAGTTCGAACAACATCGCAATACCATCGGAGTGGTCATTACCGATATGATGATGCCGAATATGGATGGCGCTTCCCTCATCAGTCAATTGATGAAGATAAATTCTTCCGTAAAAATTATTGCTGCAAGCGGATTGATGAATAATGAAAACACTCCTGAAATCCATCTCCCGAATGTGCAGGCATTTTTGACAAAGCCCTACACTGCAGAAAAATTATTTTGGGTTCTTGATGCCATCCTTTATGATTAAGAGAGAAGATTGTTAAACGCATGCACGTGAAGAATAGTCGCCAATATATTCTGTCGGGAGTGAACAGTCATTTTAAAAAACAGGCGATTTCATCAAAAACCATGGCATATTCCTTGGTAATATAAGTTCATCAAAGAAGGATTGTTGTGTACGATGGAAAAAGAAGAACGACATGACGCGGCAGCAACAACGATAGTTGAACAGCTACTGATGGGTCAGGACCCAGGAATTCGCCGCCGTGCCGCTGAAGAACTGGTGAGTCAAAGGAATAGTTACACTGCTATTGCAGCACTCGCTGCAGCATTGAAAGACGATAACAAAGGTGTGCGTGATGCGGCCACACGGTCGCTGCTCATGATTGGTACCGAACAAGTGGCGCGGTCGGTGGTGGAATATATTACAGAAACAAATATTGTGACAAGGAACAGCGCATCTGATATCCTCATCCGATTGGGCGATATTTCTTTACAGCCACTCTTGCCCTGTCTTTATGATGAAGATCGTGATGTGCGAAAATTTGCAGTTGACATCTTTGGTGTTATTGGTAACCAGGTGCCTGTTCCGCATTTAATAAAATTATTGGAAGATCCGGACGACAACGTCGTGGTTTCCACCGTCGAAGCTCTTGGCAATATTCGAACTGCTTCGTGCGTTACTGCGCTTTGTGCAACGTATCATCGTCGTGATGATGCGAAACCCGCCGTCGCAGAAGCACTTGGAAAAATTGGCGGCGAAGAAGCGGCGGATTTTTTATTAAAAAATTTCTGCGCTTTGGTCTCTCAACCTCTCAATGATCCCTTGCTTCTTTACACTATTGTGGAAGCGCTGGCTTTGGTGGGGACAAAAAAATCGCTAACCATTTTACAAGAACATTGCCATACCTTCCACGGTAAATTGCATCGCCTGGCGTTGTATTGCGTTATTAGTATCAGTGAACGGTATGAAGGAAGTGTCAAAGATTGGACGTTTTGTCAACAGGATTTGATCGATACGCTTGCAACGGATGACAACCCTTCTGTTCGGGCGAGTGTTGCCAAGGCGCTTGCGACCATGGATGGCGATGACGTCACCATTGCTTTAGTGAAGGCCATGGGCATTTCGGAAGAAGCCGATGAAGTCATTATGCCGATTGCGCTCAATCGAAAAAATATTGTCAATGTTTGTGTGAATCTTGCCGGCAGCGGACAAATTCAGCTTTCGAAATATGTTTTACTTCTTTTAAAAAATATAGTTTTCAAAATCAATTACGGCAATTTGCCGAAAGAATTTTTCGAGATACAGGACACCGTTCTTCCGTCGTTAAGTTCACTCTTGTGCGCTCGTTGGATTCAAGCGAATCAAGAAGAACGTTTACTCATTGTAGAATTGTTGTTCCGATTAGATGGCGACAATGCTATCGAATTTCTTACCGGTATTACCGAGGACCCGGATCCATGGTTGCGGATGGAAGTTATTGAAATTCTTGGATCCGTGACCGTGCGCCGTGCCGATAAATTTTTGTTCCGGTTTATCAACGATGACGATGAAATGGTTCGCCAATTAGTGCATTCCGTGCTTGAAGCAAAAGGATATGCAGGCGAACAGACTCTTGGCTCTTCGATGGGGGAATAACTATGCAGCCATTACCACAAATCATTATACCGGCGCCGATTGTTGCCACTGCGGGTCCCAAAATGTCGGAAAGTATTTTCAAATTGTTGCGGGAATTTATTTATCAAAAAACCGGTATTTATTTTCAAGACAATAAAAAATATCTCCTGGAAGGAAGGTTAGGCAAGCGATTACAGGTGCTGGGAATTTCGGACTTCGAAAAGTATTTCGATTTTCTCCGTTTTAATATCGGACGAAACGAGGAAATGCGTTATTTCTACGATGCCGTAACGATCAACGAAACATTTTTTTTCCGCAACGAGCCGCAATTCGAAGCGTTCGAACAAACGTTGATCCCGGAAATTATAAAACGAAAAGCTTCGAGCAATGGAAGAACCAAACTGCGCATCTGGAGCGCTGCCAGCTCTTCCGGCGAAGAGGCGCACACGCTGGGAATGATTTATCTTGAAAAATTAAAACCCAAATACCCGGGGCTGGAAATAGAAATTATCGGAACGGATATCAACAGTTCCGTCGTGGAAACGGCGCGGCAAGGCATCTATCGTGAATATTCGGTTCGCAGCATGCCCAGGGGATATTTAGAAAAATATTTTAAGGTCGATAATCTTCGCTTTACGGTTCAAGAGCAAGTGCAACGCCTGGCGCGTTTTGAAAATATGAATC
>DATKMP010000159.1:0-8375 GCA_035541775.1 Bacteroidota bacterium | reverse complement strand
CCAATCTTATTCGCTGCGACCGTATAGGAACCGGCAGCAAGCCCATTGATTTCGTATCTTCCCGATTTATCAGCCACGGCAAAACCGGAAACTGATGAACCTGAGAAAGCATACACCATGGCACCACTAACATCGGAATTTCCACTTACCTTCCCTGCAATCCTCGAAAGTCCGTCGCAAGATTTCAAGATCGGATGCACATAAATAGCTAACTCGCTTATCGCAGTGCCATTGATCGCAATGCCGGTGGCTTTTTTCCATACAGTGCTTTCCGTGTCGGTCGTGTAGTATGCCGGCGCGTAATCGCCGAGCGGCAATGCGAGGAGGTAATATGTTCCCGGTAACAACTGGGAGAATGTGAACGCACCGAGCGAATCCGAATCGATTGTGTATGAACGTGCGACCGCATATTTATCTTTGAGGATCCATCGATCACGAAACGCAATCACACGGGATGGAATGCCTGTGCCTTTGGAAGAATCGTACACAACACCGCTGATTGTTCCGAGCACTACCGGAGGCAACGCCGTCAGCGTAAAGTTTATGCCGGAGGTATCCGCATTTAATGCCAACACCGTTGCAGAAAGAAAATCTGTTTGTCCATTATAGTATTGCAGAACATAACCGGCCGCTTTAGCAAATGCAATGTACGAACCCGGGACGAGTTTGATCGAATACGCGCCAGAGGAATCGGTTTTGGCATGCGCCACTTGCGCCGCAGAACCGGCAAGGCGGAAATCGCATCCATGAGATTCAAAAATCTTTCGATAATTATCGATGCTGTCGCTTCCGTTCAAAACAAATCCGGACGGCACAAAATACACATCAACACCTTTCAGGGCTTTTGACAGTGTATCAGTTATCGAACCTGCAACCGTAATCCGGTTCGCCAAATTATTCTTGCTATGGAGAATAAAATTCGCTGTTGTCGTGACCGCATTTTCCACATGCAGTATCGTTGCTTTGCTCGGATCCGTTACACCGTTATACCATTGGCTTTGATATTGCAACGTCGGTGAAATTGCACTGAGAATATAATTTCCGGGATCGACACGTGAAAACGAATACGCCCCGTTTGAATCTGTCATCGTAGAATAGTTATAGCAAATCATGAGTGACGGTGTCGAATCTGCTGTTTGAATGGCTTCGACAAAGACATGAGGAATCGGTTGATTCAAAGAATCTACAATGGTTCCTTGCAGAATTCCAGCGCCAGCAGTAACCGTAACAATAAACGACTGGCTTGCGCGCCCGCCTTTTGAAGATCGCGCAAGAAGAGTGATATCAAAATATCCTTTCTTCGTCGGAATCCAACTGAGCACTCCTGTGGAATCATTAAGAGTCACGTTTTGTGCAGCCGCAATTTCATACAATGGATTGCCGATATAATAGCGAACAGTGTCGGTAGAATCCGAGGAAACAGCATGAGCAGTATATGCATACGCCACCCCGACCTCTCCTGTTGCCAAGGGCTGTGAAACGAATTTCAATTGAACGCCTTGCGTGGTGGAAGAAAATGGCTGAGCAACAGCCATGCTGCCGACCAAACAGAGTATTCCAACCGCCGCGAAAAAAATCATGAAACGAGATTTCATCGATGTACTCCTTTTTGTCTTTATAGATGAGTATTGCTTCTTGTCACATTCAATCAACAACTTTTTTTCTTGGGCGAAAGGTAGCAGAAGAACAGAACTTCCTCTGTGACGAATATCAACCTTTGCCATCACGTATTGGATTCCTTTTGAGCTAAAAAGGTTTAAGTGCTCAGATTTGACGCCGATCACACGACCGATTGATGCAAGCGTTATTTAGATGATCGATTTCGGCGGTCATGCACAATCCCTTTCCCGTTCCGAAACCGAAGTGACGACAATGATACCATTGCCCGTTTATCCGAAAATAAATTTTAGCTGATTTTTTTTCGTTCGAGCTCGCGTTCGATCATCGCGGCAAGTTCGTTCTTGAGCGCTGACTTTTGGATAAACCCATCCACAGGAGAATTATGTTGAAGTTCCCGGTATTCGCTCATTTCAAATGCAGAATACAAATACACACGCATGGAGGGATATATTTGTTTGAGATGCTTTCCCACATCCACACCGCTGCTGCCGGGCAAACTGATATCGCATAAGACCACATCGGGTCGATGCTGTCTACATAATTCTATCGCCTGCTCGCCGTTCGCTGCTTCTGCAACTACTTCTACGGATGAATGACGGCGAAGAAATAATCGCACAAGCGAACGCATTGCATCTAAATCATCGACAAGTAATATTTTTAGATCCAATTCTGCCATCGTGTTTGTAAGATATTAAGGAAGAATCGATTTTACAAGATGAACATCGTGGAATTCTTTTTCCATAAACCGCACGAGCGGTATGGAAATTATCCGATGCGCTTTTGGAATCGGGCAACACTAAGACTGAGAATTACAAGACCAAAGACCAACAACGCAACTGCCTGCGGCCACAGCATCGCCATCCCGACGCCTTTTAAAAATAATCCGCGCACGATGACAAAATAATACCGGAGCGGAACAAGTACCGAAACGTACTGGATAAGCACCGGCATGTTTTCAATCGGGAATACAAACCCGGAAAAAAACATCATCGGAAACATGAAAAAGAAAATTGCCGTCATCATCGCTTGCTGCTGTGTGTGCGAGATGGTCGAGATGAACAAGCCCAGCCCAAGCGTTGTCATCAAAAACAAAATACTCAATCCAATCAACAGGAGTACGCCGCCTTTCACCGGCAAACTAAATACGACAGCAGCAGCAGCGACAACGAGCAGCACATCGACAATGCCGATGACGAAAAATGGCGCCAGCTTTCCGATGATGAGTTGATAGGGCCGGATCGGTGTAACCACAAGTTGTTCCAGTGTACCAAGTTCTTTTTCTTTTACAATGGCTAACGACGTAAGAATCATCGTCATCACCATCAATAATAATCCGAGCACACCGGGCACCATAAAGTTGCGGCTCTTCAAGTCGGGATTGTACCACACGCGCACTTCGGGCGACACCTGCGCTGCAATAATTTGCTGTCCGTGCTTTAGCAACGATTCCATTAAAATATTTTGCGAATACTGCATCACGATCATCGATGCATACGAGAAGCCGATACTGGCAGAACTTGTTTCTGTGCCATCGGCAATCACCTGAAGCGGCGCTTGCTTGCCGTTGTTTAAATTGCGTTCAAAATTTTTCGGAATGACAATCGCTATAGACGCATGCCCGTCATCCAACCATGAATCAATTTCCGTATGACGTTCGACATATCCTTTGATCGAAAAATATCCGGTCGATGTAAAGTGATCGACCAAATCACGGCTTGCCGCAGAATGATCCATGTCGCACACAACCATCGGCATATTGGAAACATCCAAGGACGCAGCATAACCAAGGACAATCAATTGCAAAATCGGCGCAATAAAACTAATGCCGAACATTTTTTTATCCTGCCGGAGTTGTATAAATTCTTTTCGAATAATATGGAGAATGGTTTTCATAGAATTACGAAAGTATTTTTTTCAATCGAATCGAACTTACCGTCAGCATCAACGCCGCAAAGGCAACCATATACAATAGCTGTTCCCAAAATGCACTGATGCCGACTCCTTTCAACACAATTGCGCGCAAGGCAACTAAAAAATATCGCGCGGGAATGATATACGTTATCACCTGAATGATCCACGGCATGTTGCGGATGGGAAACACAAAACCGGAGAGAATAAATGTCGGCAGCATCGTTGCCAGCACAGCGATCATAAAAGCAACCTGCTGCGTTTCTGCAATCGTGGAAATGAACAATCCCATTCCAAGCGCACCGATTAAAAAAATTATCGTCACCAAGGCGAGCAGCAGAACGCTGCCTTTAATCGTCACATCGAACAAGATTGCACCGAGAATTAAAATCATCACCGTCGCAATCAACGAAATGACGGTGTATGGAATGGTCTTGCCGAGAATCAATTCAACCGGTTTCACCGGCGAGACCATAATTTGTTCCATAGTTCCTAATTCTCGTTCCCGCACAACCGCCAGCGCTGTCGAAATGACTGCCGTCACCATCAAAATAAATGCAATAAGTCCGGGCACAAGAAATTTCGCACTTTTCAATTCGGGATTGTACCACACGCGCGGCTCGTAATCGATAGGCGCGGCAATCATTTTTCCGCCCTGCCGTGCAAATGTTTCCGCAAGCACATTCATAGAATACTGCTGAATAATCATGTTCACATATCCCACCAACACGGAACCAGTGTTGGAATTCGATCCATCGATAATAATTTGCACCGGTGTATTTTCGCCATGCGCGAGATGATCGGAAAATTTTTTGGGAATCACCAACACCATTTTTACACTGCCGCCATCGACTAAATTGTTGATTTCCGATTTGCTGTTTAAACAATACGTGTAATCGAAATATTCATTTCGAAAAAATTGTTGAATAAAATCTCTGCTTACGGCACTGTTGTCTTCATCGTACACTGCTGTTGCCGTATGTTTAATATCGAAGTTCAATGCATAGCCAAACAAAAACAACATGAGCGCGGGAATAAATAAAAGCACAGCCAGTGTCCGTTTGTCGCGTCGAATCTGGCGAAACTCTTTATGCACAATGGGAAAAATATTAAGAGACATCGTTTGTTCCTATGCTGCGCTTGCTTGCTGCCTGCGCGCATCTTCTGCGGCAATAAGATGAATAAACACATCTTCCAACGACGGAATAATTTTTTCAATCTGCGTAACAGAAATATTTTTTGCTGCGAGCATCTGTGATATTTTTGTTTCCACATCCGGAAAATTTATAGTGCTGATATGGAACGCCGAACCGAAGATGGATGTTTCCCTTGTCCACGACTGCTGCTGCAATAGTTCCATCGCTTCCACCGGATCGCTGCAATGCACTTCATACACTTGATACTGATCCAGATTGTGTTTCAATTCTGTCGGCGAACCGATGGCGACGAGTTTGCCGCTGTAAATAAATCCGATGGTGTTGCAATGTTCCGCTTCGTCCATATAGTGCGTGGTAACGAACACCGTCGTTCCTTGATTTGAGAGTTCATAAATTAACTCCCAAAAATTTCTGCGCGAGACCGGATCGACGCCGCCGGTCGGTTCATCCAAAAATACAATCGGCGGCTGATGCAAAATCGAACAGCCGAGCGCGAGCCGTTGTTTCCATCCGCCGGAAAGCGATTGCGTGAGAACAGTTTCTTTGCCGCGCAAGCCGGCCATCTCCAGCGCCCACTGTTTGCGTTCATGCAAGCGTGTTTCATCCAAGCCGTAAATGCCGCCGTAAAAATTAATATTCTGCTCAACCGTCAAATCTTCATACAGCGAAAATCGCTGCGACATATAGCCGATATGTTCTTTCACCGCGTCGGGGTTTTTTGCAATATCGAAACCCGCAACCGTTGCCGTTCCCGATGTCGGCGACAACAATCCGCACAACATTCGTATGGTCGTCGATTTGCCTGCGCCATTCGGTCCAAGGAATCCGAACACTTCGCCGCGACGCACGTTCAACGAAATATGATCGACGGCAACAAACGATCCGAATTTTTTCGAAAGATTTTCTACCGTTACTGCGTAATCATTTGCAGAAACAGTCGTCATTGCAACACTCCAACGGCACGTTTCAGTTGCGCAACAGCAATCGCATAATCCGTTGTTGCCTGCATCAATGTTAGATTTGCCTGCATCAACGCTGTTTCTGCATCGAGTAAATCCGAATTGCTTGCCATACCGGTTTTATATTTTTCATGCGTCATACGGTACGATTCTTTTGCCTGCGCCGCACCTGCTTGCGCAACAGTGACTTCTTCCGCCGCCGTTTGTGCATTATAAAATTGCTGCGCCACTTCCAGATCGACTGCATCGTGCAGTTGCTTCAATCCTGCTTCCGATTGACGGACAGACGCTTTCGCCTGTGCGGTTTGATGTTCCGTCGTCAACCAATCCCACACCGTCCATTGAAATGTGATGCCGACATCCCACGTGCCATTCCACATATCTTCCGGCGGAAGAATGCGGGAATTCGGACGCGCGTAATTATAATCCGCACCGAGAAAAACTTGCGGATACCATCCGCCTTTTGCCGCAACGACACCGGCTTCATTCATTTCGTGACGGAGCTGCATCGATTTTAATTCCGGACGATGCTGCGCTGCTTGCAACGATAATGCCGCAACATCCGATTGCAAAAGAGAATTTGGCTCCGACGACTGTTGCGGCGTGTCGGTAAGAATGATTTCTATTGAAAGCGGATTTCCGATGAGAGAATTTAACGACATTGTTGCAAGATGAATCGCATTCCGCGCCTGCACATCCTTCACGCGTACATCGGAAAGCTGTACCTGTACTTTCATCACATCGGCATCCGTCGCCATTCCCTGACGCAACATACTTTGCACATCTTTAACATGTTCATTCACCTGCGCCAGCGTTTGCTCGATCACTTTCTTTGTTTCCAGCGCATCATACAACTTCCAATACGCAACTGTGACATTGATCATCATATCGGATTGTTCTTTTGTTAAATCTTCCTCTGTTGCCTGTGCATTGAGCGACGCCATTTCTTGGCTCTTGCTTAATTTGAATCCCGTGAACAACGGCTGCTGCAAGGACAATTTCAGCGAATAATTTTCCGTGATGTCCGGAAATATTGTTTTGGAAATATTGACCGGCGGCGGTAACGTCAATGTATAGGCATCGACTGAACTCAATTCCATTGCACCGCCAGACAACTTCAGTTGCGGCAATAATGCTGCATTCGTTTCCAATGTTCGTGCATCGGCGCCTTCTACTTTTGCTTTACTGATTTGTATGGAAGGATTCGATCTGAGTGCGCGGGCAATGCAATCGGCAAGCGTCAACGATTGTGGTTCCTGTTGTGCAAATGCAAGTTGAACACTAAAAATTCCCATAAGCCATAAAACTTTTTTCATAAACACTCTTATACTCCTAATCGTGCAATAAAAACATCTTCCAACGACGGCGGCAACAATCGATGCCCATCGACATGAATGTTGCTCTGCGCAAGGCAGGATAAAATTTGCTGAACATCTTTCGTCGCATCCATGACCATGACGTGCAAACGATCTCCGAATAATTGAATCCGTTCTTTTCCCCACAACACGGAAAGCACCGCAGCACTTCGATGAACATCGCTGCAAACCAATTCCAGAATTTGTGTACGGAACGAATCGCGAATGGCATTCGGTGTATCGCATTGCAGAATCGTACCATCGTTCATCATTGCCACACGGCTGCTCCGTTCTGCTTCGTCTAAATACGGCGTGCTGACGATGATCGTCATTCCGGTTTTCAACAAACTGGAAAGAATTTTCCAGAAGTCGCGGCGCGAAACCGGATCGACACCGGTTGTCGGTTCATCTAACAATAAAATATCCGGTGTGTGAATCAACGTACACGCAAGCGCCAGCTTCTGTTTCATACCGCCGGAAAGTCTTCCGGAAAGACGATCTCGAAACGGTGTAAGGCGTGTGAACTCCAATAATTCTTCTTTCCGCTGATGAAATTGTTTGATCCGATGAATTTCAGCAAAGAAGTCGATATTCTCATCGATCGTCAAATCCTGATACAAACTGAAACGCTGCGAAAGGTAGCCGATGTGTTTTTTGATTTCTTTTTTCTCCGATTGCACATCGAAGCCGAGCATGTGAATACTGCCCTGCGACGGCGGCAGCACACCGCAGATCATGCGAATCGTTGTGGTCTTGCCTGCACCATCTGGCCCGACAAAACAAAATATTTCTCCCTGCCGGATATTCAACGTAATACCGTTGACGGCATTTACCTGTTTTTTGCCGGTACCTTCATACACTTTGGCGACATCTTTTAATATTACTGCATCGGCCATATCAAGTTCTGTTCATGAATGAGGTATTGGCAATGTCACATCAGCCGGCACGCCGGCTTTTAAGATACCGTCGGGATTCGCAATTTCAATTTTTACACCGAACACCAATTTCGTGCGTTCGTCGTTCGTTTGAATATTTTTTGGCGTGAATTCCGCCACCGGTGAAATAAAAACCACTTTGCCTTCAAATGTTTTATCGTGGAATGCGTCGATATGAACCGTCGCTTTCTGGCCGAGCGTAACTTTGGGCAACTCCGACTCCGAAACATAAATCGTAATATTCATGGTCGATATATCATTTAACCGAACCAGCGATGTGCCGCTGCCGACAAGTTCGCCGACTTCGACAAATTTCTTTACCACCACCGCGTTCATCGGCGAAAGAATAACACAGTCGTTTAGTTTTTTCTTAAGTGCATCGGTTTGCGCTTTTGCCTGATCGCGACGTGCACGGGCGAGCACAATTTCTTCCGGGCGCGA
>DATKMP010000158.1:0-4021 GCA_035541775.1 Bacteroidota bacterium | reverse complement strand
GGAAATTACCGCTGCTGCTTCGTTCAGCTCAGAAGTCCTGTCTGCAAGACCATAATGCTGAAGTTTTAACGGACTTCCACCCAGACTGTTGGTCAATATCATATCCGAACCGGCTTCAATGTAACTTTTCGCCACGGCGAGAACTTCATGCCGGTGAGTGATATTCCATAACTCCGGACATTCTCCCGGCTGTAATCCGCGCCGGTGCAGGAGCGTACCCCATGCACCATCCGAAATAAGTATTTTTTTCTCGCGTAATGCGGAAAGAAGTGATTTCATCTTAAGAGAGTTTCAGTTTGCCGTATCCTCAGCGGCTTTGGCGCAGGTTTTTAATTTTGGCTCACTGCCTGACTCAGAAAAGCGACAGCGCCTTGCGGGTCGGGCGAGTAGCCATCAGCGCCCATTTTGTCCGCCGCTTCCTTCGTAAGCGGAGCGCCCCCGACAATAATACTGGTCGATGGAAATTGCGCCTTGATCTCCTGAACGGTTTTTGCCATGCTGGCCATCGTCGTCGTCAGGAGCGCGCTGAGGCCGACAATGCAGCCGGGATTTTTCTGTACTGCATCGATAAATTTTGCCGGTTTGACATCGACACCGAGATCGATCACTTCCCAGCCGTTGCCTTCGACCACCATCGACACTAAATTTTTTCCGATATCATGTAAATCACCGGCAACGGTGCCGAGAACAAATTTTCCTTTCGTCTTCACTGTTCCGCTTTTAAAGAACGGCTTCAAATGCGCCATCACGGCATGCATCGCTTTTGCCGCCATCAGTAATTCCGGTACAAACACTTCGTTGCGTCCGAAGCGCGCACCGATTCGCTGCATACCGTCGTTGCACGCCTGTAAAATTTCATCCGGCGCAACACCAGCGGCAAGTGCTTCTTTCGTAATTTCATCTGCACCGTCCTGTCCCCGCAGATCGGGTGGAAACGGGGATGTTTTATTTACTTTACCGCGTTCGACAAACAGACCTATTTTTTCAACCAATTCATGCATTCTCAATTCCTGTTACTATTTCCGTACAACGATTTCGGCGAGTTACACATGACAATAATGTAGAAGAGATAAAACGAAATTGCAAGAATTTTATTGAATTGCGACAGGCGGCTCGCGCCATCTATTCTTACAATCTTGAACTTGACTTCTCTTAAATTTTCTTTATCTTAATAGAGAGTTCTTTACTATACTTTTTTCTTATCAAGAACAGCCGAGGGATCAGGCCCGATGACGCTGTAGCAACCGATCTCGACAACGTCGGGATGTCAGGTGCTAAATCCTGCTCCAGAACATGGAGAAAGATGGGAAGAGACGGATACAAAACAATGTAACCTCTTCTCTCATCAGGAAGAGGTTTTTTTATATCCGTTTAATTTTTAAGGAGTATCTATGCGTCCACAAACACTTGCTATTCACACCGGAGTCTCAAAAGATTCTGCTTATAACAGCGTTATGACTCCCATTTATCAGACTTCGACATTTCAATTCGAAGACGTCGGAAAAACCAAAGGATACGATTACACGCGCACCGCAAATCCAACCCGCACAGCGTTAGAAGAAAATATTTGTGCGCTGGAAGGCGGAACCCTTGCACGCGCAACCGCATCCGGTATGCTGGCTTCGACCACGGCATTGCATTTTTTAAAATCCGGCGATCATATTTTGTGTACGCATGATTGTTATGGCGGCACCGAGCGCGTTCTTCGTACGTATGCCGAACTGTTTCAATTACAGGTAACATATGTCGACATGAATAATCTCGATGCTGTCCGCAGCGCCTTACAGCCCAACACCAAAGCATTCTGGCTCGAAACTCCCAGCAATCCGTTATTAAACATTATCGATATCAAAGCGCTATGCGAAATAGCACACGAGCATCATGCCGTCGCAATTGTCGATAACACGTTTTTGTCGCCGATCGGCCAGCACCCGTTTGAACTCGGTGCAGATATCATTGTTCATTCCACAACAAAGTATTTGAACGGTCACAGCGATGTCGTCGGCGGAGCAGTTGTTGTCAACTCGCCAGAACGTGCAGAACGATTGCGATATCTTGTCAACGCAATCGGCGCGGGACAATCGCCGTTCGATAGCTGGCTTGTACTTCGCGGCATCAAAACATTAATTCCGAGAATGAAAATGCATGAAGCGAACGCACTTTCGGTTGCAAAATTTTTAGAGACACATCCGGCAGTCAAGAAGGTAAATTATCCCGGATTGGAAAATCATCCGCAGCATGAATTAGCAAAGAAGCAGCAGCACAGTTTCGGCGGCATGGTTTCATTTGAAGTGAACGGCAGCATTGAAAAAGCGAACAACGTTTTGCGCAGCACAAAAATATTTGCTGTGGCAGAATCGCTCGGCGGCGTCGAGTCGCTCATCTGTCATCCGCAAACGATGACGCACGCATCGATGAATCCAGCACTGCGCGATAAAGCCGGCATCAATGAACGCATTATTCGTTTGTCTGTGGGACTGGAAGACGTGCAGGATTTGATCGAGGATTTGGATCAGGCGCTGAACGCGTAAGAAGGAAAATGTCATTCCCGCGGCTTGTCCTGAGCTTGTCGAAGGAATGCGGGAATCCAGAAAAATAATTACAAGTCTTCATCAAAACATTCCCGCTGAATTGGGGCTATCGGCCGGCAGTTGCTGTCCGATATCCCAGAGTTCGGTAATTTTGTTACTTTCGATTTTAAAGATGTGAACAATGGCGATTACCATGTTCTTTGCCGGAAGCCGGACTTTTGAGTGAACTGCTACAAAGCCGTTCTCTTCAATCACATGTCGTATTTCAAACTGCTTATCCGGATTTTCTTTTTGATTTTCAATCATCGCCGCCGCGATAACATCCTTCGGCGCCGCAAAATAGGGATTGTGATGCACCATCGCTGTGCTTGTGTACAATGCAAAAGCTTCCGCAACATTACCGGTTGCAGCGGCCTGGAGAAAATTCACTGCTATTTCTTTATCGGTCATCTGTATTTCCTTTTCATTGTTCTCTAATTTCTAACATATCCATGAAGCGTTTTGTTCTATCGATTTGTATAAACAATTTTTCGGTATTGTCTCCAGCTTTCTGTGAGATGTCCGATTGCCAGCAGAATGACAGCGATCAGGAGCCACATAGATTGCAAGACCAGTGATGCAAGGAAAAAGTACAGAACAGGCAGCACCGCCATCGGTAACATCATACCGAACATCGGACGGTAGAACCACTCCACACCGCGGTCTTTGATATAATATCGTATCCAGCACACATAATAGAAAATCAAGAGAATCGCCATCAGCACAATCATCACACGATTGGAAGCGGAAGAAATATTGAGCCGATACAAAAATGGCAATACAAAACAGCCGGCCTGACCGATACGTTCAACAAGGATAATGATGGAGAATTTGTTTGAAGAATCGGATTCATGCTCGTTTATCTTCGGGGGAAAAAATAAAAAAAGAAGATTGGGAAAAAGAATGAGCAGAGAGAATATTCCGCCAAGAGGAAGTATGTCCATAATCTATTTTTATATTTTCAAGAGTTGTTCGTTATGCTAAAAAGTCGCCGTCGATGATGAGCAGCTGCACGGCATGTTTTGCAAACGATCGATGCGAGCTAAGATTGTCGGAAACAATATAGGTCATCCCTTCGCGTAAAACAAATTCTTCGACCGTCTCCTGCTGCGTGACGACTTCGCCTTTCAAGCAGTGCACAATGTGTCCTTTTTTGCACCAGTGGTCGGCGAGGTAGCCCCCGGAATACTCCACGATGCGAACACGAAGGCCGGGATATTCCTTTGTGCGCCAATACGCTGTTCCTGTTTCGCCGGTATGTTCCGTCGATGGAACGGTGTTCCAATCGATAACTTGAAACGGTATGTTGCTGATACTCATAATGATATTCCTTCAATCCACATCCATTGCCATCGATTCGGTTTCTGCACCAATTCATGCTTTATTATCCTCGCTCCCAATCTCTGGTTGGGAGCGATGCTGCCGGAAGCTCTGCTTCCGAAGAATGTTGC
>DATKMP010000157.1:0-5341 GCA_035541775.1 Bacteroidota bacterium | reverse complement strand
GAACGCATAGTACATCTCCTTGTATAGTTTGAATGAATAAAAAAGCCCCAACCTTCTTTCAAGATTGGGGCTCAATTCAAATCACAACAAAAAAAATGCAACATGCATTGACCACCTTCCCTCGAAGGTTCTGAGGCATGGCACTGGCAGGTCTCCTGGCTCTTCCGATCTTTAGCTCGTCTTCCCATTCTACCTTTGGCAGAGCAGTGACTGTTGAGATAAAGCTGTTGTCGTTGAACAACACTATTCGGAATTACAGTTGCGGGGCAGCTTTCGATTTTTCTTATTCATCACAAGAAGTACGAAATTCCCTTTTCATTTCGATGCAACACTTATTGCATCGAAACACCAGAACCGTTTATGAAAAAGAACAATGATATTTTTTAGAATGGAAGATCATCCACTTTGTCAGCGCTGGAACTTTCTATCGGCGGCGGCAGCGATTCATTGTTATTACTTCCGCCGCTTGCATTACGGGAATCCAGCATCAGCATTTGATCGATAACAATTTCTGTAACGTACCGTTTAACGCCGTTCTTGTCATCATAATTCCGGTACTGCAAGCGACCTTCAATATAAATCCGGGCGCCCTTCTTTAAATATTCACCGCAAATTTCAGCAGTCTTCTTCCATGCAACGATATTATGCCACTGTGTTCGCTCCTGCATGTTACCGTCATGATCTTTCCACGACTCATTGGTCGCCAGCGAAAAGGTGGCAACGCCCACACCGCTGCTGGTGTATCGCAGTTCAGGATCCTGTCCAAGGTTTCCTATCAAAATTACTTTATTGACACTTCTCCCTGCCATAAGACATCTTCCTTATTTGAAATAATGGATTCGCGTTAATTATTATTCAAAAATAAATGTTATCATCATCAATGTCAAGTGGCGAATTAAGGAATTACGATCTTGAAGACATGAATTTTATCAGGACAGAGCAGATAAAGTTGACCGCCATAAAAGGCGACATCTGTGATCTCTTGAATTTTTGTTTCTGCCATAAAATTCCTTACGGAATATTGCCCAATGAATTCGCCTTTTGCATTGAAAAACCACACGCGGTCGGCGCTCGCTGCAACAATCGATTCCTCTGTCACACAACATCCGACAAGGTTCGTACAGTTTCCGTCGCCGATACTGCCGAGAAAACTTCCAAACGCATCATAGGATAAAATATGATTCGGTTCAGCAATGTACACTGTACCAGTGGATGTGACCACCATCTTCTGAGGTTGATGTATACTGGCGTCTTCACGTTCAAGATTACCAAACGTTAAGTTATAATTTGTCGGCAAAGAAAATTTTAGAACGCGCAGATTTTCTCCATCCAACACAAACAAATCTCCTTGGCCGGACAATCCCACACCGAGAGGATAGCCGAATCGCGCAGCACTCATGGTTGTGTCGCGGGTCGAAAGAGAAGAAATATAATTGAACGAGCGGTCGAATCGCTGAATGCGATGATTGCCGTAATCAGAAACATATACATTCACACCGTCGCTGGCAACACCGGTCGGTTGATCAAATGTTGTGGATGACCAGCCGTATCCGCCGACGCTGATGCTTTGATCAATGCGGTGACGAAAACAACTGATTGTATTTTCATCGCGATCAACAACAAAGATGGCCCCTTGTTGATCGATGAACAACCGCGTCGCACGCTGAAAATTTCCGAAAGCGTATTCTTCCACGAAAGAAGTATCAGCAGCAGGAAACGATGGTTCAATATTCCAGAACCAACAACAAGATATTATTGCAAGTATTGTTGCCAATTTTCGTCCTGTATTTCTCCGCGCTTGGTAGAATGCACAAGCGTGTACTCTCCGAATCCGGAACGGTCGATAAAGACAAATTCGACGCCGCTTTCAATTTGATTGTAATGCCAAATTTCGTACGGCTTATTATCACTGCTGCTGGGATGCCGATCCACTTCGTCCGCTTCTCCGTACACAACATAAACACGTCCGCGGTCAGTGCGCCATCCTTCATGACCAAAAGATTTGTAACGTTGGTTCGCCGTTTCGATTCTTTGCAGGTAATCCGCACGTGTTATATTTTTTTCTCCACGCTTTCCTGTTTCCACTTCTGTCCAAAACTGAGCAAGAAATGTACGTTGTTCTTCAACGTTATGCATTTGAGCAAATGCAGCTTTGTCTTCGCTGCGAGCAATGTACTGTGCTGTTCTAAATTCTTCCGATAGCTCATCCGACGACATTCCTGCAAATTCGGCAATCCGCCGAGAAGATGGCTTGACACTTGCTATTTGTACCAGAGGGTTATACAAAAAGACCGGCCGTTCTGTGCGTGCCAACTCATTCCCTGCCGTGTCCGATAATATCATCTGATATTTATATTTTCCCGATGGCAGGGAAGTAATATTTAACGTCCCCACTTCGAGACTGTTGCTTACCAGAAACTGACGTTTTTGAGTTCGTTCTTTTACAACGGTTCCATTCGCTTCTAAAAGTTGTGTACGCAAGACATAGAGTTGTCTTTGCTGCAGATGATAGAGTTCGACGTAATTAAAAATAACAGGATATGCGGTGGACCCAAACACCAACCCCGGGTTGGGGATAACACGATATGAATTTTTGTAGAAAAGATCATTTGTATCATTTGATTCCACAATAGTAGAACATAATTCAAGGTCGCTGAAAGCAACGGTGTGAGGTTTGGGGGGAATAGTAATGATGAAATTATTACTATCGCATCGTGCCCTATTGGTGCTGTCGCAACCATACACACCAATCGAGTACGATCCTGATTTAAGGACGTACGTTACTTTGCTTAATTGTGCATTCAACAACGCATGTGCGGAAGAATCTTCAAAATGAACGGGAACATAAAACCGATCTTGATAGATCATTTTTCCATTCCCAGCATTGTGAATGAAAATTCGAAATTCAACATTGCCATGAAATCCTTGAGCATCTCTGGAGAGAGAAACCTGCCGCGGATAATATGCAATGGCTAATTCAAGAAACGATGTCGAATCGCTCTGCCAAAACCTGCTGAGCACAGAATTCATGATAAACTTATCATTTTTTTGTGCAAGGAGAGGCGAATGTATATTCCCCCAGTTGCAAAGTAATATAAGGAGTACGAAAAATGACTTTTTTGTTTTCATCGATACATGTTCTTTTTAGTAGTTAGAAAAATCCGTGCCCTTTTGAAAATATTGTGGCACTATTATTTTTAAAACAGGGCACTCATCTCAAAAGACCTTACTTGGATAGCGCCGCACAAGCTATGATATGGTACGCAATATATTTCTTTCCATCAATTAATTCAAAATGTTGGCAAGAAATTTGTATGCTTCCGTTTGAACTGTAAGCAGTTGCGGATGGAAATCGAACGCGCTATAAATAATCGCACCTTGTCCATATCGGCGAATCACCACAAGCGGCATTTTTGTCGCTTGCGATTGAACGGGAACGGTAACCGACAAACCGCGTTTTACATTCAAATCACCAAAAGCAATCACCGATTCTGCATTTTGCCATTTCGTCATTTTTACAATATTGGGATTCGTAAAAATTTCTTGAGCCGTGTCTGCATCAAAATCATTTGACGAAAGAATCGGATGTTGATAATGAAAGGTCACCGAATCATCCGGCATGAGAAAGGCGGGTAAATTGAACTGCGGCAGTACAATGAATTTTCCACCAGCCAAGATCCAATCGCGCAATAGTTTTTTGCTTCTTGGATCAGCGCCAAATTTGTTCGAAGATTGTTCATCAAGAATGATCGCCGAAACATGTTCAATCTCGCGCTGATGTATAGAATCCAAAACGATGCACGGATAACCTATGCGGTGTAATGCTGTCAACAAGGGGCTACGATCGATTGCCGAAATAATACCAACAGGGCGTATAGATCCCCTTTTGATTTCCATTCCTTGATAAACAAATTTACCGATGGGACGATCCTTTTTGCTTTTGAGAACTACTTCATATGCGCCCTCATGACATATCCCTTTCCATGTAAGCGCAAGAGTATCGATCGACGATGACTTAGGGTGAAGATAAATGTGATGAGGATAAATATCCACTAACGAATCCTCTGCCTTGATTTCACCATCCATCGCATTATAAAGATTATTTTGAATTCTGGCGACTATCGAGCTATCTTGGTTCGCAAACACAAATGGATTTAATACTTCTATGGTTTGAGGAGGCACAGAAATAAGCGGCACATCCCGTTGATACACAAAATTGTTTATGCTTTGCGATTCTTCATGAACCGCCATAAACGAAAATTTATTTCTGACTTGTAACGCAGAATATCCTTCATCATTTTCCGTTGAAGTCCGTGGAAACACTTTGGGCGATACAACAACCCATGACGTGTCCGGGATTAACGGATAGGAATAATCCTGTCGAGTATCGACAATCCATTCTTTTTGAAGAACGCCGGGGAAGAGAACTTGCGTTTTTCCTTTTTTCATCCACGACCCCAGTGAACCTATTTCAATAAAAAAAACCTGAGAAGACGTCACCTTGTCATTCTTGACGACAAACGGAATATGAACACCATGCAAGATACATCGATAGTCTTCCATGGTATTTTTCCAATAGAGAAGCAATCTTTTTTGGGACAAACTTAATTTATTTTGATCTTGATAAATGGAATAATCTATCTGCGAAATGACATTTTGCAAGCGAATAAGTTCGCTGTTGAATGGCAACGTTTTTTTCTGTTGAGCGATTTCCGCAATGGTCGCCGCTATTTTTTGTACGCCAGTCGGAACAACGGGAAATGCCATGCTCGACAACTTTTGTTTACTGCTTTCGTGAGGTTCGATGGAAATGTACCGAGATTGCGCATATTTCTTCCAGACAGGAAAAAGCGCCTTCAAACTTTTATACGATGCTCTGATATCCTCTGCAATCTCTGTGTACGATCTGTGCAGGATCGTATTCGTTTCATCGGTGCGAATACGTTCTCCTTTCGCGGCATTATCTGATTGAACGAATATTTTGACGTCATGCCATCGATTTGTTGATTTCAATCGTTCAAGAGCCAATCTTACATTTTTATCTGTGACCGATAAGCGACTCGATGTTGCATTGGAATAGATATAATCCGAATGCAATAAAATGATATCCGGTTGGACGCTTGCAATAACCGTATCGAGATTGAAAAAATATTTTTTAACTTCGGAAGGCAGAGTATCTTCAGCAGAGAATGCAGAAACTGGTATATTTAAAAAATACGCCTCACCATGTAATGCACGCATAACAGCGTATGCTTCTTCTTTTCGCTGCTTTGCCGTTTCACGAGCGCTGGTTCCACAATCATAGTTTGGAATATCTTCTCCATTCGTGAGATACGCACAT
>DATKMP010000156.1:0-11682 GCA_035541775.1 Bacteroidota bacterium | reverse complement strand
CAGCAATCCGATTGCTAAACCGGAACATTTGTTCGACCTGGAACTCGGCGCTGCATATCGCGATGAACAATTATTTGTTGCCGCCAATATTTTCTGGATGGAATTTCATGATGAATTAATTAAAAGCGGCGCGCTCGATATTTTCGGCGAGCCGGTGATGGGCAATGCCGACCGCACACGGCACATCGGAATTGAATTGGAAGCGCAGCAATCGTTTCAAAACGGATTCAGCGTCAGCGGCAATGCAACCGTTTCGCACAATCGGCTTGTGCATTATTCTCTTGCGGATAGTATCGTGAACGGCGTAACCTATCGCCATAGTTTGGACGGAAATCCCATCGCCGGCTCTCCGGATTATATGGCGAATCTCCGGCTGACGCAAACTGTCGATGCATGGAGTGCCTCGCTCGATGCAAAATATGTCGGCGCTTTTTATACCGACAATACAAACAATGATCTTGAGAAGAACGATGCATATTTTGTTTTGAACGCAACGCTGCTCTATCGATTTACACTTGGCTCCGGCATTCATCTTCTCGTTCGCGGCGAAGTGCACAATCTTTTGAATCGCTTATATACGATGACGGGCGAAGGGCAGGAATTTTATCCTGCGGCTGAACGCAATTATGTGCTCGGTGCAGCATTACAATTATAATTTCATTCTGTGTTTTTCTTTCTCTGTTGCGTACATTACACAGCGTGGCAAAGAAAGAAAAAAGAATGCGAAACAAAGAAACATTTTTCGTGGCTTGTGCGTTTATTATTTGTGCGTACGGATTTATTCCGATACGTACAATTCGCCGTCGGGTTGTTGCCTCCCCTCCTCCCGGCGGCGTTTTTTATTTTTATGAATGATCTATGAACAAACGAATCATCATTCTGGCAAATGGCACAGCTCCAGCCAGGCGGCTTCTTCAAAGCTATCTGCGGCCGGACGATATTCTTATCTGTGCCGACGGCGGCGCGAATACGGCAGCGAAACTTTCGGTGACGCCAAAATTGATTCTTGGTGATCTGGATTCTGTAAGTCCGCGGACACTGAAGAAATTTAAAAATGTTCCCCAAAAACAAATCCGCGAACAAAACAGTACCGATTTAGAAAAAGCGCTATCGTATGCCGTTGCACATCATTATACCGAAGCGTTGGTGTTCGGTGCAACCGGCGGAAGGGCAGATCATGAATTCAGCAATTTCAGTGCGCTGTCAAAATTTTCGGATTCGCTCGATATAATATTTATCGATCGGTATGGCGAATATATTTCTCTCGAGAATGAAACCGTTATTCACTTGCCAATCGGAACAACCATTTCATTGCTGCCGCTGACGTTATGCAAGGGCGTAACGACATCTGGACTCAAATGGAATTTAACGAATGAATTGCTCGGGCTTGGTGTGCGGGAAAGTACCAGAAACGTTTCGATGGCAGAATCTGTCTCGATAAAATTTCGTACCGGTAAAATGATCGTCTTCCTTGCTCGTTCAATCAATAAATCGCCAATCACGAAATCGAAAATCAAAGTATCACAAATCGAAAATCAGAAAATCAAAAAATAATAATTCGCATGGTTCATTTATCTTTTATCGACATCGTTTTAATTGTTGCATACTTTGCGTCGGTGGTGTTCATCGGATTCCGCGCGTCGCGAAAACGAAAATCGGACAACGATGAATATTTGCTTGCTGGGCGCACGCTCACGCTGCCGATGTTTGTTGCAACCTTAGTTTCGACATGGTACGGCGGCATTCTGGGCGTCGGAGAATATTCGTACCGTTACGGTATTTCCAATTGGATTGTATTCGGCGTTCCCTATTATATCTTTGCGTTGGTGTTCGCGTTATTTCTTGCCAAACGCATTCGGGCCACCAATCTTTATACCATTCCCGATAAATTAGAAGCGGCGTACGGCCGGCGCACGGCGCTTGTCGGCGGTGTGTTGACCTTTTTCCTTGTTACCCCCGCGGCTTACGTGTTGATGCTTGGCGTATTGGTGCAGTTAATATTTGGAATCGATCTCACCCTTTCCATTTTCCTTGCAACATTCATCACGATTATTTATTTATACAACGGCGGATTGCGGTCCGATGTCTGGGCAAATGCATTCGAGTTTGTCTTGATGTTTCTTGGCTTCGCGATGATCGTGGTCTTTTCGTATTTCAAGTTCGGCGGCATGGATTTTATTCGCACGCACGTACCGCCGCTGCATCTTACTTGGCACGGCGGCAACAACTGGCAATATATTGCCGTATGGTTCTTTATTGCTCTGTGGACGTTGGTCGATCCTGCATTCTATCAACGGTGTTATGCGGCGAAAGATGGCAAGACGGCGCAGCGCGGTATTCTAGTTTCAATTTTGTTCTGGCTCGTGTTTGATTTTATGACAACCACTGCCGGATTGTACGCACGTGCCGCCTTGCCCGTTATGTCGAAGCCGATGCTTTCCTATCCGTTGCTGGCGGAAGCGGCGCTGCCGGTGATTGCAAAAGGATTGTTTTACATCGGTATGCTGGCGACGATTATGTCCAGCTTAAGCAGTTTAACGCTGATTTCGGGAATTACCATTGGCAAAGATATTGTTGGAAGATGGAAGCATGCCGAACACGATTCCGAGTTGGTAAAGCGATGGACCAAAATCGGATTGATTCTTTCTGCCGTCGTCTCGATTGCGCTTGCGTTATTGGTTCCGTCCGTCGTCAATCTTTGGTACACGATCGGCACGTGTATTATTCCCGGGCTTCTTATTCCTGTACTCTCGAGTTATTTTGATCGATTAAAAATTTCGCCGGCATACGCGCTTGGTGCGATGATCAACGGCTGGTTTATTTCGACATTTAGTTTGATTTATGGACAAATGAATTTGATAAACGGAAATCCAAAATATTTCTTCGGCGTTGAACCGATGTACCCGGGGTTATTTATGGCGTTGATGTGGTGGGGGTGGGGAAAGTTAGAGAAGAACGACGACGTTATGCAGCCGCTCAAATAATACTCCATGCCGGTTGTTGTCCATCACTGTTGAAACGTGATGAGATAGTTTGCTCCGAAGTTCCACACGAAAACGACAGCGATTGCAAATCCTTTGATCACATAAAAATTGTAGGTTGTTTTTTTTGAAGCGTACCAGATAATCGTATTGCTGATGCCCAATCCGATCAGCGCAATGAAAAAGAACTTAAGATATTCGACAGTGATATGCGGGTTCCTGCTTTGGAACGTCCAGACACGATTCAGAATATAATTGGAAGTTGCCGCGGCTGTAAATCCTAAGCTATTGGCAAGATACTTATTGAGTTGTACTCGTTCTTTGATCAAATAGGTAACGGCATAATCGATCAGAATCCCGGATGTCCCGACAATGCCAAATTTCAAAACTTTCATCAAAAAGAAATGGTTCATAGACGTTGAATGTGTCGTGTCAGATTTTGAAACATGAGATTTTATTTATTCCAGCGAACGAATCGTCGGCGCAAAGATCCACACGCTCAAAGCAATAAACGCTAAACATCCTCCGCTAAAAACAAGAGCGGCGAATTCTCCGAAATGTTCCGCAAGCGAACCGTACATCAATGCGCCAATCGGCATCGAGCCGAAGAACATCATGCTGTACACACTCATCGCACGGCCGCGGATGTTTTCCGGCACTGTCGAAGTGACCAGCGCATTGACATCATTCACAATCAAGATCGATGCCATTCCCAAACAACCGATCAGGACGAACGAAAGCGGCAGCCATGTCGTCAACGCAAATAAAATAGCGAAGACCGGCAGGAAGCATGAACCGAACGTTACCATTTTCCCGCGGACTTTTAAATGCCCGACCGAGGCAATGACGAATGCTCCGATGAGCGACCCGATGCCGCGCGCCGATTGAAGTAATCCGTTTGTTGCTGCATTTCCATGCAACACCTTGACGCTCCATGCGGGAATCAATGTGCCCATCGACATGCCGAATAAACTGGTGGCACCGACCATCAGAATCAACGTACGAATCGTCGGCGTATGAAGCACATACGAAACACCGATTTTGAGATTGGATAAAGTCGATCCTTTGATGCGTTGAAGTTCTTGTGCCGGCGGATGGATCATCAGCAGTGCGCCAATGACTGCAAGAAACGAAACACCGTTGAACGCAAAACACCATGCCGGTCCCATCGTGGCATAAATAACGCCGGCAATGCCGGGACCAAGTGTTGTTGCGGTGTTCATCATCATGGCATTCAGTGCAATCGCATTGGTCAGCCGTTCTTTGGGTACTAACTGCGGGATAAACGCCAAGCGCGCGGGCGCATCAAAAGCATTGGCGATGCCGAGAAAAAATGCAAGCAGGATGATGTGCCACGGCGCGACAACATTGAAGAAGGTGAGGATCGTAAGAATGAACGCAAGAATCATCATCGTCGTCTGCGTAGCTAACAACAATGAGCGGCGCGGAAAGCGGTCGGCAATAACGCCGGCGTACAGCATGAGTACCAACGATGGCAAGCCGTTGGCGAATCCGACAAAGCCAAGAAAAGCAGGAGACTTCGTGAGTTGATAAATTAAAAATCCCTGCGCCGTCACTTGCATCCACGTACCGAATAGCGACACAACTTGTCCGGTAAACCACAATCGATAATTCCGATGCTGCAATGCCGCAAAGGTTTGTGCCAAGCTTATTTTTTTTGCAGGTGATTCAGCCGGTTGCTTCATGTTCCATCAACAATAAAAAAGCATCTGATGGCATCGGATGCCACACAGATGCTTTTCAAAAAACTAAAATACGTTATTTCGCTGCGGCTGGTTTTTTAGCTGCAACGGTCTTTGCAGATTTCTGCTTTCGTGTTTTTCCAAATGTGCCTGCAAAAATCTTTCCGCGTTTTGATCGCTTATCGCCTTTTCCCATAATATACTCCTCTTGCTAATAATTTGTTTTCAATATTCGATTATCTATAACATACGGAGCGAAAAGTCGTTAATCAAGATTCCAGTGTGTTTTCGTACACCTTTTTGTATCTTTTGTAATTCAGTGAATGGAGATTGTCTTGGCAGATTTTGAAATTATTGTGATTGGCGGCGGCGTTGTCGGACTGGCCATTGCTGCGCGATTATCACAAAAGCATTCGCGATTAGTACTGTTAGAGAAGAACGAACACTATGGCATGGAAACATCCAGCCGCAACAGCGAAGTGATTCACGGCGGCATGTATTACGATCCCGTGTCGCTCAAAGCACGTTTGTGTGTGGAAGGCCGCGAAGAATTGTACGCAATCTGTAAAGCGAACGACATCGCGCATAAAAATATTACCAAGATTATCACGGCAACAATTCCGGAAGAAATGCCGAAGTTAGAAAAAATATATAAAACAGGAATCGCGAACGGCACGCCGCTGCAATTTTTAGATAAGCAAGCGACATTACAATTGGAACCGAATATCCGCACCGTCGGTTCGCTTTTCTCTCCGCGTACGGGAATTATCAGCGTGCATGAGCTGATGGATTATCTTTATCGAACGATTTGTTCCCACGGTGGCATCGTGCAAATGCGAAGTCCTGTTGTCGGCATTCATTCATCTTCGTCAGGATATGAAGTGACGATCGATGAACATGGAAATCGTTCGACGTTCACCAGCGAGATTGTTATTAATGCGGCGGGATTGCAGTGTGATGTGATTGCCGAAATGGCGGGTATCGATATCGACAAAGAAAATTACAGATTGAATTATGTCAAAGGTTCGTACTTCGCCATCACACCATCGAAAACAAATTTAGTGTCGCGCCTCGTGTATCCTGTTCCGTTGAATGAAGGTCTTGGTGTGCACTCGCTCATGGATTTGGGCGGAAGAATGAAATTCGGTCCCGATGTGGAATATCTCGATGACCGTTCGCTGAATTATCAGGTCGATGAAACGAAACGCCATGCATTTGCAGAATCCATCCGCCGGATTTTACCGATGATTGCAGATGAGGACATTGTTCCGGATATGAGCGGCATTCGTCCGAAGCTGCAAAAGAAAGGTGCGCCTGCTCGTGATTTTGTGATCGTGCATGAAACAGAACGCGGCTTGCATGGATTTGTCAATCTTATCGGGATCGAATCGCCCGGATTGACATCTTCACCTGCCATCGCGCGGTATGTTGAAGAATTATTGTTTGGAAAATAAGCGAGGATTACTTCGATGATTATTTTTGTTGGTTATCTTGCTTCTGCATTTCTTGCCATCTCGTTAATCGTGACGCGCGAGATGTGGTTTCGGTGGGTCAATTTGTGTGGATGTCTCACGTTTGTTTTGTATGGATATTTGATCGATGCATTTCCCGTCATCCTGGCAAATGGAATTCTCGCCGTCATCAACATTGTGCAAATTGTCAATCTCTCGACGCATCGCGAGCATTTTGAGTACGTGCAAATCCATCACGGCGACGACATCGTCGAAAGCTTTATAAAGTTTTATCAAAAAGACCTCCGCAAGTATTTTCCCGATTTCCGATTTACAACCGACGAAAATCGGATTTGTTTTATGGTGCTGCGAAATGCGTTGATGGCGAATTTGTTTGTTGCGCGGAAGGAAGAAGACGGCGCCATCGTTGTCGAAATAAATTACACCATTCCCAAATTCCGGGATTATAAAGTCGGTAAATTTATTTTTGATGAAGGCAGAGCATATTTACAATCACGCGGCGTAAAAACGATCTTCACAAAAACGTACTTTAAAGGGCACACACAATTTCTAAAACGGATGGGGTTTACATCCATAGTACGCAACAACGAACAGTATTTTGAAAAATCGCTGTAAAACAGGAACGGTAAAAGTCGTTCACCATCGAACGATTTTTTAAATTTGTTTGTTCTTGAAATAAGCTAACGAAACAAAAATTACATGAGAGATTACCATGCAAACCGTCATTGTCATCTTCGGCGCAACCGGCGATTTAACGAACAGAAAATTGATTCCGGCATTGTACAATGACTTTCGGAAAAAACGATTGCCGGAAGAAATTTCTATTATCGGCTTTGCGCGAAAGCCGCTTACCGACGATGTGTTCCGCAAGCAATTACAGGGATCGTTGTCGGCATTCGACCCGAGTGATTACGATGAACAGTCATGGCGGGAATTTGCGGCAAACATAGTTTATCAGCAGGGAGAATTTAATCAGCCCGAAGCATATCGACAGTTATCGGAACGAATCGATGCACTTGGCGGCAAAGAAAAAAATTGTTTGTATTATTTTGCTACCGCTCCGGAATTTTATCCTGAAGTTGCCGCGCGGTTAGCGGATGTGAATTTGTTGAATGAAGAGAATCAATCCGGTTACCGGCGGGTGATTGTCGAGAAACCGTTCGGGCGCGACCTTCCATCGGCGCTGGCGCTGAATCAAGAATTTCATCGCGTGATGAAAGAAGAACAAATTTACCGCATCGACCATTATCTCGGAAAAGAAACCGTGCAGAATCTTGTGGTGCTTCGATTCGGCAATGCGATTTTCGAACCGTTGTGGAACAGAAATTATATCGACCACGTACAAATTTCTGTCGCAGAAACAGTCGGTGTCGGGCGTCGCGCTGAGTATTACGACAACGCCGGTGTGCTGCGGGATATTTTTCAGAATCATTTATTGCAACTATTGACACTTGTGGCAATGGAACCGCCGATTACGATTCAGGCCGATGCGCTGCGAAATGAAAAAGTCAAAGTGCTGACGGCGATGCGAGAAATTTCCAGGGAATATTCTGCACGCGAAACGGTGCGCGCGCAGTACGAAAGATACACATCCGAATCCGGCGTTCATCCAAAATCGACAACCGAAACGTATGCCGCGTTGAAAGTGTTTATCGACAACTGGCGCTGGCAGGGTGTTCCGTTTTATCTGCGTTCCGGAAAAATGATGAAAGAAAAAACTTCGGAGATCACGATTCAATTCCGCCGTCCGCCGACACAAATTCTGGATTTGCAGGCAGGAAAAACAGAATTATTTACGAATCGATTAAGCATCGTTATTCAACCGGACGAAGGAATTCATTTGCGGTTTATCGCGAAAGTGCCGGATCAAGGCATGCAAACGCGACCGGTGGAAATGGACTTTAACTACAAAACTTCTTTCGGCGATAAAGCCATCCCGGAAGCGTATGAACGATTGCTGCTCGATGCGTTGAACGGCGACGCATCATTGTTTGCGCGCAGCGATGAAATTGAACTTGCATGGAATTTTATCGATGGAATATATGCGGGATGGAACAGCGAGTATGCTCCGCCGATGGCAACGTATCAACCTTCTTCGTGGGGACCGGATGCAGCGAATAATTTACTCGGGCGCGACGGTCGGTGGTGGATTCATGATTGCGCCATTCATCACGGAAGTCAACCGACGAAGGATTGTGATTGATGATTGGGAAACCGGAATTAAAAGTTTATCCCGCATCGGAATTCGAACAAAAAGTTGTACAAAAAATTGTTCGCGTTATCAACGAAGCCGTTGCAAACCGAGGCACATGTCTACTTGCACTTGCTGGAGGCGAAACGCCGAAAAACATTTATCATGCACTCGGCACCCCACCGCTCAGCAGTCGCGTTCCTTGGAATTCCGTACATCTTTTTTTTACTGATGAACGCGTAGTACCACCTGACCATCAGGATAGTAATTACGGAATGGTTTTTCGCGAATTGATTTCACGCGTTTCTCTTCCTCCAGAAAATGTTCATCGTATCGCAGGAGAAAAACAACCGGATATTGCTGCGCAAGAATATCAAACCGTTTTGCAACAATTTGCCGACGGACATAAAATTCCCCAGTTTGATTTGATATTACTCGGCATCGGTGAAGACGGACACACAGCATCGATTTTTTCGGAGACAACAGCGGTTGATGAACAGCAGGCATTAGCGGCGGCAGTTTTTGTTCCAAAATTTCAAACATGGAGAATAACACTAACGCTTCCCGTCATCAATCACGCACAGGAAATATTTTTTCTTGCCACCGGAGAAAAAAAATCCGCAATTCTTCAGCACGTTCTCTCCGAAAATGCATCGGATAAAAATTTTCCGGCAACATTAGTTCATCCGGAAGATGGAAAATTATTTTGGATGCTGGATGAAGATGCGGCTGGAAATCTGAAAATAAAATATTGAGTTATTCATTATTATTTTGAAAAAGTCGAATTGCTATGAATCGTCTACTTCCCATCGAATCGATAGAAGCCATCCCGCCGCAGTATCGAAATACTCCGATCGGATTGCTGCTGGAATATCACAATCTTAACAAACCGTTCGATGCATACACCAACGCGCAGGTGCTGGTGGGAATGTGTATGGATAACCGAAAGCATTTACACATCCCGGATAATTTTGCGTACATCATTCGTTCCGGCGGAGCGAACTTGCGGTACAGCGAATTCAAAGTATCGTATGCCATTGCCGTCGGCGGCGTAAAAGCCATTGCGCTCATCGGACATACGCAATGCGGCATGGTGAATTTGATTGCGCGCAAAGAGTTGTTCATTCGCGGCTTGGTGGAAAATGCCGGATGGCAGGCGGAGCAAGCGGAAGAACATTTTTATCATTATGCGCCGATGTTCGAGATCGGCAACGAAGTGGATTTTGTGCTCAGTGAAGTGAAGCGGCTCCGTGCCCGCTATCCGAATATTCTTGTCGCACCGCTGATGTATAAAATTGAAGATGGAAAGATATACGCGATTGCGGAAAAATAGCGAAGTTTATTTGTTGTTTGTTTTCTGATGCTTGTGAAAGACGGAGAGGTTAAAAAAGAAAGCGACGTCACGTGACGTCGCCTGCTCTTTAAATATACTTCGGCCGCTGGGCGTAGGGAATCGGGTCTTCGATGCCGGCAAGTTGAAACGCACGTAAACGGAGTGCACAGCTTTCGCACACGCCGCATGCCTTGTCTTCGCTTTCATAACAGGACCAAGTCAATTCCAGCGGCGCATTCAATTCCTTCCCGCGTTTGATGATTTCAACTTTCGATAAATCGATGACGGGCGTGACAATCGAAATATGTGTCTCGGGTTTTGTGCCGAGGCCGATCATTTTTTCGAACGCATCGTAAAATTCTTTCCGGCAATCGGGATATCCGGAACTATCTTCTTCCACCGCGCCGATGTATAAATATTCTGCGCCGATCACTTCCGCCCAACTGACGGCGACGGATAATATGTTCGCATTGCGGAAGGGAACATACGAAGTGGGAATTTCAATTTTATCCGAATGAAATAATTTTTCCGGATCGGCTTTCGTCACATCGATATGTATATCCGTTAAACTGGAACCGCCGATTTTACTTAAATGTGTTAAATCGGTTACGAGTTTTTGCTTGACGTGATAAAAATCTGCAAGCGCGTGAAACGATTTCAACTCACGTTGTTCTGTGCGCTGCCCGTAGTTGATGTGGAGGAAGGCAGGTTCGTGCTTCGTGTTGGCGATGGCGGCGGTAACGCAGCTGTCCATTCCTCCGCTGACGAGAACGATGGCTTTGCTCATTTCTTTCGGTTTCCTTTTTCGGCATGCTCGGTTTTCACCGTCGTTGAAATGCCGCCGCGTGCGGTGAACGAACCGATGACTTCAATCCATTTCGGATGAAGAACGGAGACGAGATCATCGAGAATTTTATTCGTCACGGTTTCATAAAAAATTCCCATCGAACGGAACTCGAGAAAATAATATTTCAGCGATTTTAATTCCACGCATTTTTTATTCGGAATGTAATTGATGGTGATCGTCCCGAAATCCGGTAATCCTGTTTTCGGGCACACCGATGTAAATTCCGGATTCACAATCGAAACCGTATAATCGCGTGCGGGGTATTTGTTGTCGAATACTTCTAATTTTTCTGCTGGATTCATATTAAACTCCTCTTGTCGTCGGATCCCAGATATATTTATGCATTTGTAATTGATAGGTCGCCTGAACGTGGTCGCGCAGCATCCATTCGGCGAGTTCGCGGTTGTTCAGCGAACCGAACACGGGCGAAAATAAAATAGTGCAGCGGTCGGCAAGTTCATAGTCGTTGATAATTTGTTTTGCCCATTCGTAATCCGCTCGATCGGCGAGAACAAATTTTATTTCATCGTTCGAAGTGAGTGAAGAAATGTTTTCCCAGCGATTACGCTTTTCCATTTTGCTGCCGGGGCATTTGATATCTACAATGCGTTTCACACGCGGATCGATGCGGCTGATATCGCGATGTCCGCCGGTTTCAATCATCACATCGAACTTGTGATCGCATAATAATTTTAACAATGGGAACACATTTTCCTGTGCCAGCGGTTCGCCGCCGGTTACTTCCACCAAGGAACACTGAAATGATTTTACTTTGGTAAGAATTTCTTCGAACGACATCACCGTTCCTTCATCGAAGGCGTATGTTGTATCGCACCACGAACATCGTAAATCGCATCCGGTTAAACGAATGAATACGCATGGCTTTCCAGCACGGGTCGATTCGCCCTGAATACTGTAAAAAATCTCGTTTATCACGAGTGTGTTTGCAGGTGCGGACATCGGAGGTTATGCTTCAGAATATTTTGCACAATACTTGGATGTTTCGCCGATGGCGACCGATGATAACGCCGCGTGTGCCGGTAATCGATTTTTTAACTGCTGAAAAATGTACCGCGCAAGATTTTCAGACGTCGGATTTAATTCTTTGTCGAACGGAGGAACGGTATTCAAATCGCGATGATCGAGCTGCGCAAG
>DATKMP010000155.1:0-9467 GCA_035541775.1 Bacteroidota bacterium | reverse complement strand
ATCACCTTGAATCTTGCATGGATGTTGGTTCTTGCCATCCCGATGGGCGTTCTCGTCGCAACCTTAATGGCGTTCGGCAGCTTGGCCTCCAACAATGAAATTACGGCGATGCGAGCAAGCGGTGTTAGTTTATACCTGATGATGGCGCCGGTTTTTATTGCTTCCATCGTTGTTTGCTATCTTTTAATTCGCTTCAACAATGATGTTTTGCCCGATGCCAACCATCAAGTGCGAGTGTTACAAACAGATATTTCTCGGAAAAAACCGACATTGACCTTGGTGCCGGGGATGTTCACGCAACTGTTGCAAGGGCACAGTATTTTAGTCCGAAAAACTTTTGAACATTCCAACGACCTGGAAGGCGTCACCATTCTCGATTATTCGCAGCCAATGATGACTGCAACCATTACCGCTCACCACGGCACTATTTCTTTTTCGTCCGATTATCAAAAGCTCATCATGGATTTGTGGGATGGCGAAATCCACCAGATCAACAACCAGCTTCATAATCAGTACAGAATTATTCGTTTTAAAAAACATCGCATTGTCATGGAAGCAGAAGGATTTAATTTTCAACGATCACAGGAAAGCGCGTTCACGCGCGGTGACCGCGAATTGAGCGCCGCTGCCATGGTTGGCATGGTGGATAGCTTGCGCAAGTTACAACTTCAATCTATTCAACGATCACAATCATTGGTCGATAAGAGCATTACGAATTTGTATTCTGCCGGAGTTGGCCAGCCGATTTGGGGATTCGCTCCATCTTCAGAAGCAAGCCAATTTATCCAACTTCGACAGGCCATTGAAAATGATTTATTGCAAAACCATTATTACGGTGTAGAAGTAAAAAAATATTTAGTGGAAATCCATAAAAAGTATGCAATACCGATTGCCTGCATCGTCTTCGTTTTCATCGGCGCGCCGCTGGGCATTATGGCACGGAAAGGGACGTTCGGCATGGGCGCAAGTTTGAGTCTCGGGTTTTTCGTTTTGTATTGGGCGTGTCTGAAAGCCGGGGAAAATCTTGCCGACAGAGAAATGCTTGAGCCATGGATGGGAATGTGGATGGGAAATATTATTCTCATCATTGTCGGAGTTTATCTGACCCTTCGAACCGCGCGGGAAACACCCAACATCCAATGGTACGATTTTACACGGCTGCTTCCGAAGTCCTGGCGCACCCATCCCGATGCCGAAGAAAAAAAATCATGAAAATTCTCGACCGCTACATCATCCGCCAATTTCTTGTTTCATTTATTTTTGGATTGATCGCGTTCATCGCCATCTTCGTTATCATCGATATGATGGAAAAATTGGACGACTTTATCGACGCCAAAGCGCCGACACAAGTTATCGTTGAATATTATCTTGCGTTCACGCCTGAGATCGTCAAGTTGATGATTCCGGTCGCCGTGTTGTTAGCTGCCTTGTTCGTGACCGGACGGCTTTCGAGCCAGAATGAACTTGCCGCCATCAAAGCAAGCGGTGTTAGTTTATATCGCACCATGGCTCCCTTTATGGTCATGGCGTTTTTCATTTGCTGCATTTCTATCTATCTCAACGGATGGCTTGTGCCGTATGCCAATCAAAAAAAATTTTATATCGAACGAACGCATTTAAATAAATCGATTAATATTTCCGATCGTTATAATATTTTATTTCAAGAAGGGCCGCGGCGCATTGTTTCGATCCATTACTATGACACACAACAGCGCATCGCCCATCAGGTCAGCATTCAAGATTTTGACCAGACCGATCCGACCATTCTGCGCCGCCGGTACGACGCACAACTCATGAAATGGCAGGCGCAAGATGACAATCCACAAAATGGATCGTGGATTTTGGAATTCGGTAATCAAAGAAGTTTTGGAGATACAGCTCAATCGTTTTCTAATTTTAATCAATTACCGATTGGAAAATTATCGATTACCCCGAAGGACATCGAAGAAAAACAACACACACCGGATGAAATGGACGTTCGCGAGCTGAAAACTTTTATCGCCGACCAGCAACGCGCTGGACAAGACGTCGCACGCTGGCAGGTGGAATATCATTTTAAATTTGCGTTTCCGTTTGCAAGTCTGATTATGATTTTATTCGGAGTGCCGTTTGCATCCAGTCGCCCGCGCACTGGTGCAGCACTTGGATTTGGAATTGCCACAGCCGTTACTTTTCTCTATCTGGTTTTTATGAAGGCAAGTCAGGTCTTTGGGTATAATGGCGACCTCAATCCATTGTTCACCGCTTGGCTGGCAAACGGCATTTTTCTTGCCGCAGGAATTGTCAACCTGTTCCGCGTGCAGAAATAAGCATTGCTAGTTTTTGCTACGCAGCCCGATGTTGTATTTCTGAGTGTGCCTGCTTTTCCATTTCTTGAATTTCGTCATCCCAGCGATGCACGGTCTGGAAGAATCGGATGAGACACGCCAGCAACACCATATATCCTAAACATATTGCCAAATATATCATAAGCACTCTCGCTTTCTTTTTCTCAATAATGCTACAAGGAGCGTGCCAATATTTTAACACATGGTACTTATAAAAAGTTCAATAAATTCTCTCTACAAAAATTGATTCTTTCTAAACTTCGAGAGTTTTCTGTAGTAATTTCTACATCTGGCGAATAATTATAAATGATGCTAGAACAATATTTTTAAATATCAACGTAAAAATCGCATTGCACTACTTGCATTTTCTTTCGGTTCTCGGTATTTTTTCCATCGACAAAATTACCGTATCGTGACATATCGACAGAAATAGCTATTGATGTTCTTGAGATGGTTTACTCACACTTTCTGAAGGATGATTATGACTCCAGCAATATTTCCACAAAAAATGACACTTGCAGGATTGTACCTTTTTGCTTTTGGATTGCCTTTCTCATTTGTTCCCGCTGAATTCGGACTGGGACTCGCATTACTTGGATGGTTGCTCGAAGGGCTTTTTAATAAAAATTGGCAAATAACAAAACATCCAATTTTTATTCCACTGGGAATTTATATTGCCTGGAATTTTTTTTCCTCCATCATATCTCCACGGCCGCTGCACAGTTTATGGGCTGACGCAGATAACGAATGGCCGCTGTTTATCATGGTAATGATGTTTTGCACTATCAAAGACAAAAAGACACTCGTAAGACTCTTCACAATCTTTTGTATCTCGGCATTGGTTGCCATGCTGTACGCAATTTTCCAAACATTCGCGGGAATTGATTTCGTTCATCCTCATGCAGAATTTTCACCGATGGGAAAATATTATCGTGCGGTAGGATTTAATGGATTCTATTTAACGTTCGGCGCGTTTGCAATGTCTGTTTTCTTTCTTGCCGCCAACGTTTGGTTAGAACTCCAAGAAAAATCCCGATGGTTGTTTGGCGCAGTCGCTCTTCTTTGTTTTGCAGCAATTATCGGTACCTTTGCGCGGAGCATGTGGCTTTCTCTTTTTGTCGCAGTACCAGCGTTCGGATTTATTCGCGGCAAAAAATTAGGAACGATCATCACAACATCCTTTTTTATTCTCGCCATCGCCGCCGTCATTTTTGTGCCAACGATTCAAGATCGTGCGGCTTCGGTTTTCGATCTCAAACAAAATGAAACGCGAATCAACCTGTGGAAAACATCCATAAAAATATTTCATGATTTTCCGATCACCGGCATTGGTGAAGACAATTTCGATTACTATGTCGATGCGTACAAAGTTCCAGGATTTTATGATACTACCGCACATCCGCACAGCGATTATTTAAATGTTCTCGTCAATTCAGGAATTATCGGTATTATTACATTTTTTTCTGTGTGGGTCATCGCAATTTACACTGGTTACAAAACATGGAAAAAATCTGCCGATCCGATGTTACGCGGACTTGCTATGGGTGGAACACTCGCCATTCTTGGTTTTATGGTGGGAAGCTGCTTTCAGGATTACTATGGAACATTTGCTAATTGTTTCCATTGGTGGTTCGCAACAGGATTCTTGTTCACAGCGCATCATCTTTCTTTTTTGGAAGAAAAAAAATTGCAACAAAGATAATACGAAGAACCGCACCTTAGGCGCAAATAAAAAAGCCCCGATATTGTATCAGGGCTTTTTTGTTTTCTATGAAGTCGTTACTTCACCAGCCACAAACTAAGTTCGGGAACGTACGTGATCAAGATCAGACCGATAAAGAGCACAACGATAAACGGCAGTGTTGCAATGGCTAATTTTCCAATCGGTTTATTGAACCGGAAACTTGCCATAAATAAATTCAAACCCACAGGCGGCATCAGGTACGCAATTTCCAGATTCGCAAGAAAGATGATTCCGAGATGCACAGGATTGATACCGTACTGCATGGCCACAGGAACGATCAGCGGCACAACAACGATGGCCGAAAATATTTCCATCATCATACCGATCATCAACAAAAAGACATTCAGCAGCATAAGAAATACAATCTTACTGGTCACGACCTGACTAATGAATGCAAACAACTGCTGCGGTACTTGCTGATCGATTAAATAACTTGTCAAGCCCATCGCACAGCCAAGAATCATGAGAATCGCGCCGACCAGCACCATACTTTCGCGCATCACGCGCGGAACATCGGTGGTAAATTTTAAATCTTTATAGATGAAGACTTCGACAATAAATACATAAAATGCCGTGACGGCCGCCGCTTCTGTCGCAGTAAAATATCCGCCGTAAATTCCGCCGATGATAAAAAACGGCAGCGGAATTTCCCACGCAATTCCTTTAAAGGCCATCCACAATTTCTTCCATTCAAACGGATGACGAGGAACATTGGTTTTTCGGCCTTGATAAATACTGTAAGCTGCAATGACTAAAACTAAAATGATGCCCGGAACAATGCCTGCTCGAAATAAATTATCAATCGATACTTCGGCAAATGTTCCGTATAAAATAATCGGCAAGCTCGGCGGAAAGAGCAAACCTAAACTGCCCGATGTTGTAACGAGTCCGAGAGCAAATTTTTCGGAATACTCTTCTGCTAAAAGAATCGGAAATACAAGTCCACCCAATGCTACAATCGTAACACCGGACCCGCCGGTGAATGCGGTGAACACCGCACAGCTTGCAAGAACCACAACGGCAAGTCCGCCGGGCATCCAGCCGATCAACGCCTGCGCAAATGCGACAATGCGTTTGGGCGCTCTACTTTCTGCCAAAAAATATCCGGCAACGGTGAACAACGGAATAGCAAGCAACACTGGCTGGCTTGCAAGCCGATATAATTCGACCATTATTGCTGCCGTATCGATTCCTTGCGATGCAAATCCGAATAACGAAATTGCTCCAATGATCGTAAAGAGCGGCGCACCAAGAAATACAAGCGCGATAAGAGCGAGCACAACGAAAATTATTTTCATAAGTGCTGCACCTCTGCGACTTCCCAGTGACCTCGGAATATTTCCCAAATCCATACAACGGAATGCACAAGAAACCGAAATGCGATAACAGCATAGCCGATCGGAATGACAAGAATAAAGTACCACGTCGGCAAATTGAGAATTAAAATTTCTCCCGTTTCAATTTCCGACTGCACAAATGCGATTGCCGCCTGCATAAGAAAATAGCAAATGATCGCAGCAAAAATATTTGTGAGAATAAGAAATGCTTTGTGGATTTTTTTCGGAACAAGTTTGGAAACAAATTCGATCTTCAGGTGCCTTCTCTCGCCCGTCGCAATAATAGCGCCAAAAAATCCGACCCACAACACGAGATGGCGTAAAAATATATCGCCCCATTCAATATTGGAATGAAAAATATTGCGCAGCACCACTTGCGCAAAAGCCATGACGATCATCAATCCGAGCACGCCGACCACAAACCAACTCACGATAGAATCGATCATTTGATCGATGCGTTTGAGAATGTTCATTTGCCGCCCTTTGCACGAAAGTCTGCGAGCGATTTTTCCACTCGATTCAGTAAATCTTCCGAATATAATTTATTCACCAAGTAGCGGCGCGTTTTCTCGCCGACCGAATCGTACGTCTTCACTTCGTTGGCGTCCGGTTTCACAAAGGTCATTTTGTTTTTCTTCAATGTTTCCAAAGATTTCAAATTGTCTTTGCGGCTTTGTTCTGTCAACTTGCGCAAATAGACCGAACCATTTTTTAAAAGAATCTGCTGCAAATCTGCAGGAAGTTTATCGAATTCTTTTTTCGAAATCACGACAGCTCCGGAAGAATTCGTAATCGGATAATCCATCAAATATTTTGTTGCAGCATACCATTGCAGCGAGACAATGGCGAGCGGCGAAGAATATGCGCCGGTCACCAATCCGGTTTGCAGCGAGCTTAACGCATCGGTGATGGAAAGCGGAATCGGGTTGATGCCGACCGTTTTAAACAATCCATCTGCAACAGGATCTCCTTCCCACTCCCACATTTTTATGTTTTTCAAATCATTAATCTTGGCAACCGGTGTTTTGGAAATCACGTACACAGATCCCACTTCCGCCCAGCCGAGCAGCACAAAACCATTCGCTTCAAACTCTTTTCTGAACTCACCATCAAACTGATTTAAGATATGATCAACTTCATTTGTGTTTTTAAAAAGAAACGGTGCATCGAGAATGCGGACCGATTTTGCAATCTCGCCGATGCCTGTGCCGGTTACACCTGCGCTGTGAAATTGGCCAAGGCGAATTTTGCGCACAACATCTTTTTCGTCGCCGGCAACACCGCCGGCATAAATTTTAAACCCGAGACGCCCGCCGCTTTCTTTGCGCACGGCAGCATCATACTCGTGCATGATATTGATCCACGTGCTGCCTTCCGGCGCGAGCGTAGCAAACTTGATGGTATATTGCTGGGCATTGCTCAACGTCAACGCACATAATGCTAAAAGGAGTAACAGTTGAATACGTTTCATCATTTTTTTATTGTTCCTTCGTTATCGATTAAAATAAATCACTTTCTTTCGCCAAGAGCTTTTTCGCTTTTTCTTTGGCGACAACATTGGCGAGCCGCGCTTCCGGTAAAACATCGAGAGAGGTTGTATCGATTTGCGTGAGCAACGATTCAAACAGCGGCTGATCTTGTGTCTGTACGGCGACGGTTTTAGCATAATACAATTGCGTCATTAAAAATTTTCCGCCATTAATAGCGAGACATTTTTCGAATAATTCTTTTGCCTTGTCAGGATGTCCGCCGAGCACTTTCGGCATGCTGCCTTCCATCGTTCCGAAGAAGAGAAACGCTCCGCCGTGATAATATGCCGGATCCAGTTCTGCAGCACGCTGAACCAACGCCGTTACTTTGCTGATTTCTGCAAGCGCTTCGACGTCTGTTCGGGAAATGTTGATATAACTTCCCCAATTAAACGCCGTCCAAAACATTGCCGGCACATCGTCTTTGGAAAATGTCTTGACCGCATCGCGGAACGAATCGATATCGCCATTCATCGCCGCTTTGAATTTTTCATTCTTCAATAAAATCCGCATGCCGTATTCTTTGCCGCGAAGATAAAACACGCGTGCACGTTCGACACTGTCGTCTTCACAAAATGCAAGACCGTATGCTTGATATCCTTCGGCAGCAAAAATCAAAAATTGTTCGTTCTCCGGATCGCTTTTTATCAGCGCTTCGATCAATTTGAGATTGCTGCCGAGCGCTTCGTGTGCCAGTTGCAAATCCGATTCTTCATTGAACGCCGCCATGCCGTTATCGAGAATGCCGCCCATCGAACGCAGCGCAATCGTTTGAATACTGCAACCACCCAACAACACCGTGACTGCCATCAGAGCCCATACTTGTTTCATCAGTCGTCCATTTCTCATTATGATCGATAAAAAGATAGAGAATAATTGTACGGGATTCAAAGATTCAAGGATGAAGAGTTTTTCATCTTTCAACGCTGCGAATTATTTTTGAGAAGCAGCGGCCATTGATGTGACCCTCTTCCACAGAGTAGAATCGATTTCTACATTCATTCTTCGGACAAACACAAGATCGTTGTAGGCGCTTTGCAAATCGCCGCTATCGATAAAAGTGTTAGCGCGGTTGATGCGAACTTGATATACCAGTGGTTGTCGATCCAATATGTGCGAGTAGTCTGCAATCGCACTTGAATAGGCATGCAAATTCCTGCTTGCTTCGCCGCGCAGAAAATATGCGGCAAGGTCTTGCGGATCAAACTTGATAGCGGAAGAAAAATCTTTTACTGCTTCAGGATACTGTTTGCTGTGGACGTACACCAATCCGCGATTGACAAAATATTCAGAATCGGTGGAATCGAAGTGAATCGCTGTATCCAGATCCATTAATGCTCGCACCACCATTCCTTGTTCCGCAAATGCCGTTCCGCGGTCGTTATATGCTTCTGCATAATTCGGGTAATAATATAAAACACGACTCCAGAGCGTTATATTATTTTGCCAGACCATCAATTGGTTTTGCGTCATCACGAAAAATATTGCAAGCACAGAAATCGAGACAACGACGACCATGATTCTTCCCCACGCTTGCCGGAAACGCTTCCAGACATAACGAATACTCATGCCCATCAGCAACGAATATCCGATGGATGGAAGATACGTAAAACGATCCGCAGCAATTGCTCGTCCTACCGGAACAAATTGCAATACCGGCAGTAACGTCACCAATGCAAATAACACCGCGAAAAGTAACAATCGATTTGCACGGAACCGATACATGCAAAAACCAATCGCAGCGACCATCACGGGCGATATCCAAAACAAAATTGGATAAGACGCATGAATCATTTCGGGGTACGGATACACCGGGGTTAGATTGAGCGGCAGCAACATTTTTTCTGCATAAAATACCATGCCATAGAAACTGCGAAAGAAACTTTGAAGAAGATGAAAATGCGGATCCGTTGCCCGCGCGCCGGTCGAATATTGTGCGAACACCGCAATAATTCCAAAGATCATGGACAGAATGAAGAACGGAATTTTTTCCATCACCGCTTGTTTGGTTATTTTGCCGTCGGCATAATAATCATAAAGTAAAAACAACACCGGTAAAACGACAGCAATCGCTTTTGAGAGCAACGCGGCGACCATGAACAATAACACAGGGACCAAGGTGGATGGCGATAACGATTTTCGCGAGCGAATGTACATGATTAGTGCAGCCAAAATAAAAAATGCAGACAGCACATCTTTTCGTTCTGCAATCCACGCAACCGATTCCACGCGCAGCGGATGGAGTGCAAACATCAGTCCACCGATGAAAGAAATCATTTTATCGCCGCCCAGCATCTGCAACAGTATGATCACCAGCATCGCATTTGCAGCATGAAGGGCAATATTGGTAAGATGATACAGCGAAGGTTGCAATCCGGCAAATGCATACTCCGTTGCGTACGAGACCATCACCAGCGGATGGTAATGGTTGACAAAGAACGATGTGAACATTCCAACGAGATTGGAAACTGCAAAACTTCTTATCAAAGGATTTTGAGTAACGAGAAATTGATCGTCCCAATTGGTGAAT
>DATKMP010000154.1:0-3925 GCA_035541775.1 Bacteroidota bacterium | reverse complement strand
TCCCATGCACCTCCTCCATTTTGTTAATCTCAACAGCAATTAAATCAATACCATCTATGGTAGAACAGGCATTCTTGCCTGTTCATAATATCTGTATAGAACACACAAGTCACAACGTGATGGCTTCGCCAAATGTGTGTTCTACCATGTTCTCATAAGAGTTATCCATTGAATTGAGGAATATATATGAAATTCAAAACTCCATTGCAGTATGCAATACTAATATTCATATTTTCGCTGAGCGGAATATTGACCGCACAGGAGCGGGAAGGATCGGCGTTCGATCAATCCAAATTTGTTCCGGATATTGCATTTATCTTGGATGTATCCGGTGTTGCACGGGACATTACCAACGAAAAATATTTTTCACTTTCCACGCCGGGATATAGTTATCCGGGAATGCAGCTTATGGATCCATCCGGCATCAATGCCAAACGCGGATGGAATTTTAATTACGGAGAAATGTCGCTGTATTCTGTTGTCGATCCGTATTTCGATTTGTTTGCTGTGTTGGATGTTTCGCCGGTCGGTGCTTCTATTGAAGAAGCATACACGACGACGCGAAAACTACCGTACGGATTTCAGATCAAAGCGGGAAAGTTTCTTGCCAGTTTCGGCAGAGTGAACGAACAGCATGAACATTACTGGGATTTTGCCAATCGTCCGCTGATTGCTACGGCATTGTTCGGCGAAGACGGTTTGAACGAAGTCGGTGCGCAGGTAACATGGGTTGCTCCGACGGATTTTTTTCTTGTTCTCGGTGCTGAAGTGTTGAATGGAGAAAATGCAGCGAGCTTTGGCACGGCCGGATTGAATGACCCGCTTGGGCATGTGGCAATGAATTCTGTTCAAGGCCCGAATCTGCTTGTCAATTTTGTGCGCGCGTCGTTCGATCTGGACGATGCGGCAATTCTGCTTGGAGTTTCCAATGTTGTCGGTAAAACACGAACCGATATGGATTTTTCTTCTTCCGGCGGAACGGGCGAAGCCGTGGATGCGAACACTGATATTCTTGGTGGCGACCTGACAATGAAATACACGCTCGACGCAATTCGATTTGTTTCATTGCAAGGTGAATATATGTACCGCGTAATGAATGGATCGGAGTATGTGCGGGATTCTGCCAATGCAGTTTCGTCATTGAGTCTTGATAAACATCATTCCGGTATGTATGCGCAGCTTGTTGCAAAATTAGATCAGCAATGGCAGGCAGGTGTCCGCTATGATTTGCTGATGCAGAACGATGTAACACTCGGTGGTGCAAATCAAAATCTGCCGACGGACCTTGCGCGGTATTCGGCGATGATCGAATTCTTCCCGACAGAGTTTTCACGTCTCCGCTTGGAAATCGATCGAGATGAAAGTCGTTATGTGCAAACATCGAACGGATGGAATCAGCAGACATATTCGCAAGTTTCGCTGCAGGCAAATTTTGTGATCGGTGCGCATGGTGCACACGCTTTTTAATGAACATGAAAATTTAATTTAATGGAGTAAATAATTATGAAACTACTAAAATATGTATTCTTTCTATTGCTTGCAGTGCAGATTGCATTTGCAGGAAAGCTGCACGTTGTTGGAACGTACGGCTATATCAATGATATCGTACAGCGCATCGGCAAAGATCGTGTGGAAACCATCGCGCTTGCTCGCGGCGATTACAACCCGCATATTATTATTCCGAAGCCGTCGTACATTGCCAAAGTGCGCAACGCCGATTTGCTTATTATTAACGGCGGGCAATTGGAAATCGGCTGGCTGCCGCAGATTATCAAGCAGGCGAATAACGGCGCGGTGCAGCCCGGCGAGCGAGGGTTCCTCGATCTCTCGCAATCTATCCATTTGATCGATGTACCGACCAGCGTTTCGCGCGAACTCGGCGATGTGCATCCAGAAGGCAATCCGCATTTCTTTACGGATCCGGAAAATATTCCATTGATTGCCAATGCGATTACTGCGCGATTGAGCGAACTCGATCCGTCCAACAAATCGTTCTATGAAGCAAACAATAAAGAGCTATACGGATACTGGCAGCAAAAGATGAATGAATGGAATGAAAAACTGAAGCCCTTGAAAGGGGAAAAGATTGTCGAGTATCACAAAATCTTCGACTACTTTTTACATCGCTTTGGATTTACGATTGTGGGAACTATCGAACCGCTGCCCGGTATTCCGCCGACGACCAAACACATTGCGGATGTGGAGCAGTTGATTCAGCGGGAAGGCGTGAAATTTATTTTACAGGATGTCTACAATCCGCAGGATGCATCAGTGTATCTATCGAAGAAATTGAATGTCAAAATGATCGTGCTGCCGCACGACGTCGGCGCGGTGAAGGAAGCGGATAATGTGTTTAGCGTGTTCGATGAAATTGTAAGGAGGTTAACCAATGGCTGATATTCTGTTATCGGCATTTGTCTTGTCGGTCGTATTGTTGGGGATTCATTCGTTCTTCGGATTGGAAATTATCCGCCGCGGAATTATTTTTACCGATCTTGCCATCGGTCAGATGTCGGCGCTTGGTGCGGCGTGTTCTATTTTATTTTTTGATGGACAATATCTGTATCCGATTTCACTTGTGTTTGCGTTGATCGCAGGATTGCTGATCGCGCTTGCCGGAAAACGTACGGCATCGCATGAAGCGTTCATCGGTTTGCTCTATGCATTCGGAATTTCCGGCGTGTTCATTTTGCTTTCGAAGTCCGCGCATGGAACAGAAATGTTCGATAAGCTGATGGCGTCCGATATTCTCTTTACGCCATGGTCGGATATTATTGAAACAGGCATTGTGTATTCCGTTCTCGGAATCATTCTTGTGTTCGTCTATCCGCGGATGAAGGGGTTCTGGAAAGACGCACTGTTCTTCGTTTCGTTTGCCGCGACTGTGACAAGTTCCGTGCGATTGGCAGGCGTGCTGATTGTGTTCTCGCTGCTCGTCGCGCCTGCGCTGATTGCGATTCGGTTGAACAAATGGAAGTTGCTTCTTGTGGCATGGATTGTCGGAACGATTGTCAATTTGATTTCAATTGCCGTCTCCTACAATCTCGATTTGCCGACAGGATATACACTGGTATTTTTCCATGCACTGCTGGCTTTGATCGTTTCGTTTGCATTGCCGAAGAGAAAAGAAGAAACTGCAGGCAGTAATAAATAAAAATGTAATAGGGACGCTCAATTTTTATCCGGCGTTTGTTTGGCGGAGAACGTCCCTACATAAAATTAATATTGGTTTATTTTAGAAGAACCTGAGATACAGCAGCCGTGCAATCGTCGCGAACACCACAAGAAGGAACAGGGGACGGATAATATGGATTCCTTTTTTTACTGCAAATCTTGCACCGAGCTGAGCGCCAAGTGTTTGCCCGGCAGCCATTATCAATCCCTGTAAAAGTAATATCGAACCGCCGAGTGCAAAGACGGCAACAGAAACAATGTTACTTGTGAAATTCATGAGTTTGGTTGAGCCGGTTGCGCGTGTAATTTCAAATCCCATCAGCACCATATAACTTATCGCCCAGAATGTTCCGGTACCGGGGCCGAAGAATCCATCGTAAAATCCGAGCGCAAGTCCGATCACCAAATAAAAGAGAGCTGCATTCATACGCGGCCGGGTTTGTAATTTTCCGAGCGATGGAGAAAAAATTGTGTACACAGCGATCAAAAGAAGCAAAAGGGGAATGAGCGTGTTGAGAATTTCCGTATGCATGTGCTGTACTGCCCACGTGCCAATTGCCGCTCCGATAAACGTAAAGAGAATTCCAAGCAGTTCTTTGCGAACATCGAATAAGTTTTTTTGATGATAATAAATTGCTGCCGTGCAACTGCCGAATGTTCCCTGGAATTTATTCGTGCCGAGTGCAAGCTGCGGAGGAATGCCGACACTGAGTAATGTCGGAAGCGTAATCAATCCGCCGCCGCCGGCAAT
>DATKMP010000153.1:0-5589 GCA_035541775.1 Bacteroidota bacterium | reverse complement strand
CTCATCCTGCAGTTGATATGCTTTTAATTTATTCAGCAGCCCGATTCCGCGGCCTTCTTGGCGCATATATACCACGACACCGCATCCTTCGTTCTCGATGCGTTCTAATGAAGCCACAAGTTGAGCATTGCAATCGCACCGCAGCGAACCAAAGACATCTCCTGTCAAGCATTCGGAATGCACGCGCACCAGCGTCGGTACATCGGGAGAAATTTCTCCTTTTACCAATGCAATGTGTTCATTGGCATCGGTTTGATTTTTATAGAGATGAATTTTAAACGTTCCGAACCGCGACGGTAAATTGGTCGTTACCATTCGCTGAACAAGTTTCTCGCGCTGCATGCGGTATTCAATTAACGCGCGCACAGTAATAATTTTTAGATGAAATTGGTTTGCAATTTCCATTAATCGCTTTCCGCGCGCCATCGTTCCATCGGCATCGAGAATTTCACATAAGGCTCCGGCGGGATACAATCCGGCTAATTTACAAAGATCGACCACTGCCTCCGTATGCCCTGCACGGCGCAACACACCGCCATCGACAGCGCGCAATGGGAAAATATGTCCCGGGCGTCCGAAGGATTCTGCTGTTGCATGTTTGTTGGTCAATGCGTTTATGGTTGCGGCACGTTCGGCAGCAGAAACACCCGTCGTTGCTTCGGGAAGATAATCGATCGATACGGTGAACGGCGTCTCGTGCAGAGATGTGTTGTCGTCCACCATCGGTTCCAGATTCAATTCCCGCGCACGTTCAACCGTAATCGGTGCACACACAACACCGCGTCCTTCGCGCGTAAAAAAGTTGACCGCTTCCGGCGTTGCTTTTTCCGCAGCAAGAACAAAGTCGCCTTCATTCTCGCGATCTTCATCGTCCAGGACAATTAAAATTTTTCCGTCATGAAAATCTTGAAGCGCATCTTCAACAGTATTAAAAGAAAAAACATGGGACATGGTATTACTTTATTTCCTGAACTTTTTCTGTTAAGACAGCAGCGATTGCGCTTCGATCGACCTTAATTTTTACGTTGTCGGAAATTTGCACGAGCGCAGTCTTATCATCAAGGCCGGCGATTGTTCCGTGAATGCCGCCTGTGGTGACGACTTTATCGCCCTTTTCCATGGCATTCAACATTTTTTCGCGTTCCTTCTGCCGCTTCGATTGCGGACGAATGATCATAAAATAAAATATTAAAATGATCGAACCGAATAAAATAATGTTCGCCATTAGGCCCGGTCCGCCGTCTTGTCCCGGTTGTCCCATTAATAATGAAAAATGATTGAGCACGATATCCTCCGTTATAATGATTGTGATTGTTCTTGTATAAGTTCTACCGATGACTGCATCTGTTGCAGCATCGTTTGTTTCCACTGCGTGTACTGTTGTTTTATAATGGCAATGCGTGCCTGACGCACAAGCCACAGGTAAAAAAATAAATTATGAATGGTTGCCAACTGCAGCGCAAAAATTTCTTTCGCTAAAAATAAATGCCGGAGATAGGCGCGTGAAAAATTTTTACACGTATAGCACTCGCATGCCGAATCGATCGGCGTAAAATCTGCTTTGTAACATGCGTTGCGCAGATTCATTGTGCCGAAACGCGTAAAGAACGTCGCGTTGCGCCCGTTGCGCGTCGGCAGAACACAATCGAACATATCCACGCCGCGGTCGATACTTTCCAATAAATTTTCCGGCGTTCCGACGCCCATTAAGTAGCGCGGCTTATTGGCCGGTAAAAACTGTTCGGTCAATTCCGTCATCCTGTACATCGTTTCTGCCGGTTCGCCGACAGCCAAACCGCCGATGGCATAGCCGGTAAAATCCATGTTCACTAATTCACGCGCACTGATTTCGCGCAATTCAGGATATACACTTCCTTGCACAATTCCAAAGATCGCTTGCTCATGCCCGTACAACGGCGGCTGTTGTTCATACGCCGTGCGGCACCGTTCCGCCCAACGCAACGTCATCGCGTTGGACTTTTGCGCATATTCAAACTCGCAAGGAAACGGCGCGCATTCATCCAACACCATCATCACATCGGAACCAAGTTGGCGTTCGATCTGGATAACTTTTTCTGGCGTGAATAAATGCCGCGAGCCGTCCAAATGAGAATTGAACGTCACGCCTTTTTCATCGATCTTTCTCAAATCCGTCAGACTAAAAACTTGGTATCCGCCGCTGTCGGTTAAAATGGGATTGTTCCAATTCATGAATCGATGAAGCCCGCCAGCATTTTGAATAATCTCCATTCCCGGGCGCAGATATAAATGATACGTGTTGCCGAGAATAATTTGCGCGCCAACTTCATGCAGCTCGCGCTGCTCCATGGCTTTCACCGTTCCCTGCGTTCCGACCGGCATAAAGATCGGCGTCTCGATTGCGCCGTGATCTGTTTCAAACAAACCGGCGCGCGCTTTTCCATCTTGTGCAATACACAGAAACTTCAACGGCGTTCACCAATAAAAAACCGCAGATGGTATTTCTGCGGCGTTATACATTCATTGCATTGTTAAGATACATAGAAATCTCAGCTATGTCAATCCGTAAAAGTGCCGTTCGTCTTGTGCTTGTAAAAAAATGATGAAATTAATTTATTAATCCCTCATGACTTTCGTGATTACCGGTTGCCTTTCCTTCTGTTTATCGTTACTTTTTATGTAGAAGCAATGTACCACAACTAATAATGCTATGATGGATGTCCGAAAACTTTCTTGTTTGCTTTTTATTCTGTGCTGGCATCATTTTGCCTACTCTCAATCCATGCGCGATGAAATGCAGCAACCGATGCCGGGGGGCAGTGCGCCGGTAACATTTGAAACTTTTTCCGTGTGGACTTCCGATACGAACGCCGTTCAAGTTCACATTCTTTATAGAATCGACGCGGGTTTTCTTTTCTTTTCCAAAAAAGCCGATGCGGCCAGAGAACAATATATCGGGCAAGCAGAAGTCATTGCGGAATTATTGGATACGCTGAATAATACCATTGCACGCCAAATACAGCCCGTACAGATTCTTCGATCTTCATTACCCACTGAAACCGACAAGCCCAATGATATTCAAGGTTCATTGCCGTTCACGGTAAAACCCGGAACGTATCATATCCACTTTGAAGCACAAGATGCTGAATCGGGAAAATCTTTTTCCATGCATGAAAAGACGATAATAATTCAGCAATGGAAAAAAGATTCCATCAATATTTCTTCTCCGTTGCTTATCGAACGCCTGCGAAATGATTCGCTTTCACGCTCGCATCCAGTTCTTATTCCGGTGAATCATGGAGAAACGATTTTGTTCGGGACAACTCCAGCGTACATTTTCCAATTGATGACCATCGATTCGCTCCCCAATCTAAAAGTCCACTGGAATGTTACCGGCCATACCAATGCTGATCGTGATGAAGAACGCCACTGGAGCGATTCTACATACGATTCTGTCAACGGCGTTCCGCAAGGTACAAACGAAAAAAATGAAGTGCGCTATACTATTCTCGATTCGAAATTATCCAGTAAAGTTGTGTACCTTCCGCTTCCCTTTGAAAAATTTTCTGAAGGGCATTATCACTGTCAATTGACGGTCCAAGCTGGAAAAAAACAAATACAACGCGAATGGCATTTTGAAGTAGTATGGAAGAATAAACCCCGATCGTTGATGAATTTAGATCTTGCGATCAACGCATTGCGGCACATCGCAACCGACGATGAAGTAAGCCAGATGCATGGATTTTTATCGACGGACAGCAAAAAATTTCAAGAGTTTTGGAATAAGAAAAATCCCGATACAACACGCGCTTACAATCCAGTGATGGCAGAATATTACCGCCGCGTGGATGAAGCAATTCAAAAATATTCTATGGCGAAAGAAGTGGACGGCTACCGGACAGATCGCGGCCGCATTTTAATTCTCTTCGGGCATCCTTCACACATCGACCGTTCGCTCAAGCCAACTTCTGTCCCGACAGAAGTATGGACGTATGAAAAGCTGCGAAAGTATTTCATCTTTACAGATCGGAATCGCAGCGGCAATTATGAACTAACACAGGTAGAAACCTATTGAAACCTCTTATCGCAATAACCATCGGCGATTGTAACGGCATTGGCCCGGAAGTCGCACTCAAAAGCATCATCCATCCATCGATTAAAAAAATTTGTGTACCGATTCTTGTGGGGCCATTGCACATTTTCGATGCAACAGCAAAAGCGTTGAAATTGAAGAAGGTAAAATTCATGAAAACGACGTTTCCCCTTCTTCCCAGAAGTTTTGTTCCTGTCGTCGATGTCGGCGATGCAATTTGGTCGGATGTTACCTTTGGTACGCCGACAAAACTTTCCGGCCGCAATGCCGGCGTGGCCATTGAACGAGCCGTAGAATTATGTTTGCAACAAAAAGTTCAGGCCATGGTTACAGCGCCATCGTCCAAAGAAGCGTTGAATCTTGCCGGATTTAATTTCCCCGGTCAAACAGAAATGATCGCCCTGTTGAGCCATTCGCAGCGTGTGGCGATGATGCTGATTGGCGGTACGATGCGCGTCGGTTTGGTGACGATTCATACCGGCATCAACAATGTTTCCGCGCAAATCACAAAAGAAAAAACTTTGGATAAACTAACAATCGTTCACCAATCGTTGAGAGATGACTTTGGAATTAAAAAACCGCGTATTGCCGTATTGGCGCTGAATCCGCACGCAGGCGAAAAAGGAATTATCGGAACGGAAGAAGATGAAATCATTATCCCTGCCTTGACGGAAGCAAAAGCCGCAGGCATTCTTGCAGAAGGTCCATTCCCGGCCGATGGATTTTTCGGGTCGGCGGCATATAAAAAATATGACGGCATTCTTGCGATGTATCATGACCAGGGATTAATTCCGCTGAAGATGCTGGCTTTCGATAAAGGCGTAAATTTTTCTGCGGGATTAAAAATCGTTCGCACCTCGCCGGATCATGGCACGGCATTCGATCTTGCGGGAAAAAATAAAGCCAACATTTCCAGCATGCTCGAAGCGATTAAACTTGCAGTTTCTATTTCTCACAGCAGGCAACATCATGATTGAATTAAAAAATATTTCCGCTTCGTATGACGGCGGGCAGCGCATCCTCGATGGCATCGATTTTTCCATGAAGCAGGGCGAGTTTGTGTACTTGGTCGGACAAACCGGTTCCGGCAAAAGCACGCTCATGCGGTTATTGTATTTTGAATTGATGCCGGAAAAAGGTTCGATCAAAGTGGCTGGGTTCGATTCTGCTGTTTCGCGTGCCAGAGAAATTCCGCACTTGCGAAGAAAGTTGGGCATTGTGTTTCAAGATTTTAAATTGTTGGAAGACCGCAATATTTATGACAATGTCGCTTTTGCGTTGTTCGTAACAAACACCAAGCGCAGCGAAATGAAGAAGCGCGTGTTGCATGCACTGGCCGATGTCGGATTGAGTCACAAACGAAATCAAATGCCGCATGAACTTTCCGGCGGCGAGCAGCAGCGTGTTGTGATAGCGCGTGCCTTGGTGAACGAACCGCTGGTCTTGCTTGCGGACGAACCGACAGGAAATCTCGACCCTGTTTCTTCTGCGGAAATTATGGACTTGCTTACCAAAAT
>DATKMP010000152.1:0-3592 GCA_035541775.1 Bacteroidota bacterium | reverse complement strand
CTTATATTGCAAAACCGTGAGATGGGAATTCACTCGATGGCGTGTGAACGTGTACTGGCAATGTAATCCTTTGTACTCATAAACTTTACTTAATGCTGCGGCAATATCCGGCCGGTGCATATTAGTTTGACTCATGGTTTTTAAAAGCATTGAAGCAACATCGTACCCGAAGAGCACATTTTGTCCTGCTGGCCGGTTGGGATAGAGTTGTTGATATTTTGCCGCAAAGGTCCGATATGCATCGTTCACCATCTCTGTATAAGAATCGACAAAAAAGATCACGCCGTCGGTGTATTGATGATTTTTATCTAATTCGCCCGGCTCGTTCCAATCGCTCGTTCCCAAAACTTGGGCATCAAGATTATAATATTTTAACTGCGAACTGATGACGGCAATTTCATCGGAGCTTGTAATAGGAATAAAAATTGCATCGATACCCTGCGCCGGAATATACAAACTATCGTACTTAAGAATTTCTGTCCGCATCGGAATTTTTAACGAGTCCGCAATGGACTTTCCATTTTTCCCCAGCACCAATGTTACAGGAGCCGATGCCGAACGTTCCATTAACGAATCTAAAATACGTTGATCCGCTCCTGCCGTAATTAATTTATTCAATTCCGATTGACGAATCTTTCCAGAAAAATCTATGACCGGCACTTGCAATGCTTCCATCGAACGATGCCGCATGGCTGTTAATTGCACGCGCAAATCTGTTGTGCCGGCTGCATACCACTCAACGTCGATAAGCTCTCCTCCGCATTCCTTCACTTGCGTCATAAATGCATCCGCCATTTGTTTTCCCACTATATCAGTCGGCGCTAAGACGGCAAACCGTCGGGCATTCAAATGTGTATAAGCATACTTTGCCGGAACTCGCCCGCGAACATCGAAATCGGGATTGGCTTGAAAAATATACGGGCCCATTGCTGCAATGCCATTGGCTGTCGCCGTTGGCGTAATGAGCGAAACACCGTGTTCATTCGCGATGCCGGCACATGCAAGCGCTTCATTGCTTAAGACCGGCCCGAGAATGGCAGTCACCGTCGGATCGTTGCAGAGATCCGAAACCTGCCGTGCAGCGGTGCTCGGATCTTTTTCCGTATCCCGAACATCTAGCTTTACTTTTAACGCTGCCATTTGATTGTGTTCTTCCACAGCAATCTGCATTCCTGTGTAAAATTCCATGCCCATTGCATGGACAGGAGATTTTTCATCTTTCAGCATTAACGGCAGAACAACGCCAATCTTCAATCCCTCTTGCGTCGTCAACTGATCCAGCAATGTTAGCGCGTCTTGAACATACGGAGTACGGGGCGGCAGAACGACCGCCACTCGAAGTGCTTCCTGCGCGTCATAAAAATTATTTACGCGTATTAATTTTTCGGCAAGGCGTAAATTGATGAGTGCTTTTGTTAAATTGCTTTTGGTACGGGAACGAAGCAGATATAATTCAGAGGTGCTCAGTGTTTCCTTCGAAAGCAAATTCAAAAACAGTTCCGATCGTGATTTTATTTTTTTTATCGAGCTTGTGTCGCATGCCGTAATAAATTCTCCGGCGGCGTCTTCATATCGTCCCAGTTCATAATAGTCCAGGCCAAGCGTGTAATGAGCATCGTCGATGTACGCAGATTGTGGATACAGATCGTTCAGGTCTTTCAGCAAGCGGATGGATTCGGAATAATTTTTTATATGGTAGTACGCTTTGGCTGCCATAATATATGCGCCGGTCGCGCGATGACTGCGCGGATAGTCCCGCAGCGATTGGCTCAAGACTGCCGCTGCACTATCGTAGATGCCTGCTTTGAAAAACTTCATGCCTGCGACAAATTGCTGCTCCACTTCCGGGCGAAAGGTAATACTGTCAGAAACTGTTTGTGCGCTCGCTGCCGAAGTGATGAAACAGTAACACAACAAAATTTTTTTAAAATAATTCATAGCCGTTCTTGCGAAGTGAATATCTGCATATGGAAAATAGCATAACACAATGTAAGTTGCAATGAGAAAGCGCATGGACGTGAGCATCATAGTTGCATCGATGGTTCCATACGATATTTATAAACGGACGGTCTCGGACATATATTTGGAAACACACCGGTAACAAGCACCGAATCGTGTTTCTTTTCTATACTCCCGAAATTTCTTTGCGCGATCGCTCGTCCACAGGTTTTCGATAGTCGCTTCTTGAACATTGCCGATACTGTAATCAGGTGTATCGACACAGAAATTTGCTTCGCCATTCGGCTGGATATCGATGAGATTCTCTGCGTTTGAACATGAAAACGACTTTACCGGTATTGTCGCATCTTGAAACCAATCTCGAAATTCATTTTCGGTCAACGGCAAGTAGGGATAGCTGTAAAGTTCGCCAAGGTTTGCCAAATACTTTTGATGTTGTTTCTGGAATTCTTCGAAATCAATTTCTGAATCTTCATGGTGAAATCCCTGCCATGAAAATGCAGTACACCCAAAATGCTCTCTCAACTCTCGCTCATAATGATGCCCAAGGTTTTGTGGAATGTAATTATAAGGGACAATAACAAGCGTCTGAATTCCCAGATGCCGCGCAACATCGGGCATCTCGCCAAGACCCGCGAGCGAATACGGGCTAATCGTGAAGCAAATCGATTTGCTGATTTTACTCGGACTCACGAGTTCGAGTTCGTGAAGCGCCAAGAGTCCTTCTTCCGTTGTTTTGAAACATCCCGTCACTCCGCGCACTTGATCATGAATTTGTTCCGGTCCATCGACCGAAATAGTGATATGAATGTCTCCGATGCGAAGAATATCCGCAGCATATTTTTTTAGCAGTGTTCCATTGGTATCGATGGAGATGAATATCCCTTTGCTGTGCACATACTCCAACAGTTCAACGATTCCGGGGAACATCAATGGTTCTCCGCCGCGAAGAAGGAGCGAAGAAATTCGATGCTCGTATAATTCATTGACCAATCGTTTCCAATCTGATAATTCCATTTTTTGTTTTAACGCATTTTTATCATTGGCAATATATCCTTCCTGACTCCATTGACCACACATTTGACAGCGAAGGTTGCATCTATTGGTAATAGTGAACGAAATCATGCGTGGAAAATTCATACCTTTTCCTTTTTATAAAATGGTTTCATGAAAAATCTCGTTGCAATGAATGCACACCAGCCATAATACCGGCTACTGTGACAAGGTAGGAAACAACAGCAATCAAGGTACCAGGCAGAACAATACTTCTGAATTGAAATTGCTGAAACAAAAAAAACGATGAAAGATATGAAGCGAGAAAAGGCAGCACGATAAAGGTGAAGATGAATAAATACAGCAAGGTAAGAAGAAACGCGAGCGTAGCGCCTTGTGAAGACGCTGCGCGAATGGGATTTCGTTCCGAATAATTGGCAAAGTAGCCGCCAAGTCCGAGATTAAGCGAGACCATCGCAAGCGACATCCAGAATGCGTTGAACATGCCTGCAAGCATCAGAAGCGGCAGACGAGCGCTTGCCAGAACAAACGGACGATTGGTAGAAACGGCGATGTATTCTGCCACCATAAGCACCGGAAGAAACGCAAGAATAAGTTTGATAAAATAAATTTTCATTTC
>DATKMP010000151.1:0-7074 GCA_035541775.1 Bacteroidota bacterium | reverse complement strand
GCCAGCCACCATCAACATCGCCAAACGTTCCACGGCTCAAAAACGGAAGAAGTAAGATGTATGGCAGAAGTGCAGGGTAAGACTTGGACGATTCGCGACTTGATGAAGGTTTCCATCGATCATTTTCAAAAAAAAGGAATTGAAAACGCCCGCCTGAATGTGGAATTACTTCTTGCTCATGCACTTGCGCTGCCGCGCATTCAACTTTACGTAAATTTCGATAAACCGTTGACACAGTCTGAGCTTGAACAAGTTCGTGCATTATTCGAGCGCCGCTTGAAACGTGAACCCGTACAATACATTATCGGCACAGCAGGTTTTATGGGATTGACTTTCAAAGTTGATCCTCGTGTGCTGATTCCTCGCCCTGAAACAGAAACGTTAATCGAACAAGCAATTTTTGTTGCACACACGACGGAAAAGCATCGACCGCTGGAAATTTTGGAAATAGGAACCGGCAGCGGAAACATTGCCGTATCGCTGGCAAAGTTTATCAAAGATTCTCATATCACAACGCTTGATGTCAGCAAAGACGCATTACAGCTTGCCAGAGAAAATGCAACGACGTACCACGTTGAGTCTCAAATTGATTTTTTTCTGTTCGATATCTTTGAAGACGTAAGCAGCATACTAAAACCGGCCTATGATCTTATGATTAGCAATCCGCCATACATCGCTCGTGATGAATGGGAAGAATTGCAACCGGAAGTTCGTCAGTTTGAACCTGCAACCGCTTTGACTGATAACGGAGACGGGTTGATCTTCTATAGGCGCATCGCAGAACTTGCGCCGAAGTATTTACGCGAGGATGGAAAAATTTTGGTCGAAGTCGGATCGGAACAGGCACCGCATGTCGCGGCGATATTGCGAGAATCAGGATTTCCCGCTCTTGCGGTTGTTGATGATTTGCAAGAAATACCGCGCGTGATTTGTGCCAGTCGCCACGCCGTCGCTATGCAGCAATTTCCCTTAAATTAAATTCGTATGCGCGCCTTAATTCAGCGAGTAAAAAAATGTTCCGTGGTCATCGATGGGTCAGTCGAAAGCTCTATCGAACAAGGTCTCTTAATTTTACTCGGCGTAAAAAATGACGATACGGCTCAAGACGCAAAATCACTTGCCGAACGCTGTGCTGCGCTCCGTATTTTTGAAGATACGAACATCAAAATGAATTTAAATGTGAATAATATTCACGGGCAGGTGATGGTGGTTTCGCAATTCACGTTGTATGGCGATACGGATAAAGGCCATCGGCCCAGCTTCACTCAAGCTGCGCCGCCCAAAATTGCCGAGCCGCTGTACAATCAATTTGTAGAACATCTATCGAACGTTCTATGGAATAAAAAAGTGGCAACCGGTGTGTTTCGTGCGATGATGGATGTGGAATTGGTGAACGACGGTCCGGTGACCGTTCTCCTTGAAAGTAAATAATCGAAGGTCATGGAACATCGGGGAGCAGAAAATTTTAGAGTTGTCTTTTTGTTTTTGGATGGCGTCGGTATCGGGAAAAATAATCCGTCGGTCAATCCGATGCTGCAAGCCGACATCGCGGCGTTGCGCTGGCTGTGCGGCGGAACAGTTCCTGTGCAGCCGTTTCAAGACCGTTGCTCGGAGCATGCACATATTTTATCGGTCGATGCCACGCTTGGCGTTGCGGGATTGCCGCAAAGCGGTACAGGGCAGGTATCAATTTTTACCGGCGTCAATGGCGCGAAAAAATTTGGAAGGCACTTTGGCCCATATCCGCCTTCGCCTCTGCATCCGATTCTTGCCAAAAAATATTTGCTTCTGCAATTACAACAACTTGGCAAGCGAGTCGTATTTGCAAATGCATTTCCTGACAAATTCTTTGACTATATAGAATCTGGAACTCGGCACCTTTCTGTTTCATCGCTCGGTTGTAAGTTATGCGGCATACCGCTGCTCACGATTGATGCCATGTTAAAAAATGAGGGCATCTCTGCAGATTTTACGCGAGAAAAATGGTGCGAACTCGGCCATCCCGATGTCGCGGCCATCACTCCTCAAGAAGCAGGAAAACATTTGCATCAAATTTCCTTACAGCATGATTTTACCTTGTTTGAATACTGGCTCACCGATCATGCAGGACACAGCAGGGACATGCAATTTGCAAAAAATGCTCTGGAACAATTCGACACATTTCTTGCGAGCTTTCTAACATATACCGATTTGAAAACGACCATGGTAGTTCTTGTCAGTGATCATGGAAATATTGAAGACCTCTCGACAAAATCGCATACGCGCAACCATGTCCCGTGTATCGTTGCAGGCGCACGTCGTGAAGAAGTCGCAGCTCACATTAAAAGTTTAGTACATATCACTCCCGCGTTGTTGAGGTTGTTCGACAAAAATACATAAAGGAAGTTGTCATGGGGAAGCGTCCGGCATTACGGATTGTGTGTTTGTTGGGATCGGGAATCGTGCTTGCACATTTTACGGTCGTTTCATTCACCATCCTTGCAGCGATTCTTTTGATGTGCCTGCTTTTACTGATCGTGACATTCCTGCATTTAAAATCAAATGTTGTCGGAGATAGTATCCTTCAATTCCTCATCCTCGCTCTGGGGTTTGTCTCTCTTGCACTCCAACATGAAACTGCAACAAGTCGAAAATTGATCCCTGCGATTGATGATGAGCGAATTTTATTATGCGGATTTGTGGATTCTGATATTTCGAGAAAAGGACAATCGCTGTCGTTTGTCGTCAAAACCGATAGCATTGAAATTCAGAACCTAAAAATGAAAATGGAACGACGCATGCTTGTTCGTGTGCATGTTAAGTCGGACAGTACTGCTTTGGCAAAATTGCAGTTCGGTGTGCGCGCGGATATACAGGGTACCTTGGATCGATTTCCATTTCAACGCAATCCTGGCGAGTTTGATTACGGAAAATATCTTGAATTGAATGACATCGATGGAATAGTTGCTGTGCCTACCATTTACGGCGTACGGGTCCATTGCTCCGAATTGCCGTTTTCGTTTGCGCTGTTGGTAATCAACGTGCAGAACTACGTCTTCCATATTTTTGATGTTTTACATCCGGCTGAACAGGCAAATTTTTTAAAAGGTATTATTTGGGGAAATCGGTCTGATATTTCTGATGCAATAAAACAATCGTTCATCGATACCGGAACAATTCATATTCTTGCGGTGTCCGGTTCCAACGTTGCGTTTGTGACGCTGGCTGTTTATTCGTTGCTTGGACTTTTTCGTCTTTCAAAGCGCAATATTATCGTCATTACGATTATAGCATTGATCGCCTATATGATTATAACCGGATTGAGTGCCTCGGTCATACGAGCGACCGTGATGGCGATAATAATTTTGATTGGCACCATAATCGAACGACGAACAGATATCTACAACACACTTGCAGTTTCGGCGCTTGTATTGCTATTGTGGAATCCGAATAATTTATTCGATGTCGGATTTCAACTTTCCTATTCGGCTGTTCTATCCATCGTGTATTTTTATCCGCCGTTGAAACGGCTCGTTCAAAAAATTCCGGAACGCTATCAGAAGATAAAATTTATCGAACCCATTCTGGAATTATTCTCCGTTTCGCTTGCTGCGCAAATCGGTACAATTCCATTTACGGCTTATTATTTCGGGCGATTCTCCTTTATTTCGCTGCTTGCAAATATTCCGGTTGTTCCGCTCAGCGGATTGAATACGTTCGTCGGTTTTATCGAAGTGATGCTGTTTCCCCTTTCTCATAAACTGGCGTGGATATGTGCGGCAGTGAATGATGTACTTGTGTGGCTGTTGTTGAGTTTTGTGAAAGCAGCGGCAAGTGTGCCATGGGCTGTCGTTGAAGTGGATTCCCTGGGCGTCCTTGTTGTGCTGACATATTATTGTGTTGTGTTTGGATTGTTCGATGCAAATCGTCATCGCGGATGGCGGATGATTCTTTTTTCGATTCTTCTTTTCTTCAATAGTATTCTCTATCAAAAAGTAATTCTTGAAAACAATCATACCCTCACCCTCACAATGTTCGATATCGGTCAAGGAGATGCACTGCTTCTTCAATCTCCTCAACATGCAAGTATGTTGATCGATTGCGGTCCGATTACAAGCCATTCCGATGCAGGCAAGATGACGATCGCTCCGTTTTTGAAACGGCAAGGAATTAAGAAATTAAATTACGTTCTCATCACGCATCCGCACGATGATCATTACGGCGGATTAATTTCGTTGGTGAGCTCTGTTCAAATTGAAACGGTACTTGCTTCGTATGGCGTGGATAAACTTGCGTTACCCCCGCCGTTTCTTCATGTTTTAGATAGCGTGCATGTGCCTGTGCACTATATTGGTGCAGCGGCAAAAATACCCTTGGATGATAATATTCGTATTTATATCTTGAGTCCAAGACTGCACACGATACCGGAACATAATTTCAACAATGCGTCGCTTGTGGCAAAAGTAGTGTACGGCAATTCTACGGCGCTGCTTACGGGCGATGCAGAACTACCCATTGAACAACAGATGACGGCACGGTATCAAACATTTCTTGCAAGCGATATTCTGAAAACGGGGCATCACGGCAGTATCACCAGTACGTCGGAAATATTTTTGTCGCGGGTGCGTCCCTCGATCGCATTAATTTCTGTCGGTACTCACAACAAATTCAATCATCCATCATCGATGGTTCTAGGACGGCTTGCACAGCGGCATATTGTCATTCATCGAACAGATAAAGAAGGTGCCACCGTGCTGCAAAGCAATGGCATCTTGTGGAAAACTATTTCGTGGCGATGAATATTCTGTGATATTTTTTGAATTTCCTTTTCTATCTGCGTATATTGATTTGTGCGTATCACAAAGACAGAATTGAAATATTTGCGCTCGCTGACGGTAAAAAAAATCCGTGCCGAAGAACGCAAGTTCCTGCTGGAAGGATGGAAGCCGCTTCACGATGCGCTCCATTCCAATTTCCATGTCGATTCTCTGTATGTCGCGGATTCGAGAACAACAGCAAGCGAGCAAGAAGAAATTCTTGCGTTTGCATCTTCGCGGAACATTCCGATTCAAGAAATTTCGGAAAAAGAGCTTCGGCAGATTAGCAAGACAGTCACTGCTCAGGGTGTCGTGGCGGTGGTGGAGCAATGCAGGAATTTATTTTCCGCCGATGTTCTTCATACAGCATCGTTTGTCGTTGCGTTAGATGAAGTCGGTGATCCGGGAAATCTTGGCACCATAATCCGTACGTGCGATTGGTTCGGTGTGGATGCCGTTTTGATGAGTAAGGGTTGTGTTTCATTGTATAACGAAAAAGTTGTCCGCTCGACATCCGGTTCCATCTTTCATCTGCCTATTTATGAAGATATAGATTTACGGAGCACATTAACTGAATTAAAAAATCATGCCTTTACTGTTATAGCCACAACCATGAATGGCAGGCCGTTGGCGCAAACATCGATGCCCCCGAAAACCGTTCTTGTGTTCGGCAACGAAGCAAAAGGAATTTGTGATTCTATCAAAACCTTATCTGACCATCAAGTAAGTATTCCACGTTTCGGTCAAGCCGAGTCGTTGAACGTCGGCGTTGCATGCGCCGTGTTTTTATCGCAGTGGCGGTTGGCAAAATAAATAAATTTTACACGCTGCCGCTTTCATCACATTTGAAATGAATCAATTTTCGATTATCTTTTTTAGGCATAACGATGGCCGCTGATACTGTTCGGCAACGAACATCGAAGTTTCTTCATCATGTTTCGCTCGAACGCGCTCTTTCAAAACTTGGATTTTGTTCACGCTCACAAGCAGGGAACATCATTATCGAAGGTCGCGTAACAGTCGATGGAATACCGGAAACGAATCCTCGCCGATGGGTAAATCTTGAGCAGCAGAAAATTTGCGTGGATGGCACGAAGATTATTCAAGGGCGGTTCCGTTATTTGATGCTCCATAAACCTGCCGGCGTTGTTACGACACATGCCGATGAACGCGGAAGAAAAACCGTCTTTGACCTTCTTGGCGATGACGCGAAAGGACTGAAAGCGGTTGGGCGATTGGATAAAGATTCCTCCGGTTTGCTGTTGCTGACGAATGATCATCGTTTTGCTGACGTGCTGACAAATCCCGATTCACATGTTCCAAAAACGTATCGGGCATTTGTAAAAAAACCGTTGACGACAGAAGAAATCGATCTGTTGTCTTCAGGCGTAGAAATTAATGTCGATGGAAAAATCTACCAGACACAGCCGTCCGCGATAAAACAACTTGGCCGCTTGGAATATCAAATTGTGTTGACCGAAGGCAAGAATCGTCAGGTACGTAAAATGTTTGAAGCGGTTGGCAACACGGTGATCGCTCTGCAACGTGTTGCCATGGGTTCTTTGCAACTTGGACTATTGAAAGAAAACGTTTGGCGCGAATTGACGTCAGAAGAAGTGCAACAATTGCGTTCATTACGACAGAAAAAGTATGGCAAAGGTTGTTAGTGAAGTTGTAGAAGTGTGTGTGTTTCGTCGAACAACGAGCAATGCCGAGTATTTATTGCTGCAGCGTTCTTCGAACGAAGATTTATATCCGAACATGTGGCAGATCGTCACTGGAACGTTGCAACAAGGCGAGACCGCGCTGCAAGGAGCTATGCGCGAATTTGTTGAAGAAACAAATTTACCGCTTCGCCGTTTATGGAATGTGCCCTATGTGAGTTCGTTTTACATTGCTGCGAACGATACTGTTCAACTTTCGCCGTTCTTTGCCGCGGAGGTGAATGTGGACTGCGAAGTTGAAATTTCGCACGAACATCAAAAATTTGAATGGTTGCCATTTCACGAAGCGCGCGAACGATTGGTCTGGCCTGCACAGCGGCGCGGATTAGAAATTGTACAAGAATATATTGTCAGTCATAACGAAGTTTCATTGGTAACGGAAATTCTTCAACCCCAAAGAAAGGATTGAGACGTGAGTGTTTTGATTGTTGGTTCTGTCGCATTGGATACGGTGGAAACGCCATTCGGAAAAGTGAAAGATGCGCTGGGCGGTTCTGCCGTATATATTTCTGCGGCGGCAAGTTATTTAACCGCGCCCGTACGCATTGTTGCGG
>DATKMP010000150.1:0-11974 GCA_035541775.1 Bacteroidota bacterium | reverse complement strand
TAAAAAGAAATTTACTAAAGAAGAAAATGAACAAATTCTTGACATGATGAACAAAAGTGGCGCTGACATTTTCTGGATTGGACTAGGCGCGCCTAAACAAGAAATATGGATGTATGAAAACTATAAAAAGTTAAACCGAGGCATAATGATAGGTATTGGCGCCGGTTTTGATTACTTAGCTGGTAATACAAAGCATGCCCCAGAATGGATGAAGCGGTTTGCACTTGAGTGGCTTTATAGGTTAATTCAAGAACCACGGAGATTATGGAAAAGATACCTTATTACTAATACTCTATTTCTATGGTACGTTTTTCTTGAACTAACCGGACTACGGAGATTTGATTAAATTAAAATTTGGATGGGCGCCATCGAAACCGTTGAAGGAAGGATTGGTCCCAAGGGGACGGCTTCGCCGCAAAAACATTTGCATGGATTCAGCCATTGGTGAACGCCGGTAAATAGGAAAAAGACAAAAGGCGATTGACAATTTTCAATTGTGAATCGAAAAAGATAGGAAATTGATGATTGTCGATTGTGAATTGAAGAAGATTGGAAGAGATGAAGGTTGGAGATTTATGATGGATGCTGAAAATGAATAGTCAAGAGCTTGAAGAACGGACAAAGAAATTTTCAGTTTATGTGATACGGTTTATTGCAGAATATTCAAAGAATAAGGCAACGGATGTTATTATGCATAACTTCTAAAATCAGCCACTTTCATGGAGCGAATTAACGAGAATCGACACGTGCCGAATCAAAAATTAACTTTATCTCATAAGCTTTGGTTTGTAGAGAAAGAAGCAAAAATCAAGTAATTTGTCCAACGTAGGCGTGACATCGTTTAAACTGGTTTAGGGGGAAGACAGCGACTGACAATAATTATTTTTGTATATTTGAGTGTGAAAGAAGTAGTTAAAATCCTGAATAGGACAGATAAACAAAACGACTACAGTTTCTGGAAGACGAAATCGTATCAGGAAAGGTTGCAAGCCATTGAGGTGCTGAGGTTACAGTTTTAAATTACATCGACAATGTTCAATCAAGACTTTAAAGATTTGTTCAATTCAATTACTCATAAAGTACAACGCTGACTACCTCATTATTACGAATGAAGTGAAGTAATCTTAGCATTAATTTTCAATCAAAAGGAAGATTGCTTCGTCGTGTAAGAATAGGTATCACACTTCGTGTGATTCTGTAAGACGCTTCCAGCTTCGCAAAGACGCTTTAAAATAGTTTTTCAGATGTCTCTTGTAGGTAAATTATATGAATGATGAAAGCGAAATTATAAAAACAAAACTTCACCGCAATTGGCGAAGTATTTATATAGCTATTGCGATGGGGACAGATATTTTATCGATTGCTATGTGCGTGATTGCAGCAACGATCTTGCGTAAACTTTTTCCCAATATTCTTCCATATTCTTCTGAATATTTTTGTGAATTGGGAGTTTATTTTTGTATCGTCATAATGGGCGTTGCGGCGTTGCTGGGAGTGTATCGTGCTTCGTTTCACAGCAATTTGCAGCAGCAATATTATTTAATGGGAAAGGCATATATTTTATCAGCTCTTATTATTCTTTCGTCGTTATCGATTTTTTGTTATAGCTGGTATCCAAGAAGGTTCACACTTTTGTTTTTAATCATCGTGCCGTTTGCATTGATTGTTTCAAGAATATTTCTGTTTCGATTTAATGAAGTAATGCAGCGAAGAGGGTACGGAAGGCACAATTCTTTATTGCTGGGATATGATAGCGCGGAGATGAACATCATTCATCGTTTTCAGAATTTTCCGGAATTAGGATATGACATCAAGGGAATCATTACGTCTAAAAATATTCCGTTATCTTCGGTAGAAATCCATGGCACTATGGTACCGCGATTTCCTCTCTCGGAAATTGAACCGGTCATTTTTTTGAATCATATCGATAGAATTTTTATTCCGTCTTCATCATTGGTTGTTAATGGGTACTCATCGGTGCTCGAAATATGCAGGCGCCAACAGGTAAAACTGAAAATCCTTTCCATGGAATCCGATCGGCTTTTAAAATTAGCGAAGGTCTTTGATATTGCCGGGATCACCCTGCATACCACCGATAGAACTCATATTGAGTTCATCCGGAACAGGATGAAGCGATTATTCGATCTTGTCGTTGCGGGCACAATGCTTTTTTTGACAAGTCCTATTTTGATTCTTACCGCAATCGCCATCATGATTGAAAGCGGATGTCCGTTTTTTTTTAAACAAACACGAGCATCGTTGAAAAATGGAAAAACATTCGAGTTCTATAAATTCCGGAGCATGGTTTTAAACGCCGATGAACTAAAAGAAACGCTGTTTGAACAAAATGAAAGCGATGGCGCGTTGTTTAAAATGAAGGATGATCCGAGAATTACGAGAGTCGGAAAATTTATTAGAAAATTTAGCATCGATGAACTGCCGCAATTCATCAATGTCATAAAAGGCGATATGAGTATTGTGGGGCCAAGGCCGCTCCCCATCAGTGATTTTGAAAAAGTCGATGAACCAGAAGAATACTGGGATCTTATTAAAGAGCGTGAACGCACAAAGCCGGGGATTACGGGTTTATGGCAGGTTTCAGGTAGAAGCGGTATCGGTTTCAAAGAGATGATCTGGTTGGATTTGTATTATGCTGAAAATCACTCTCTATTATTTGACCTTGAAATCCTTTTTGCGACCATTCCAGTGGTGTTGTTTGGAAAAGGAGCGTATTGAGGGAGGGAGATTTACAATTGACAATTGATGATTTCCAATTTACAATTGACGATTTACTGATTTGAAGATTTGGTGATGTTCGATTTATGGATTTAATGATTGTCGATGGTCGTTTTAATGATTTAGTGATTTGCGATTTACAAATGATGATGGAAATAGGTACAAACTGCGTTTGTAATCATCATAGGCCTTCGGTTGACAGTTGATTTATTGAGTTGTTGATTTGCGAATTGATGATTTTTGATAGTCGATTAACAATTGATAGTCATGATTTATTCTTTTGCTCTGTTCTTTTCTCTTGAAAGAAAAGAACCAAAAGTTCAAAACTAACGAAAAATATGGATAAAACTTCAAATATGTCTCCTGCAAAAAATAAACTCGCTCCGCCTACGGCTTCGCTCAAACAATATTTTTGCATATAAATCCCGACATATTCTCGTTTTTCAAGCCATATTTTTCGTAGGTCACTTTGGAGAAAAAGGTTAAACAGTAAATATTTTGGAATTCGTAAAAGAGACGGTCATCAAGAATGATGAAACAACCACTTCTCAAAGAACGCCGGGAACTGTTAGCGATATTGGCAGCATCGAGAAAGACAGCAAAAAAGAACGCAGAGAGATGACGATTTAACACAGGTACAAACTGTGTTTGTCATAATCATCGGCCTCCTACTCCTTGTCGATAGACGCTTTCCAAAATAATATTTTGAAATCAAAACAATCGTTGTTTTATTTTCTTGACAATGTTTTAAAAGTATAGTATTATTTCTTATAATTAGGAATAAATAACAAACGGGTGTTTAGAGGTGATCACACAATTAAAAGAAAGAGACGAAAGAATAGAAAAAGAAAAACGATAGTTCGGGATCGGGAGTGACAACCAGGGAAGAAACAAAATCCAAAAAACATTACACTGTGCATGCATTTTTATTATCAACGATTTAAGAATGAAGGATAACAACAAATTCGACAATAACTATTAAAATTTTCAGTACTACTTCACAGAGGATTCATACAAGGGATCATGAATGTTGTGATGCGTGATAATTAAAGGATAACGAACATTAATCAAGGAGTGATTATGAAAAACAATTCTTTTCTCTCCCGCTTCGGGGAACCGTTATGCAGGTATTGTGAGACCGACAAGAGATTGAACGACAAGGATCTCTTCGTAACGCATTTCATCCACCATTGGTTCAGTCCAATTCTTTTATTTTTCATGCTGGCATCCAGCGGCACACTCGCAGTCGGGCAGACGCAAGTATTCTTCGATAACTTTAATCGAACAGCTCTCAATACCGGATCACCGACGACATATTCCATAACCGTGACCGGCGGCAATGGCGGCGTCGATATCACATCCGATTCATGTCTGGAACTTACCAATGATATTTCTGCCGACACGAACAGTAATGGGGTGGTTTATGTAAGCGGACTTACTCAATCTTTTTCTTCAACCTACAATCAAACACTCCACGCGGATACGGCTGCGGTTGAGTGGACATTTAATTTTCGGTTCAATAGATCCTCGCATCCATCAGGAATGTCGCCGGGGAGTTATGGAACGGCAATTATTCTTGCTTCCACTAACGGTATTTTTATAGGTGCGAATGCAGGCAATGGATATGCAATCGTGTATGGAGGTTCTGGTACGCCAAATCCAATTCGATTGGTAAAATTCTCCGGAGGTTTGACAGGAACACTTACCACCATCATCAGTTCCGGCGTTAGCGATATCAGCGCTGTGAATAATTATGCCAGCGTGAGAGTGCGTTACGACCCTCATGGAGATTATTGGTATTTGTATGTTCGCGATGACGGCGCGACCAAATGGTCCGATCCATCGACAGGTGTCACCAGTCAAAAAGGATCGGCAACCATCGATACCACGTACACTTCAACGGTGCTCACGAATTTTGGTTTCTACTGGGCATACGGAACATCAGCAAATCAAACCAGCCGGTTCGATAATTTTGGCGTACGAATCATACCGTCAATGGTTCTGTCTGGACTAGAATTATTTTTAACAAGCGATTCATGCCAAGCCGATACAAATCATGCAGTCTTGTTTCCCCATGCGGGCATGGGAAATGGAACATTGTATGCTCCAGACGATTGGTCGTACAATTCACCGGTGTTGACATTCTTTGTTGTGCCGAAAGGAACGCAGTCGTTGAGCGCAGCGGAGTTTATCGTGAATTGGGATACGACGAAAGCTTCTCTGGCAGTAAAAAATGGAACGATGTTTGATTTTCTTGCTACTCAACGAATTGCATCGGGAAAATTAAAGATCGATGTGGGTGCAAGCAGCAACATCAATGTCTTGCCTGCCGCCGGCAAATATCTGGCAGCATTAAATTTTACCATCCTTCAACCCGGGTGCGATTCGATTACGATGACGGGTGTCGATGCACGGTATGTTACAGACGATTCGCAGACGAAGATTCAAACGGCTGCACATTCCGGCGTTATCAAATTTTATCTCGGCGATTTTACATCTCAGAATAATTATACAACCTGTGGAGACGGAAAAATTAATTTCGACGACATCGTCCAGTTTGCGCTTGCGTATTTTAGCAATAAGGATAGCACCACATCCGGTTATAAATCGAAATTCGATATTGGCCCCACGAATTCTGACGGAATGTATTTTTCGATGCCCAATCCCGACGGGCAAATTCAATTTGAAGACCTTGTTACTTTTTCGATGGGGTATGGAAAATCTGCGTGCCATCAATTGTGCAAAACGTATTCAGCGAATATTGTTTTATCGGCTCAAGAACCTGCGTTTCATGGAAACGGAACGATCGTCGTCCCTCTCACGATTGCCGGAGATGTGGAACGATTGCACGCATTATCTGTTTCAACACAATATCCGTCCTCCCAATGGGAATATTCCGGATATGAAAAATGCGGCGAGATGAACAACGATGATTGTTTTATGGCAGCAACGTCGAAGGGCGATGAAGTTGTTTTGGATGCCGCTTTTATTGGCACTCCTTATGGCTTAAGCAGCAAGGGGACGATTGCAAATTTAATTTTTAAAAATCGGTCTGACGAAAAGAACGGTACGGTTTCTATCCAATCGGTGAAAGCAAGGGATGCGGAAAATAAAGAACTTTCTCTCAACATTGGGCAGAAAGAAATTTCTGAAGCAAATGCACCCTTGTCGTTTGCATTAGCGCAAAATTATCCCAATCCTTTTAATCCGGTCACCATCATATCGTATCAACTTCCTGTTCCTTGTATGATTGATATTCGCGTGTACGATATTCTCGGAAGAGACGTTGCAACATTGGAACAAGAAATACAGGGCGCGGGCACTCATCAGGTAACGTTTCATGCCTCTCATCTTGCCAGTGGAATTTATTTTTATCGATTGTCCGCTGTACCGATACAATCGCAGGATGCCGATTGGGGTGCGGCGTCCCATGGGCGGCGGGGGAGTTTTTATTCGATGAAAAAAATGTTGCTGTTAAAATAACAATTGATAGTATCGACTGTTCGTTCCGGTGAGAATAACCTCGATCATCATTGTTGTTTCCGAAGTATGCTGTGTCCTGTTTTTTCTGTATACTTCATCGGCGGCACAACCGACCATCACGCTCGTTCCTTCTTCGTCGTTGATTGTACCGTTGAATGACGATACCGTCGATGTGCGGATAGAACATGCCGAGAATCTTTTTGCGGTCAGTATCGCGATTTCATTCGATAGTACCATTCTCCGGTACCGCGATGTGGTACGAAATTCGTTTTTAGAAAGCAACGGTAATTCTATCTTTCTGGGCATTACACCGAAGCCGGTTCCGCCGGCGGCTCCGAATACGATTGTTATCGATCAGGCAATTCTTGGCGGTAAAACGGTAAGCGGATCGGGTTCACTTTGTAAGTTAATTTTTACAGCGTTAAAAACGAATGTGTGCGCCTTGACGATCGACTCCGTCGATTTGCGAAATGGATCGAACGAGTCTGTACCCGTGCAAATCCAGAACGGCATTGTGACGATCGATCGGCCGCCGGTGATCACTTCGACTCCTCTGTGTATTGCTTGGACGAACCGCCGATATCAATATCAAGTGCAAGGAGCAGACCCCGACAGTGACCGCTTGCACTATGCACTTCTCGCAGCTCCTTCTTTCCTGAGCATCGATACTGTCGGCGGGATGATTTCGGGAATACCGGATAAAAAATTTATCGGCGCTCATACGATAACGGCGCAAGTGATAGATGAAAAGGGGGAGAGCTGCCAACAATCATTTCAGCTGTCGGTGCTCAACAGCAATCATATTCCAAGTGCGGTTCAGTTATTATATCCTGACGATAAAAGTACACTCGATACAACGATGCGAGTTCAGCTTCGATGGACATCATCCAGCGACAGCGATGCCGCCGACCATATCCATTATATCGTCCATCTCCGAACACCGTCTTCCGATATATGTTACACGAACATCAGCGATACGACTTTTCTTTTGACAGAACATGTCTTACAAGAAAATTCAATGTATTCATGGAATATCGGTTCTTCTGATGGAATCGATACCGCGTGGTCACCGCAACTCTTTACGTTTCAGACTCCCTTGCAAATTCATGCCTCTGAGAATATATCAGGATTGATTCTTGAACAAAATTATCCCAATCCATTTTATGAAACGACAACGATAGAATTTTTTTGTTCTCCCGAGGCGCAAGCTCGTGTAACAATTTACGATGTCCGGGGAAGAAAAATAATCGTTCTGAATTGCTCCACGGATAACCAAGGCCGTTGTTCGATGCAGTGGAATGGAAGAAATGAAAAAGGGGTGACAGTGCAAAGCGGCGTTTATTTTTATGCCGTTACGTCCTGCAGTTATTCCCGTACGGGGAAAATGCTGTTTCTCCGTTAGATGGACAATTCTGTAGAGAAGCAACGACGAGGAATTCGGAATGACTCCGGAAAAATTTAGCCGAATCTTTTATGAAAATGTACACAACGCTTCGACATATTCTTTGCTCCCGTCATTCATCCACGCATCTAATTGTGCGGGATCTTTCAGCTGTTGCCCGCGCATACGGGGAACAACCGCATAGCCGCACCGGACATCGGGAAGCCCGCTCATATCACTCCACAATTTTTCAATTTGTGCAACCGGATAAATATCTTCCTGCCCATGCCCCCATCGATATTTTACATCTTTCATCGTCACATACGTCGGCATGCGGCGTGCAATGCTGCGTACGGCTTCTGTTAATTCTGCTTCCGAGCGTATCTGTAAATCGTTGCGATCAAGACCAAAGATTTTGAGAAATTGATCGATCTGAATCCATGTCGTATTGCTGTTGTAATAACTCAATCCGAATTCATCTTCTTCTCTCGGCTGCGCCAGCCCTTCCAGCAATCGAACTTTCCCGTTGATGCGCGCCAAGCCGCCGCCGCGATCATCCAAACGCCGTGGCACAACTTCAAATGTCAGCGTGTTTCCGGATTGAATATGATAGTTCAAAAGTTCCGGAGAAAGATTCATGCCGAGCGTATCGACATTATGCAGCAGGAGATGCTGCACAGAAGGGTGCTCGCGCAACAAAAGCGCAAGCTTGCCGTTCCGAATCAAGTTAGGAACTTCGTACCAATGTCCCAGCGGCGTCAATCGTTGAAGGGCAATATTATCCGTGTAATCGTTTGCCTCGCCCTTATTCTTCGCCCATCGAATTAATGTTTCGTGTAAGGCATCGAGAACTTTCTGTTTGTTCTCATCCAATTTCCCTTGCAGCATTTCTTCCCAGAGAAATCGCAAATCGCGTTCTGTCGGAACGAACCGCTGCCCGATGGATTTGCCCGGCGAGAGATATACGGGATTGTCTGTGCCGAAGTTCTTTGTGCGTTGCAGCGTTGTTTCGATAGGACGATAGGTAAGATAACTTGTGGCGACAAGGTACGGAATGTCCGCCGCATACTGTTTCGATGTGCGTTTGTTCTTTAAAAGATGAATTTCTAAAAACGACCGATGCCGCCCTTGCATCATGATGAACGGATTAATGGCTTTAATGACCCCGGCGCCTTTTGTCCATCGGCTGCCGACACCGGCTGCCAGACAAAGCATTGCAACACCCGAATGATGAATCGATGCTGCGCCGCTTCCATAGCTGTCGGTCAACGCATCGGAACGTACGACCTCGGACGGCAGGACATCTTCGATCGTTGTTTCGAGCGGAAGCCGATTCCGGTTCAATCCAATATGCCCCCTGCGAAGATCGTTGCGAATTTGTTCATGCTGAATCGGATCGAAGCCGTTTTCTTTTTTAATGCGCTCGGCCTCTTTATCTTGATACTGTTTGCCGGTGATTTCCACTTTATCGGAATACTGAAATACATTGCCGATGAGCGACCGAAGGATAGGAAAGGCATCGTCATGATGCGCAGTCTTCTGGGAGAATAAATCGATTTCTAATTTGCGCAGATCGGAAATACTTTCGGCGTTGGCGCATGATAAACGCGGAATGAAGAGCGCGTAGTATTTTTTCGGCATCAACGCCGTGCCATCCTGCATGAGAAAAGCCGTTGTTCCATGGGTGTTGATATGAAAATTGTACACAACAGGATCCATAGCAAACGGCAGCGATTCTTCCATTTCTTTTTTTGTTTCTTGAAGAATGGCAAGAAGGTTTTGCTTTGCAGCATCATAAATTTTTGGATCGACAAACAATCCCATGCCGCCGCCGGACATTCCGCCCAGCATCAGGAATCCCCAATAGTATTCTTTGAATGTCTCTTTCGCTTTTTGAATGATCGTTTCAGTATAATGCGTTGTTGCAGCGGGAATGACCGTTTTTATCGGGCCGTTGAAATTTTCTGATGTGAGCGACGCTAATTTTTTTATATCACCGGCGCGCAGCGATTTTCCGATTTCATCGTACAGAGCGTTTGCGCGCTGACGCGCTTTCCATTCATTATCGGAACGGAGTAAATATTTTTCCGTTACCATTTCGAGAATGGGACCAACATTCGATGCCATTCCTCCGTGCATCAAAATAAGCGAAGATGCAATACGTTGTTCAATTTCCGGATGAACAGCGCCGCCATCCAATATTGTATGCTGAGGAAGTAAGCGTCCGCGACTGATATGATATTCCATATCGCCCTCAGAAGCAAGGACGCCTTCGATCGCTTTTACGCCAGGCCAGATGCCGCCGGAATCCTGCCAGCCGCCGCCGGAACCGCCAAGCCATTCGCCGAGAATCGCGCGCGATGCAATCAAGTCGCGTTCTTGCTCCGTCGGCGTGCCGGCCAGACGCTGTGTTTGCTGTGTTGCACGCATCAAAACGCTGATGGTCGAAGCCAATAAATTTGTAGAAACAGCCAAGCGCGACCCTTTGGGAATGTCATTGACTTTGGTAACAAGTTCGATGCCTAATCCAGGAAATATGAGTTTGTCTAAAATTTCTTTGATGGTAAAACGCGTCCCTTCGAACGACGAAGGGACGAACCCGGAAGCGATGATGGCGGCTTTTAACAAACCGAGATAATCGTTTCCAAAATTAAAAAGATCACTAAGATCAGAAACATCTTTCGTATCACCAAGGTCGAGCGAAGTAAGTCGAATAACCGGTTCATCGATGATTCGTACATACGATTCAATCGGCGGTTTTACGTCGGGGCCGCGACCGAAGATTCCTAAATCGACAGAAACGTTGATGACGCGAGCACCTTCCGGATAATCCATTCCGAGAAAGAAAATATCCGACCAGCAGCTATGCGTTAAATCCATCCGCACAGGAGTTTGTTCGCACAGAATCGGGTACAGTTGTGAAGAAGCCGAACGCTTCAATAATGCCGGATGAATATGCAGCGGGTGTTCGTCGGGATGGCCAACGCGAAACATCCACTGATTGCCACTTGAGGAGCGAACGCTTTTACGAACTTGATCGGCCAGAACCTGAAACGTATTTTGATGATACGTTTCGGCAAGGCAGCTGACCAGATTTTCGTTTTCATCGCCTGCGGTTGATGCATAAAAAATCGAAAGAGCTTTTTCAAAGTTTCGTTCCAGCAGATTTTTATATCCATCGATCGGAATGCTGCCGGTAGGACGAACGGCAGAACCATCTAACAACAAAAAACGATGGCCGGCATAGAGAAAAATAGAGGCACGAACTTTTTCATAAAGATTGGCAGTGCGCCTCCGGAATTCTTCCAGCTCTTTAAAATATTGTACCAGCTGATGTGTCGAAAGCCCTTTGCATAAGTCATCGAACGAAGTATCGCGTACAGATGCTTTCTGCGATTGGATAGTCTCAATAAACGGATTCATGAGATTCTTACGACTCTTTTCTGTAATCGGCAAGCGTTTGCAACAGTGTCGTCAATACTTCATCGCGCAACTGTCCCGCCAGGCCCAATGCCAATTGTGCTTGAAAGAGCCCGAAGATTTTGCTGGTATCGTACCGTTTTCCTTGAATTTCGAGAGCGAGATATTTTTCCTGCTCGGCCAATTTTTGTTGCACCGGCGTCAACAGAATAGGTCCGCCCGAGTCGGTTTTGAGTTCTTCGGTGAGAAGGTCGAATAATATCGGCTGAAACACATACATTCCAAAGAAACATAAATAAAATCCGGCACGCAAGCCGGCGGTTTTCAATTCTAATTCTGCTTGGCTCACGGACGGCTTTTCCACAATTTTTTCGATCTGATACACGCCGTTCAGGTTTTTATAATTTCTTCCGGTCAGAGTACCATATTTCCCGATAAGATGTTCGAGTGTGGGATTTACGGCTGCGACAGAACAATGTTCGTGTTCGGCGAGTTCGATGATTTGCCGTGAACAGCGTTTGTGAAGAAGGGAAGACGTGTACAAATAATCACCGTGCAGTAACAAAAACGGCTCGTTCTTGACAAACTCTTTTGCCTGATAGACCGCGTGGCCATATCCCCGCGGCTCTGCTTGTACGACGAACGTCAATCGGTCTAACATCGTCTTGATATTTTGCGCTTGCGGTACCGACGATGATTTATGCGGATACAACTTCTGCGATGTTTCGCACAGCGTTTGAAAACTTTCCCGGTACCGTTCTTCGTCGCCGGCGGCGCAAACGATACACAATTCTTCGATGCCGCTTTGAAATGCTTCTTCGGCAATAATTTGAATAATGGGTTTATTGATGCCATCCACATCGATCACCGGCAGCATGGATTTTTGTACGGTTGTTGCTGCAGGGTACAGCCGCTCATTGCGTGCCGCTGCGGTGATTACTGCTTTTTGTATTT
>DATKMP010000149.1:0-12803 GCA_035541775.1 Bacteroidota bacterium | reverse complement strand
CGGTTGTTCAACCGGACTTTGAGAATGTCAAATCGCATGTCGTTGAATTTATTCCCCATCGACCGATCAAACACCCGCACATAGCGCTGGTATTGAGCGGCGGCGGTGCACGCGGAATTTCTGCCATCGGTGTGCTGCGCGTGCTGGAACGCCATCATATTCCCATCGATTTGATCGTCGGCACAAGCATCGGCAGTGTTGTCGGCGGATTATATGCGTGCGGATATTCAGTCGATCAATTGCAGCAAATTGCAGACACCACGGCGTGGAATGAAATAATGAGTTTCAATAATGAAGCGCGCCGGCGCGATATGTTTTTAGATCAAAAACTTGCCAACGATAAAAGTATTCTGGTTCTTCGCTTTGAAGGATTTGAGCCGGTGATACCGCAAGCATTTTCCTCCGGACAACGATTGACCAATGATCTCAATCTGTTGCTCTTGCAAGGAATTTATCATCCCAACCCCAGCTTTGATGATTTGCGTATTCCGTTTCGCGCCGTCAGTACGGATTTAGTCACAGGCAAAAGAATTGTCAGCGATCATGGCGACCTCACGATGGCGCTCCGCGCAAGCATGTCGATTCCGTTGCTCTTCAACCCTGTGCAGCGCGACACGATGCAGTTGCTCGACGGTGGATTGCTGGATAATCTGCCGGTGGATGTCGCGTTGGAAAATCATGCTGATGTCGTTGTTGCGGTCGATGTGATGAGTCCGTTGCATCCGCGGGATCAGTTGAATACGCCGTGGGTGATGGCAGACCAAATTACCACGATCATGATGCAAGAGGCAAATAAACGCGCACGCGAGAAAGCGGATGTCGTCATTATGCCGAACCTCGGCAATCATTCTTCATCCGATTTCACACAACTGGATTCGCTGGTACGTCTGGGCGAAGAAGCCGCTGAAGCTGCGCTTCCGCAGTTGCAACAAGTCCTCGACAAACGGTGGCACTCTGTTCAACGCGTGGAGCATGATATTGTGTACCGCTTGCCGAAATTTTCATGGAATTCCATTCCATCGACTCGATTTTCTGACAGTACTGTTGTGTGGGAACAACGCGGCTGGAACTCGGCAAGAGAAATACAGTGGCTTGTCAATCAAGTATATTATGAAGGAAGGTATGCCTCTGTTCAAGCCGTAATAAAAAATTACGGCGATTCTACGCATATCGAAATACAACTTGCCGAAAATACTGTTTTACGAAGTGTTCGATTTACCGGAAACCATTTTCTAACAACAGATACGTTGGCTTCCGTTTTTCGTTCTCTCGTGGGCCATTCGATCAATATCGATACTGCAACGCATGCCATGGAATCGCTTCTCAGGTTGTATCGCAACGCAGGATATTCTCTTGCGCGCATTTGTAATGTGCAGTACGATTCGACGAGCCAAATTGCGTCGATCAAAATCGATGAAGGTATTATTCATCGGTATGAAGTAAAAGGAACCGAGAAAACACGCGATTGGATTATCTGGCGAGAACTGCCGTTCCATGGCGGCGATGTATTTCAAATCTCGCAAGTGGCGCAAGGCATCCGGAATGTCTATGGCACGGGATTGTTCGAGCAGATTCTCGTCACGGTTCATCACGAAGGCAGCGATGATGAACGGAATGTTGTGACGATTAACGCTCATGAACGCAGAACGGAATTGATCCGTTTTGGATTGCGAATCGATAACGAGCGCGGCATTCAGCCGTCGGTCGATATACGGGATGAAAATTTTGTCGGTGTCGGTGTGGAGATGGGATTGTCTATCGGCGGCGGATCGCGCAACCAGAGTATTATCGGTGAAGTGAAAGCGACGCGGATTTTTAATTCGTATATGACTTTCGGCATCAAAGGATATTCCATCTCTCGTGATGTCGATGTCTATCAAAATGCTGTTGAGACCGATCCCGATCTGTTTGATCGTCAGGAAATCGGAGAATATAAAGATGTGTGCGATGGCGGCACCGTCGGTGTGGGAATGCAATTAGGGCGGCTTGGCACGGCAACCATCGATGGGCGGCTTGAATGGCATCATCTGTATAACACGGTGAGTACGCCTATTGCCAATCAAAGTTATGGTATTTCTTCTATCCGGTTGAACACGAATATCGACACGCAAGATAAAGTTCCATTTCCAACCGACGGGACGGTGGTGAATTTTTCTTATGAATCGGCGTTGATGAATATCGACAATGCCATTGGATTTACAAAAATGTATTTTTCCTATGATCGGTACGTTTCGTTCTTAGAACGTTATACGATTCACCCGCATTTCAGTATCGGACTTGCGGATAAAGATTTGCCCTTAAGCGAAGAATTTTCTTTGGGCGGTCAAAATAATTTTTACGGATTCAGAGATGACAACGCTCGTGGCCGCCAATTATTTTTAGCAAGTTTAGAATATCAATATCGTCTTCCATGGAAATTATTTTTTGACACATATATAAAAGCGCGCTATGACCTTGGCGCAGTGTGGGAACAGCCGGAAGAGATAAGTCTTAATGCTTTTACTCATGGAGTAGGATTGGCCGTAGGGTTCGATACTCCTATTGGCCCAGCCGAGTTTGCCGTGGGGGAAGCATTTTATTTGAGGACGGACTTATTCAATCATCCTGTTTCGTACGGCCCGTTCATGGCGTACTTTAGTATTGGCTTTCCCATTACCGGTGTCGTGCACCAGTAATAATTTTTTTCAAATGCTTCCGTAGAGTGGAAACTTGCTTCTGCTCATTGCGTAAGTTGAAAGAAGATGATAGGAAGGAAATATATGAGTCGCTTTTTTGAACGAATGTCTCCATCGCTGGTTCGATTTCTCTATACGGCAGCGGCGTTGATAGCGTTGAACGTCTGTCTGTTAAATTTTTATGTGCAGATGTTTGAACATACTGTCGGCAACGATTATTGTCGCTGGGTCGATAAAGATGGACAGGTGTATATCACAGACGTCGTTTCCGGCAGCGTCTCAGATCAAGCGGGCTTAAAAAATGGCGATATTCTCGTTCGGATCAACGGAACATCGTTTAAGACCGGCATGGAAGCGCAGCAAATCATTAACAAAACTGCCGGCTCGTATGCGACATATTTGATCGAGCGAAACGGCCTTCAATTTGAGACGCACATTCTTATTCTTAAACTTGTGAATGTCTCGTATCTCGCGCAATTTTTATTTGGCGTCGGTTTTCTTGTTGTCGGGTTGGTGGTCGTTTTGGTCAAACCCCAGGGAAAGTTGCAACGATGTTTTGCGCGATTCAGTATTTTGTTAATGTTGTTCTTCGGATTATTCGGCTTGAATTTTATTTCAACCGACCCGGCATGGCGCATTAAACTGTTCCTTTCTTTTTTTCTGTTGGCGATTGTATTTGGTCCGCCTTCCTTCATGCGGTTTTTCCTTTTATTTCCTGTTGCGCGTCCCTTGTATCGAAAAAAATGGATGACCGTACTGCTTCATCTTATTTCTCTTACACTAACAATCGTGGTGATAATAAGTTCACAACTTCATTTGAACACCTTGAACGGTCTCTCATATCTTTCTTTTTATGGATTTTATTTTGCAGGTCTTGCCATATTCGTGCACAGCTATCGTGCATTAGTCACTCCCGAAGGCCGCCAACATTTAAAACCGATTTTTTATGGCGTCATATTGACTATCGTTACATTTCTCTATGTTATTATTATTGTGATGGTCAATCCGTTTGCCGCATTTCTCCATCCGGCCTTACTCCTTCCATTGATGTTATTAGTTCTGGTACCAGTATTTTTTGGCTATGCCATCTTTCGTCATGGATTGATGGATGTGGATATCGTGGTACAGCGCAGTTTGACGTACGGCGCTGTTACGGCAGTAGTAGCGGCGATCTACTTATTGACGGTGTTCGGCCTGAAAAGCTTGCTCTCGTATTTTTTTGTGACAAGCGAAAATCATATTATCGATATTCTTTCGCTGGCCGTCATCGCGATTGTTTTCGATCCCATTAAACAGCGGTTTCAACTTGGGATCGACCGTGTGTTTTATCGGGAACGTTACGATTATCAGCGTGCACTGTTAGAGTTCACACAAGAACTGCCGCGTCTGTTAGAGCTTGATAAAATTCTGCATTCCATTGTTTCTCGTGTTTCTTCGACGATGCATATTGAAAAAGTTGCCGTCGTTGTTTGTGGAATAACAGAATGTGCTTGCGTGACAAAAAATATTGATGAAACAGCATGTGAATTTCAAGAATCAGAAAACGGATTAATCGCACTGTTACGGAACACGAGGCATCCGGTTGACCTGCACAGTTTTAAAGATACCAAAGCATTTTTATTATTCGATCCCGCGGAAAAAGAAAAATTGTTGCAAGCCGGCGTGGTGCTTTCCGTGCCGATGTTTTTGCATGATCGGTTAGTGGGGTTTATCAACATCGGAACAAAAATGTCCGGGCGCGGATATTCGCAAGAAGATATCAATTTGCTTTCGACTGTTGCAGGCCAGGCTGCCATTGCGATTGAAAATTCACGGCTGCATAAAACAGAACTGGAACAAGAGCGCATTAAGGAAGAACTGGATCTTGCACGAAATATTCAGCAGGGGCTCTTTCCAAAATCGAATCCTCGAATTGCCGGACTCGATATTGCCGGCATTTCTGTCCCGGCATTAAGTGTGGGCGGAGATTATTACGATTTCATTCAACTCAGTCCGACAAAAATTCTTACCGTCGTTGCCGATGTTTCCGGCAAAGGAATGTCGGCGGCATTGTATATGTCGAAGATTCAAGGCATGGTTCAATTGGCGGCATATATGTATAACTCGCCGAAAGAAATGCTGAAGCATATTAACCGCCGCATTTTTGAAGGCATCGACCGGAAATCGTTCATCACTATGATTCTTGCGTTGATCGATACAAAGAAAAAAGAAGTGCGCCTTTGCCGGGCCGGGCATAACAAAGCAATGATCGTTGCGAACGGCAAAGTGCGTTTTTTGCAGGGCGCCGGCATTGCGCTGGGATTGGAACGCGGCCCCGTGTTCGAAGATCAATTGGAAGAAGTCCGCATTCCGCTAAAATCTGATACGTTATTCTTGCTTTATACCGACGGCATTACCGAGGCAATGAATGAACAGAAACAGGAATTGGGCGAAAAACCGGTAGCTGCATTGTTGAAGCAGATGCGAACGGCGCCTGCGGAAAAAATTGAGCAAGCTATTTTACAGACGGTCGAGACATTCCGCGGCAGCGCCGAACAACACGATGATGTAACCTTAGTCGTTATAAAAAATACTGGACGCGTGAATAAAAAATAAAAAGATGCTTGTCTCGATCCTGCCGTTATTCCATGAGATTCGTTATTTGGAAAAATGAAGAACTATTTCTTTCCCGGAATAGTGGACGGTTGCGTCAACGTGTTGCGATGTCGTGACATCGACGCCATGGGCTTCATTTACCAGGACAATATTAAATGTATGGTTCTGATGCATTCCGGGGAATGAACCTCGCCGTGCGTCGATGGTGAGTTCTTTTTGACGGTCATCCCAATGGAATCCGGTCAGTGCATACATACCTTTGAGATAATTAAAATTATCGTTTTCATCTTCGTAGAGAGTAAACGCGCCATCGGCACCGGGATAAATGCGAATTTCGAGCGGGTCGTCTTGTTCGGTGGAATATTGAATACGTGGTCCCATCGGAAGTATCGAACCTGCACGAACAAAGAGCGGCATTGTTTCGAATGATGCATCTGCGGCGATGGTTGTACCTCCGGTATAATGTCTCCCGGTCCAGAAATCGAACCAAACGGTATTGCCGGGTAAATACACGCTTCGTGTGTACGATGTTGTTTTGATTTGCACATTATCGTAGTGGTAGTATAACGGTCGTACAACCGGGTTAACCATCAAAGCGGGACCAAACATGTATTGATCGTTGATGGAGTACACAGTCGAATCGTTCATAAAATCAAACGGAAGCGCACGCATCAGCGTATAATTTTCGTTGCTCACTTTCCATGCAAGCGAATAAATATACGGCATCAATCGGTACCGCAAGTTTGTAAACTTTAAAAGCGTTTGATAGGTGCGGGAATCCGGAGAACCGAATGCCCATGGCTCGCGTGGGACATCGGCGCCGTGTGCACGGAACAAGGGACAGAATGCGGCAAATTGGAACCAGCGTGTGTACAATTCGTGGAACCCTTCGTCGTCCTGGCCTTTCTCAAATGTTCCGTTAGAAAACCACCAGCCCGGCTGATGCTTGATAAAATATCCGGCAATGTCTGTGGTCCAGTAGGGAAGTCCGGTCATACAATAATTTAGTCCGGCAGGAATTTGCATGCGAAATTCTTCCCAGTTTGCAGAAACGTCGCCGCTCCAATAGCTTGCGCCGTACCGCTGCATACCCGCAAACGAGGAACGTGTTAAAATGAACGGACGTTTTTGCGATTGTGTGGATCGCCATCCTTCATACAACCCTTTCGTATGCAGCAGTGCGTACACGTTGATATAGCGCCCGCCGTTCATTATTTTTTTAATTTCATTTGCGTTCATGGTATTGAGCTTCAATTCCGGCAGCTTAAAAAAAGGAGACGACCAATCGGAATCATATCCTTCCGAGCAATCTGCCCAAAAGCCGTCGATGCCGACGGAGAAAAGAGAATCGCATACTTGCCGCCAATACAATTCCCGTGCTTCGGGCATGAGAATATTGACGTGTTCGCTGTCGGCGAATAATCCATGAATATGCATCAATTCAATTTGGTCCGGTGTTCCCTTGGTCATATTCGGCCAAATGGAAATCATGATTTTTGTATTCAAGTGATGAATATCGCTCACCATCTTTTTCGGATCGGGATAATTTTTTCTATCGAATGATTTCTGTCCCCATTGGCCGTTAGGCCAGTACATCCAATCTTGCACGATCAAGTCGAGCGGAAAATTTCTGTCACGAAATCCTTTGACAACAGAATCGACTTCGGCCTGAGTGTTGTATTTTTGTTTCGATTGCATATAACCAAAAACCCATTTGGGATACAACGGTGCCTGTCCGGTAAGCATGCGATACGCTGAAACGATGGAATCGATGGTGTTTCCGTAAAGGAAAAAATATTGAATTTCATCGGCAACTTCCGACCAAAGATAATAACTTCCGCGCGTATCGTTGAATTCGCCGTACGAATAATTATCCCAGATAATTCCGTAATGATTGGTAGAAAGGATGACGGGCACAACGTCTTCGCGGTTCTTCTGCAGCAGTGTCAATTTTTTGCCGTTCAATTGCATATCGGCGTTCTGGAAATTTCCAAGGCCGTACAATGCTTCGCCCGAAGTACATTGAAACGCTTGTTTAATAGAATAGCATGCTTCTCCCATCACCACTGCAGCTTGCGCGCTTCGCTCGTCTTCTGCAAGAATGAGATTCCCGTTATGATCGAAAAAGGTAATATGCAGGGAAGTTTTTTCAACCTTCGCCGTCACGGCAGACGTCGAAATAATATAGTGATTGTCGGATTCTGTAACATTCCACACGGATGCCGGTGCCGATTGATGTTGCAGGATCAAACTGCTGCGCTGCGACAGCGTATCTGTTGGCGAAGCAATCACCTGGATGATGTTTGCATTCCAGATTGTTAATTTGATTTTTTTTATTCCATGTACACTTTGCGGGGAAACAATCACCACACCGTCGGATAATTTTTGCATGGTTTGCCCGGATAGCACCGGTGAAATCCCAAATAAAAAAAAGATAACAAGAGAAAAATTGAAAAATATTTTTTTCATAGATTATGCTTCATAAGAACATAACGAATTGAATTGCAAAGAATAACGAAAGCGGTGACATTAAGCATTTAATTTGATGCGGAAGGTTGTTCTAAATCCCGGTTTGCTGTCTTTCAACAATAATTTTCCGTGATGATACGATTCCACAATACGTTTTGATAAACTCAAGCCAAGTCCCCATCCGCGTTTCTTGGTCGAGAACCCCGGGCGGAATACATCAGTACGATGTTTGGAATCGATTCCTTTTCCCGTATCGGAAACGTCGATCAAAATATGCTTGCCTTGTCTGGAGAGGGAATAGGTAATCGTACCGACGCCGGATTCGATGGCATCCAATGCGTTCTTGGTAAGATTTTCGATCACCCATTCAAACAATTCACGATTGATACGCGCAGAAACAAGTTCAGGCGATTCGATAACGAGTTGGACTTTTTTCCCGGTTTGCGGAATGCGCCGTTGAAAATATTCTGTCACGTTGCCGATGACGTCCGCAAGATTTTCCTCTCGCAAATCTGGTTTGGAACCGATCTTGGAAAATCGGTCTGCAATTTTTTGCAAGCGAAACAGATCGTTCTCCATATCGTTCAACGTTTCTAATTTCTTTGGATCGTCTGCGGATTGATCTTTCAATAATTCTGTCCAGCCGAGCATGCTGGAAATTGGCGTACCAAGTTGGTGTGCCGTTTCACGCGCCATACCCACCCAGATATTGCTTTGTTCGTTTCGCTTAACGTAACTAAAACTGATGTAGCCGATCATCACAAATAATGTCGCAAGCGCGAGTTCGATATAGGGCAAACGGCGCAAGTTTGTTACGAGCGCAGATTCGCCAAAATGAACGTAGGCAAGAATGATAGTGTCTTGATAGGCAACAACGATGGGTTTTTGCGAACGATCCATTTCGACGACAAGACGATCGAGAATTTGTTTTTGCTGCTCGCGAGTAAGCGAGGTGTCGAGATCGATATTTTTTGTGCTCAGTTGAAACGGATAATTAACGACGTTGTGTCGGTCCGTCATAATAATGGGGAAGTCGATTCGGCGGTTAATTTCTGTAAAGATAAAACTATAATCGCCTCCATCGGCAGTTTTTCCGTTGGCGACATACTCCAACGATTTTGCGTACAGGTCGGCATTTTCTTTTTCTTTTTGATTGAGTTGTTGAACGAAGCGATGCGTGTACCACAGCGTTCCCGTGATAATGATAAATGCAAAACCTAAAAGGAGAATTTTCAGCTTCCCGCGCACAGATACGGAACCGTTCGCTGCAGAGCGTATCGTTGAAGCGGTTTTCATCGTGGTCTCTTATCGCTTGAACAACGTCTGGTCGCGCCGCGGCCCGACAGAAACCATGGAAATATTGGAACGCAATAATTTTTCAACAGTTTCTAAATAACGTTTTGCTTCGTTCGGCAGTTTTGCATAACTGCGCGCATCGGAAATTTTTGTTTTCCATCCGTTAAAGCGAATGTACTGCGGCTGAACTTGTTCTAATGTCTGAATATCCGTCGGAAAGCTTTTCAAAATTTTATTGCCGACTTTGTATCCCGTGCAGACAAAAATTTCATCGAAGTCATCCAGTACATCTAATTTTGTAATGGCGATATCCTCGATGCCGTTGATGCGTATGGAATATTCCAGACTGACGAGATCGAGCCACCCGCAGCGCCGTGGCCGGCCGGTCGTGGCGCCGAACTCACCGCCGATTTTGCGCAACCGCTCGCCGGTAATATCGTTCAGTTCGGTAGGAAATGGGCCGTTGCCGACACGTGTGGTGTATGCTTTCACAATACCGAGAACAGAATCGATGGCCGTCGGCGGAATGCCGAGCCCTGTGCATGCACCGCCGCTTGTTGGGTTCGATGAAGTGACGAACGGATACGTTCCATGGTCAACATCTAATAATGCGCCCTGTGCACCTTCGGCAAGAATGCGTTTCTTTTTTCGCAGGGCATCGTTCAGATACAGCGATGTATCGGTCACATACTCATCGATTTTTTTATCGAACGCAATATATTCTTGAATAATTTCATCGACATTCAGTGAATCGGCATTGTAGAGTTTTTTCAGAATTTCATTGCTTGCTTCGATATTGAATTTCAATTTTTTTGCCAGCACATCGCGATTCAACAGATCGACGACACGGATGCCCGTGCGCAAATATTTGTCGTTGTACGCAGGGCCGATGCCGCGACCGGTCGTTCCGATTTTATTGACGCCTTTTTCGCGCGCCGCGTCGAGCAGCTTGTGATACGGCATAATGAGATGTGCGTTGTGGCTGATAAGCAGCCGTCCGGAAATTTTAAAACCGGCTTTTTTCAATTGATCAATCTCTTGCATCAAGGCAAACGGATCCAGCACAACACCATTGCCGATTACGCACGTAACATGCTTGTGGAAAATGCCGGAAGGAATAAGGTGAAGCACAAATTCATGATCCTCGCCTTTTTTCTTTCCCGGAATAATAACGGTATGCCCCGCATTTGCGCCGCCTTGATAGCGCGCGACGATATCGACCTTTTCGCTCAGGTGATCGACAATTTTTCCTTTTCCTTCATCGCCCCATTGGGCGCCGACAATAATTTGTGCTGACACGGTTGTTGCTTCGTATTTGTGATTGAATATGTGCGCGGCGCTGCCTCGGAATGAACTGATGTCCGCTGCAACTCCATTACTAATTAATAAGAATTCCCCCAAAAGACAAGAGGAGCAAAGATTCTGAAAATATTGTCCGTACTATTATTGGACATTTGAAATGAGTCTAAATCTCGTTTCAACTTTATAGTTATTTTTTCTCATGTTACTTTTTTCAAGAGAAAAGATTGTAGTATTGAATTTTGTTATACTTACCGTGCTGCCATGAAGTGTGTCGTCGATCGATCTCAACATCCTCAAACGGACAATCTGTGAAAACTCATTTGATTTCTCACTGAACTATGATCGGTTCGATTGTTGCAACCCATGGAACGTTCGATTACTGAAAATTCGACGACCAGGAAAATCAAAAATCTTTCTTCATAAAATACCAGCTTGCCAATCCGTACAATAATGCTGTCGAACCTAACGAATAGACAAACGGAAGGATTGTGAATTCCACGGGGGACATCGGATTATTCCCGATGATCCGCGATGAATTATTGAGCATTCCGCTGATTTGCGGCGTGATGTAATATAATCCGTTGATGATATTATGATAAATAGTATTATCGGATAAACGGAATAAGAAATGTTCGCGTCCTTCGAGCAGCGATGCGATGAACAGATAGACAATGGTGAGAAGAATGGAAAATCCTGAACTGCGCGTCGTTAATCCTGCGATTGCAACAACCGAAAACAAACACGCAAATGCAAACACGACATACAGCGATGACGAAAGAAATGCCCAGTGCCAGACGCCGAGCTTGATGCCGAAGACCAGCCAGATGCCGACAAAGAAATAAAAAAGATTTGCCGCAATGCCCGCCGTCGCACCGAGCGAACGAGCAAGAAGTATTTCCGCGCGATGTAACGGTTTGCTCATAAATAAATCGATGGTTCCTTTTTCCAGCATCGAAGGAACGAGTCCCGCAACGCCGAAGATTCCAAAAAGAATAATCCAGAAGACCGACGATGAATGTAGTTGGATTAAAATCATTTCGGCGATGTTGAAGCCGCTCGATTGCTGCGGTGCGAACGGTTTGCCGAACATCGAAATCATGTTCGGATCGTCTGCCGGATGCCCGAGGGCAAAACCGAAAAATAAAATGATAATCGTTGCGACGGAAAAATAAAAAATCAGTGTGCCTTTGCGAATCGCTTCGCCGAAGGTAAATCGAAACATGCCCCAAAATCTCACTGCGCATCTCCTTTCACCAATTGAATGAAATAATCTTCCAGCGACGTTTTTTGCTGGGTCATTCCTTCAATGGCGATATTCGCATTGCGGAGTGCGTCGATAACGGAGTTCAATTCCGATTTGTCATTCAAGGTAACAGTCAATAAATTTTCGGAAAGAACAACCGAAGGAAGCGATGATTTGAATTTCTCTTCCAATTCCAACGGCAAATGCGCGGAAAGTTGGATGGCGTACACAATTTTCTGTGAATTGATTTCTTCGATGGTGCCGACCTTTATCACTTCACCTTTATTCAAAATGGCAACACGGTCGCTGATGGCTTCCACTTCCGAAAGTAAATGCGAATTTAAAAAGATCGTCTTGCCTTCATTCTTCAATCCGAACAGCATATCGCGAATTTCTTTTCGTCCAACAGGATCGACGCCGTCTGTCGGTTCATCGAGAAAAATAATTTTCGGATCGTTGATCAATGCCTGCGCCAATCCAAGACGCTGGAGCATGCCTTTGGAAAATTTTTTTGTCTTTACTTTTTTCCATTCGCTCAATCCGACACGGTCGAGTAATGTCGCTGCACGTTCGCGTAAAACTTGTTCCGGCAATCCGTTCAGTCGTCCGAAAAATAAAAGCGTATCGAATGCATTCAGGAAGGAAGGATAGCGATGGCTTTCTGGCAAATATCCGATTTCTTCTTTCAATGCGCGTTCGCCCAGCTGATGGCCGAGCACGGTCGCAGAACCCGAAGTCGGGAACGCAATTGAAAGTAATAATTTGATGAATGTTGTTTTGCCTGCACCATTCGGTCCCAAGAGTCCAAAAATTTCTCCTTGATGGACGTCCAAGGAAACTTTATTGAGTGCAAGGATGTTCTTTTTAGTGAACCGGCCAATGCGATATTGCTTGGTGAGTTCTTGAGTTTGAATTGCTTCCATAATACTTTCAAGGTAAGCAAAAATGTCCGGCGGTTCAATTTGAAAATATTTTAACTTGATTCCATGGCAATATCCATGGATATTAAAATGTAAGAGAGTCATAAACGGGCTCTCATTTTTTTGGAATAAAATAAGACCGGAGAAGTCTGATTTAATATGCTTCAGCTTTCAAAAAAAGTTGAATACGGTTTAATCGCGCTGCGGCACATGGCGATACACCCGCAGGTGTACACGGCAAAAGAGATTGCTGCGAAGTACGATATTTCGTACGAGCTGCTTGCAAAAATTTTGCAGAAGTTG
>DATKMP010000148.1:0-2298 GCA_035541775.1 Bacteroidota bacterium | reverse complement strand
TGGTCATGTAGAAAATTTCACCGATCCAATGGTGGATTGCAAACAGTGTAAAGCGCGGTATCGCGTCGATGTGTTATTCGATGAAATGTCGTTGAAAAAGAAAAAGGATGTCCTGCGTGAAATCGATCTGCAAAAATACGGCGGCCAGCAGAAAGATGAATTCATTGAATCGGAGTTTGCGGCGTTAACGGCAACCGATCAACAGGCGGCAAAAATTGTCCCGATGATTTCATGCCCTGCGTGCGGCAACAAAGGCACATTCACCGAAGCGCGAAAGTTCAATCTCATGTTCAAAACCTTTGTCGGGCCGGTGGAAGACGGTTCATCGGTCGTGTTTCTTCGTCCGGAAACAGCGCAGGGAATTTTTGTGAATTTCCAAAACGTGATGAATGCATCGCGCCAGAAATTGCCGTTCGGTATTGCGCAAATCGGAAAAGCGTTCCGCAACGAAATCAACACGAAAAACTTTTTATTCCGCACGCGCGAGTTCGAGCAGATGGAAATGCAATTCTTCTGCAAGCCCGGAACGGACGACGAATTTTTCGAATACTGGCGCGGCGAACGCATGCAATGGTTCGTCGATCTCGGAATGAAGCGCGAGCAATTGCAATGGCATCAGCATCCGAAAGATAAATTAGCGCACTATGCCAAAGATGCGTACGACATCGAATACTTATTCCCGTTCGGCTGGGGAGAAATCGAAGGCGTGCATAATCGCACGAACTTCGATCTTTCGCGGCACGAGGAATTTTCCGGCAAGTCGTTAAAATATTACAATGAAGAGACGAAAGAAAAGTTCACGCCGTTTGTCATCGAAACATCGGCGGGAGCAAGCCGCTCGTTTATGGCTTTCTTAACCGCGTCGTATCACGAAGAAGAAGCGCCGACGGCAGAAGAAGGCGCAACGGAAACGCGCGTTGTGTTGAAGCTTCATCCGAAACTTGCGCCGATCAAAGCGGCAATTTTTCCGCTTGTCAATCGCGACGGCATGCCGGAGCTTTCGCACCAAATCGAAGCGGATTTGCGGACGCAGTTCCGTGTGTTCTATGACGACAGCGGCGCTGTCGGCAGGCGGTATCGCCGTCAGGATGAAGCAGGAACGCCGTTCTGCATCACCGTCGATTCACAAACGCTGCAAGACCAAACGGTCACCGTGCGTGAACGCGATTCGATGCAGCAGGAACGAGTGGCTGCGTCACGGCTGAAAGAATATTTTGCGTTAAAACTTTTATAACGGGAGGAACGTGCAGCTTGGAACGCGGGCTGCATAGAGTAGTATGGATGTAGCGAAAGTGAAACAAAGCGTCGGAAAGAACATTCTTCTTCCGGCGCTGTTCATGGTGTGTCTCACCACAACGGCACACGCACAATGGATTCAAGATTCTACTATTGATCGGTACGTGCAAACCGGCATTCAACATATCTATAACTTTGAATTCGAAAAAGCAGAGCATGACGTTGCTGAAGTCATTCGGTTGCAGCCGGATCATCCCGTTGGATATTTTTTTAGAGCAATGATTCAGTGGGAACGGATTTTGTGCAATTTCGACGACGAATCGCAGGACGACAAACTCTATCAGGACCTCGAAGTTGTTATCGAAATGTGCGAGAAACGGTTAGATGAAAATCCAAAAGATGTGACCGCAATGTTTTTCAAAGGCGGCGCGGTTGGGTTTCGCGGGCGGCTGCGTGCCAATCGAGGCAAGTGGCTCGGGGCTGCCAATGATGGCATGGTTGCACTTCCATTAGTGCGTAAAGCTTACTCATTGGAACCGAACAATGACGATGTTCTTCTCGGAATCGGAATTTATAATTATTATGCAGAAATCATTCCCGATAACTATCCGGTCGCCAAACCGTTCATGTTGTTTTTTCCCAGCGGCGATAAGAAAAAAGGGCTTGAGCAGCTACGGTTGGCTTCCGAGCATGCAAAATATGCCAATGTCGAAGCATCCTATTTCTTGATGCAAAGTTATTACATGTTTGAAAAGGATTTTCCGAAAGCATATCGTATTGCTGTAAGGTTGCACGAACGCTTTCCCCGTAATTCTATTTTCTATCGGTTTCTCGGAAGAATTTTAGTCAGTCTCGGAAAAATTGGGGAGGCAAGGGATGTCTTCAACGACATTCAACAAATGTGCGATGCAAAAGTGCTCGGGTACGATACGTTTGATAAACGCGAAGCGGTATTCTATCTCGGCAAGTTCGAGTTTATGGCGAACCGATTTGACACGGCGCTTAATTATTTGTATCAATGTGATGTGCTGAGTAGCAAACTCGATAAAGATGGCTCGTCTG
>DATKMP010000147.1:0-3043 GCA_035541775.1 Bacteroidota bacterium | reverse complement strand
ATAAAATTTCTTAACATTTGAAGTCCGGCGCGGCTGGATTTTTCCGGATGAAACTGCACGCCGTAAAAATTATTTTTTAATACAGCTGATGTAAATGGTTTCCCATATTCAGTTTGTCCGATCGTTTCAGGAACTATCGGTGCACGGAATGAATGCACAAAATAAAAATATTCACCGGAACGAATGTTGGTGAAGAGCGGATTTTCTTTTACCACGTCCACTTGATTCCATCCGATTTGCGGCACTTTAATATTCGGTGTTGAGACGGAAAAATGTTCGATCTCGCCGGAAATAATTCCCAGGCAATCGGTCGACCGTTCCGTGGATCGATCGAATAAAATTTGCATACCGAGACAAATGCCGAGAAACGGCACACGCGTTTCTTTTAGCCATGAAACTAATCCGACTTTATACAACGACTCGATGGCGCTTCGAGCTTCACCGACGCCGGGCAAAATAAGTTTATCAACGGCATTTAATTCTTGCTGATCGGACGAAACGATGTACGATGCATCCAATCGCTTCAGCGCATTGACGACGGAACGAATATTGCCCGCTCCGTAATCGATGATTCCAATTTTCGGCGATGCACCGGTCATAACGTTCCCTTCGTCGAAGGAAGTACATCGAGCAATCGTTCATTCAACAAAATCGCTTGCGCCAACGCACGTGCCGTCGCCTTAAACATCGCTTCGATTTTATGATGATCGTTGCGACCGGAAACTTTGATATGCAGGTTTGCACGTAAGCCGTCTGCATATGCACGGAAAAAATCTTCTACTAATTCTGTCGGTAACTCACCGACAACATCGCGTGAAAATTTTGCATGGAAAACACAATACGGTCTTCCGCTTAAATCGATAGCAACTTCGGCAAGCGATTCATCCATCGGCAGTAAAAATCCGTAGCGACCGATGCCGCGTTTATCACCGAGAGCTTGACGAATTGCCTCTCCGAGTGCAAGACCGGCATCTTCCACCGTGTGATGTTCGTCGACACGCAAATCACCTTTGACCTTCACACGTAAATCGATGGAGGAATGTTTTGAAAACAATTCCAGCATATGATCGAAAAATCCGATACCGGTGGAAATGCTTGAGACGCCCGTTCCATCGAGTTCAACATCGATAACAATATTTGTTTCTTTGGTGATGCGTTCGACATGCGATGATCGTTCAGCTTTAATAATGTAACGGCTGATTTCTAAAAAGTCCGTTGATATAAAATCCGCTTTTGATTTTTTATCGGATGTTAATCGCGCCGCCTTGCAGCCGATCGTACGAGCCATTTCCACATCCGTTTCACGATCACCGATTACATACGATTTTGGTAAATCGATAGAAGTGTTTTTTAGATATTCTTTTAATAATCCGATTTTCGGTTTGCGGCAATCGCAGTTGTCGTTTGGCCCATGCGGACAAATAAAGATTTCGGAGAAATGAATTCCTTCGCCTTCCAGCAAACTCAATAATTTTTTCTGAACAAGGTTGAACGAATCGAGCGGATACGATCTCGATCCGAGATGATCTTGATTCGATATCATCACAAGTGTAAATCCGCGTTGCTGCAACAATTGCAGTCCGCGGATGATTCCGGGAACGAATTCCAATTCTTCAAGCGTATCGACTTGCTCGGATTTCGGCTCAACAATTAATGTTCCATCACGATCGATAAATAACACTTTCATTGGCAAATTTCTTTCAATGCGTTTATCAATTGATCATTCTCACTCGGCGTGCCGACAGTAATGCGCAAACAATTTTGCAGCATCGGTTCTGTGGTGCGATTGCGAATAATAATGCCGCATTCCACCAGCTTATTGTAAATCGTGTTTGCATCCGTAAATCGCGCTAACAGAAAATTTGCATCTGATGGAAATACAGTTTGCACGCACGGAAGTTCTTTTAATTCTGCAGTAAGCCGTTCACGTTCACGTAAAATTATTTTCAACGTTTCTTGCATGTACGGAACATTCGACAACGCTTCCAGCGCCATCTTGCTCGTTAAACTGTTGATGTTGTACGGCGCTTTCACTTTGAGCGCATACGAAACAATCAGCGGATCGGCGACACAATATCCAAGGCGAATGCCGGCAAGCCCCCACGCTTTTGAAAGCGTGCGCATCACGATTAAATTATTTTGCTGGAGAATATTTTTCGCAAGCGATGGTTCGGAAGCGAAATCGATGTACGCTTCATCGACGACGACCATCACATTTAATTTGCACAAAGTAAAAATATCTGCGGGACGCAAAAGATTTGCCGTCGGATTATTCGGCGAGCAGCAGAAAATTAATTTGGTCGATTCGGAAACTGATGAAATCGTTTTTTCAATATCGATTTGAAACTGTTCCGTCAACAAGCAAGAGCGGACTTCAACATCCTGCACCGAAGCCGCGACGCGGTACATACCGTACGTCGGTTCCAGCAATAAAACAGAATCCTGCTGCGGGCGGCAAAATATGCGAACAAGCAAATCGATCACCTCATCCGAACCGACGCCGATAAAAATATTTTCCGGCTTTACTGAATTAAGCTCGGCGAGCTTTTTGCGAAGCTGCTGCTGAAACGGATCGGGATAGCGATTGAGTTCTAACTCTTTATGCACAACGCTTCCGTACGCGTTTTCATTTGCGTCGAGCAGGACGCCGGAAAGAAAATCCTGACGTGCGCTGTGGTACGGTTTCAATGCGCGAATATTCGGACGGATTAGAGATTCGATATTCATAATTCATTCTTTCAATCGACTTGTTACGGCACGAGCATGTGCATCCAATCCTTCGGCTTTCGCGAAATCCGATAGAACAGGTTCGAGCGATTGTAATCCTTGCTTCGTCAACACTTGAAAGGTGACCATCTTCATAAAACTTTCGACCGAAACGCCGCTGAACCACCGCGCTGTTCCGGAAGTCGGCAATGTGTGGTTTGTTCCTGACGCGTAATCGCCTGCTGTGACCGGTGCGAATCGACCGACAAAAACGGAGCCGGCATTAATAATAGAGGGAATAATCCTCTCAGCATTTTTTGTGTTGATTACCAAATGT
>DATKMP010000146.1:0-3247 GCA_035541775.1 Bacteroidota bacterium | reverse complement strand
TAATTTTCCAGAATTTACCGGACGTGTTTGTCCTGCACCGTGCGAAACAGCGTGCGTGCTGGGAATTAATGAGCCGGCAGTCGCAATTAAAACCATCGAGCGGTCGATTATCGATCAAGCGTTTGCGAACGGATGGATTCGGCCTGAACCGCCGCGTAAGCGTACCGGAAAAACCGTTGCAGTCATCGGTTCCGGTCCTGCAGGATTGGCGGCTGCACAGCAATTGAATCGTGCCGGACATCATGTGACGGTGTTCGAAAAAAATAATCGTGTCGGCGGATTGCTGCGCTACGGCATTCCCGATTTCAAATTAGAAAAACACATCATCGACCGCCGTATCGAAATTATGCAGGCGGAAGGAATTGTGTTCGCAACCAAAGCACACGTCGGCGGAAATATTTCTGCAGATGAATTGCGCCGTTCGTACGATGCCATGGTGTTGTGCGGCGGATCGGAAGCGCCGCGCGATTTAAAAGTACCGGGGCGCGAATTGAAAGGCGTACACTTTGCTCTGGAATTTTTACCGCAGCAAAATCACCGGAATGCTGGCGATGCCGTCGATCCGGCAAAAGAAATTCTTGCGACCGGCAAGCGTGTCGTCATTATCGGCGGAGGCGATACCGGAGCGGATTGCCTTGGTACAAGTTTGCGGCAAAAAGCGAAATCGGTTCATCAAATCGAAATTATGCCAAAGCCGCCTATCGACCGTTCGCCATCCACACCGTGGCCGTTGTGGCCGTTGCAGCTACGGACAGAAAGTTCGCACGAAGAAGGCGGCATTCGCGATTGGTCGATTGCCACGACAAAATTTGAAGGCGATGCAAATGGCAATGTGACTAAGCTGCACGCCGTGCGTGTCGGTCCGCCGCCAAAATTTGAACCGGTTGCCGGTTCGGACTTCGTTATCGATGCAGATTTAGTGTTGATCGCGATGGGCTTTACCGGTCCAACGAAAACCGGAATGCTGGATGAACTCGGTGTGAAGCTCGATGCACGCGGTAATATTGCAACCGATGAAAAATATATGTCGTCTATTGAAGGTGTATTCTCTGCCGGCGATATGCGTCGCGGACAATCGCTCGTGGTCTGGGCGATTACCGAAGGACGCAAAGCCGCAAAATGCGTCGATACGTTTTTAATGGGAACGAGCAATCTTCCTTCTTAAACAGTTTTATAACATCACAAGAAAAAAAGGAGTAACAATGGCATTTATTAATTTTGGCGGAACAAAAGAAGAAGTGGTCACACGAGAAGAGTTTCCACTTTCGAAAGCAAAAGAATTTTTAAAAAACGAAGTCGTCGCAATTCTCGGCTATGGCCCGCAGGGATACGGTCAATCGTTGAATCTTCGCGACAATGGCATCAATGTCATTGTCGGTCAGCGCAAAGGCGGCAAGGGCTGGAAGGAAGCAATTGCCGACGGCTGGGTTGAAGGAAAAAATTTGTTCGACGATATCGGCGAAGCAACGCGCAAGGCGACCGTCGTTCAATATTTACTTTCCGATGCCGGACAAAAAGAACAATGGCACGTCGTTAAATCCAATTTGCGCAAAGGTCAGGCGTTATATTTTTCTCACGGCTTCTCGGTCGTGTTTAAAGATCAAACGGGCGTTGTTCCTCCGGCGGATGTCGATGTGGTTCTTGTTGCGCCGAAAGGTTCGGGCCGAACGGTGCGAACAAATTATCTTGCGGGAAGCGGCATCAATGCAAGCTTTGCAGTTTATCAGGATGCAACCGGAAAAGCAAAAGAGCGCACGATTGCGCTCGGCATTGCCATCGGTTCCGGATATTTATTCCCGACAACATTTGAAAAAGAAGTGCTCAGCGATCTTACCGGCGAACGCGGCGTGTTGATGGGCGCGATTGCAGGATTGATGAAAGCACAGTACGATGTTCTGCGTTCGATGGGACATTCGCCGAGCGAAGCATTCAACGAAACTGTCGAAGAAGCAACGCAAAGTTTGTATCCGCTTGTCGGAAAAAACGGAATGGACTGGATGTTTGCCGCTTGCAGCACCACCGCGCAACGCGGAGCGCTCGATTGGTCGAAAAAATTTGAAGGCGTAACCAAACCGTTGTTCGAATTATTATACCGCGACGTGCAGCAAGGCGTCGAAACCGCGCGTGTGTTGAGCGCTTGCGGTACACCGGATTATCGCGAAAAGTTAGATGCCGAACTTGCCGAGTGGCATAATTCCGAAATGTGGAAAGCCGGCGAAGCAGTCCGTTCTCTGCGGCCGGAAAACTGGAAGAAGTAATTTGAATGCTATGCAAAGAAATAGTTCATATTCACATTGGAAGCTGGAGGATCGTTCATGAAGCAGATTTATTTATATGATACGACGCTTCGTGACGGTACGCAAAGCGAAGATGTCAACTTTTCTGTTGATGATAAGATGAAGATTGCGCAGCGTCTGGATGAATTCGGTATTCAGTATATCGAAGGCGGATGGCCGGGATCGAATCCGCGTGATATGGAATTTTTCCGCCGTGCGAAAGAACTCGATCTGCAGCAGGCAAAGATCGTTGCGTTCGGCAGTACGCGCCGCGCAAAAAACAAGCCGCAGGATGATCCAAATCTCCGTGCATTGCTTGAAACAGAAACTCCGGTCATCACGATCTTCGGAAAATCTTGGCTGCTGCATGTACATGCGGCGCTGCAAATTTCCGAGCAGGAAAATCTTGACCTGATCGAAGATTCCGTTGCGTATCTCAAATCGCAAGGACGCGAAGTGATTTATGATGCGGAGCATTTTTTTGACGGATACAAACATAATGCAGACTATGCGTTGAAAACGCTGCATGGGGCAAAACGTGCAGGTGCCGACACGATTACGTTGTGCGATACCAACGGCGGTTCGCTGACAAGTGAAATCAGCAAAATCGTCAAAGAAGTGCATGCACAAATCGAAGGTAATATCGGCATTCACACTCACAACGACGGTGAACTTGCGGTTGCAAATTCGTTAACGGCGATTCAGCATGGCGCTGTGCAGGTTCAGGGCACTATTAATGGATACGGCGAACGCTGCGGGAATGCAAACTTGTGTTCCATCATTCCCAATCTTCAATTGAAGATGGGCTATCATTGTGTGGATGCGAACGAGCTTGCGCATTTGACCGACGTCTCGCGTTATGTTGCCGATCTTGCAAATCTTTCGCATCCGAAACATTTGCCGTTTGTGGGACACAGCGCGTTTGCACATAAAGGCGGCGTACATGTTAGCGCCGTGATGAAAGATCCTGT
>DATKMP010000145.1:0-4755 GCA_035541775.1 Bacteroidota bacterium | reverse complement strand
ACGCGTTAAAAAAAATCATGGAGATACAATGGAACGATTGAACGTTGGTGTCATTGGCGTCGGGCATCTTGGAAGTTTGCATGCGAAAATGTACGCACAGATTCCGACTGCGGAATTTGTCGGCGTGTATGATGTCGATGCAGCGCGTGCAGCAGCCATTGCAACAGAATATAAAGTGCGGGCATTTGGTACTATTCATGAATTGCTGGCGAATGTGCAGGCAGTAAGCATTGCCACCGTCACACAAGAACATTTCGATGTTGCGATGCAAGTATTGCAAAACGGCATTCACGTACTGGTCGAAAAACCGTTGACGGCAACCATCGAGCAAGGAAGACGGTTGGTGGAAGAAGCAGATAAACGGAATTTAAAATTGCAGGTGGGACACATCGAGCGGTTCAACCCGGCGATTCTTGCATTGGAACCGTACAAATTAAAACCGTTGTTTATCGAATCACATCGGCTGGCGCAGTTCAATCCGCGCGGCTCGGATGTTGCCGTTGTGCTGGACCTGATGATCCACGATATCGATTTAATTCTTGCCCTCGTGCAGTCTAAAGTCTCGCGTATCGATGCAAACGGCGTCGCTGTAATTTCCGATACGGTCGATATTGCCAACGCGCGCTTGCAGTTTGAAAACGGCTGTGTGGCGAACGTTACCGCAAGCCGCATCTCGCAAAACAAAATGCGCAAAATGCGGTTGTTCCAGAGCGATGCGTATATCTCCATCGACTTTGCCCAAGGATTATCGGAAGTGTTTCATTTAGTCGATGAAGAAAACGGTCATGCAAAACAAACGATGCTTCTCGGAAAAATCGATCAAGGAAAAAAGAAACGGTTGATTGTGTACGAGCAGCCGGAAGTGCTGGAAGTGAATGCGCTCAACTATGAATTGGAACAATTTGTCGAAGCCGTGCAGACAAACACCAAACCGATTGTCGATGGTCACAGAGGATTACATGCCTTAGAAGTCGCAGATGAAATTCTCAGAATCATTGAGTCACAAAAAATTCAAGTGGGATAGTGATAGAAAAAATCGAATTACAAGATGAAGTTCTCCGACGCGTCGGCGCTGTTGCCGACCGCGTTGGAATGGAAGCGTATGTTGTCGGCGGATACGTCCGCGATGTGTTGCTGGACAAGCAAGTGAAAGACACGGACATTGTTGTTGTCGGCAGTGGCGTGGCATTGGCAAAGTTGGTAGCAAAAGAATTTCATACATCGAATGTAGTGGTGTTTGAAAAATTCGGAACGGCGATGCTGCCGTTGGAAGACCGCAAATTAGAATTCGTCGGCGCACGAAAAGAAAGTTATCAAAAAAATTCCCGCAAACCGCACGTCGCGGTCGGGACCATGGAAGACGATCTCGCTCGCCGCGATTTTACGGTGAATGCCATGGCAGTAAGTTTAAACGCTAAAACGCGGGGAACCATTCTCGACCCGTTCAACGGCCAGCGGGATTTACAATTAAAAATTTTACGAACGCCGTTGGAACCGGAAGCGACATTCGATGACGATCCGCTGCGTTTGATGCGCGCGACAAGGTTCGCCTCTCAACTTGGATTTTCCATCGAACCGAATGTCATCGCTGCAGCATCGAAGATGGCGGGACGTTTGTCCATCGTTTCGCAAGAGCGAATCTCCGATGAATTTTTAAAATTATTAGCGAGTCCCAAACCATCCATCGGATTGCAGTGGATGTTCGATGCCGGTTTGATGAATGTTGTGTTCCCAGAAATTGCCAATCTTGCCGGCGTCGATCAGCGGCAGGATTTTCATCACAAAGATGTTTTCCGGCACACATTGATGGTGGTGGATAAAGTTGCAGCAACATCCAACAATCTCTGGCTGCGCATGACAGCACTGCTGCACGATGTTGCAAAACCGAAGACGAAAGCATTCAAACCGGATATCGGCTGGTCGTTCCATGGACACGAAGAATTTGGCGCGCGCATGATCAAGCCCATATTTCAGCGAATGCGTTTTCCGATGGAGCACATACCGTACGTCGAAAAACTTGTTCGCTTACATCTCCGTCCGCAGGCGTTAGTCGATGATGGCGTGACGGATTCCGCTATTCGCCGATTGATGTTTGAATGCGGTAATGAAATTGACGACCTTATGTTGTTATGCCGTGCGGATATTACGTCGAAAAATCCGAAACTTGTGGAACAAGTACTGTTCAATTATGAACGTGTCGTTCAAAAAATGCAGGAAGTGGAAGAGCGCGACCGCATACGCAACTGGCAGCCGCCGATGAGAGGCGAAGAAATAATGCGCGTGTGCGGCATTACCGAAGGCAAAATGGTTGGTGTGCTCAAAGAAAAAATAACCGATGCAATTTTGGACGGCGTCATTCCCAACGATCATGAAGCGGCACTTCAATATCTTTACTCTATTAAAGAGGAAGTAATGGCGCTGCCGCCGGTGAAAAAAAAGAAATCAACATTTGGGAAACCCTGACAATCAACTTGACGTCTATCATTGTAGTATCGCATAAAAAACAGATTGAAACTTTACCCTTTGAAAATCGTTTATTAAATAGATTTTGTATTTTTAATGATCACTTTTGGAGATAACAGATGAAAAAAATAATGGTGGTTCTTGTCGTTTGCCTTTTTAGCACCACGGTATTTGCACAATCACCCGCAAAAACGCTTACCCTGAACGAAGCTATGACCGTTGCATTGCAGCACAACCTCAACGTTGTGCAGGCAGCCAACAATGTGGACGCAGCTCAAAGTGCAAAATTAGCGGGCTACGGATCGTACTTGCCCACGCTCACGGCGACCGCCGGCTGGGGACGCAGTCAATCCGACACGCCGATGGATTCGGCATACAGTCCGTTTTATGGCGGATATTATCCGACCGGTGGAAAATCGGTAAGCACTGCTTACAACGCTGGATTGAATGCTAACTATACGATCTTCGACGGATTGAACCGTGAGATGACGATGAACAAAGCGATCTCTGCAAAAAATATTGCCGACCAAACATTTTTAAGAACGAAGCAATCTATCGTATACCAAGTACAAGCTGCGTACTTAACGGTACTGCGCAACGAACAATTGGTACATGTGAACGATGAAAACCTTAAACGTGACCAACAGGAATTAGAACGGATTGAAGAATCCAACCGCGTTGGTGCTTCGGCTATCGGCGATGTGTACCGGCAACAATCTGCTGTTGCAACGGATGAATACAATCTTATCTCCGCACAAAACACGTACAATAAATCGATCGCCGATCTCCTTGCGTTGATCGGAGTCGATGTGTTAGATGAATATCAAATCATAGACAAATCTATACCGGCAACCGTGGACTCTACAGAATTCTCGCAATTGCCGTCGCTCGCAAAGTTCGAACAACTTCGCAAACAAGCGCTCAACGTCCGTCAGGATTATCTCACCGCATCGGAAAATCTCAAAAGCGCATCGTACGGCGTCACATCGGCTTGGGGAAGATATTCTCCCAGCGTAAGCGCCTATGCCGGCTATAATTTAAATGCCGCAGAGATGTCGCAATTGTCCGATTACAAAGATTATACCTGGGGATTAAAATTGAATTGGACATTATTCGACGGACTGTCCACGAACGAAGCCGTGCAGAATGCTAAAGTTCAAGAACGAAATGCCGAGATCAACCTTCAACAAACCGAGCTCACGGTAAGTGTCGATGTGAAGAAAGCATTATTGGATCTGGAAGCGTCACAAAAACAATACGATGCAAGCGTTAAAAGTGTAACTTCTGCGGAACAAGATCGTAAAGTAGCAGAGGAGAAGTATCGACTTGGTTCGGGAACGCTTATTGACCTTCAGACAGCAAACGCGAGCTTAGTCACTGCACAGGCAAATAACGTGAATGCAATTTATAATTACATCACTTCAAAATATAATTTGGAATATGTTCTTGGCAGTCGTTCATATTGATTGCTTTTAGGTTAGAATAAGTTTTGGGAGATCACCATGGCAAATGGGAATGGAAAAAGTAAAAAGAAAAAAATTATTATCATCTCGATCATCGCCGGCGTGTTGGTATTGCTCGGCGTGCTGGTTTTTTTAGGCAGCAAGCGCGAGCCCATCATCGCGGTTCAAACAGAAAAAGTAACGCGGCGGAATATTACCCAGATCGTGACGGCGACTGGAAAAATTCAGCCGGTGGTGCAGGTGGTGATCAATGCTGAGGTCAGCGGCGAAATTATCGAGCTGCCGGTAAAAGAAGGACAAACTGTCCATAAAGGACAATTGCTTGCGCGCATCAAACCGGACGCATATCAAGCAGATTATGACCGGGCACAAGGTAATATCGATCAAGCAAAAGCTGCAATGGATAAATCCGAAGCGAATTACAAACGCTCCGCCGGCTTGTTTGAAAAAAAATTAATTTCCGATTCCGATATGGATGCAGCACGTGCAGACTATCAAGGTGCAAAAGCGAATTACGTGCAATCTGTCGCCAGTGCGAAAGAATCGCTTGAATCGCTGCGCAAGACATCGATCTTTGCGCCGATGGACGGAACCGTCAGCAATTTGCCGCGTGAATTAGGCGAGCGCGTCAGCGGCAGCACGTTCACGCAAGGAACAGAAATTATGACCGTCGCTGATCTTGCAAAAATGGAAGCGCGTGTGGATGTCGGCGAGAACGATGTGGTGATGGTGCATGTGGGCGATACGGCACGTATTAGTGTCGATTCGTATCCCGATAGAATTTTTGTCGGTCGTGTGTACCAAATTGCTAACACCGCCACTTCAACAG
>DATKMP010000144.1:0-2758 GCA_035541775.1 Bacteroidota bacterium | reverse complement strand
TTCTAATTCCACATCATCGGTTGCGTAAATATATTTTTCTACTTTCGTACGAATTTTTGATTCAACATCATTCAGCCGTTTTTCTGCGTCAGCAATGGAGTCAGAACGTACGGTAATCCGCATTCTTACGCCCGCAGAGCTGGGAAGATATGCGAGTGTTGTTCCGGTGTTTAATGGAAATAAATCTTCAACATCGCCAATTCTCTCTGCAAGAAATGATTCGGGAATGCCTGTTGTTTTAAGTGTTCGATGGCGGATAACAAGATCAGCTGCACGTTGTTCGAAATAGGGAAGAACAAACGATTCAATCATACCTTTCATTTCGTACGGAACACCGGGCATCACAATAAAAAATTTTCCATCGCGCTCAAAGAAATATCCCGGCGCAGTACCAAGGCGATTGTGCATAACCGTGCAGCCGCGGGGAACAAGCGCTTGCTCTTCGTTTATTTTCGTAACTTGAACGCCGCGGCGGGAAAATATTTCGCGAACATTCTTCAACGACCATTCGTCGACAATCAAGTCCGTCTTAAAAAATTTACAGATACTGGCACGAGTAATATCGTCGTGCGTTGGGCCGAGTCCGCCGGTGACAGCAACAACATCGTACTGCTTCCAAGCAGATTCGAATGCGCGAAGAATTTCCGGCTCAACATCTCCGACCGTGAGCATCTGTTCTGTAAAAATGCCGACAGAATTCAATTTGTCCGAAATGAACGCTTGGTTGGTATTAATGACCTGCCCGATGAGCAGTTCATCTCCAATCGTAATAATTTCTGATATCATAATAAATATTCCAAGAAAGAAAAGATGCGGCTGTGAACAAATAATTGAACGATCAAATTGGCGTAGATGCCAGAGATGACGTCGTCCATCATAATTCCAAAACCGCCGTGCATCGTGTCGAATCGATTTGCCGGATATGGCTTCATAATATCAAAAAATCGAAAGATGAAAAATGCCAATCCCGCCACAAGAATATTTTTGGGAAGAAACAGCAAAGACGTCCACATTCCCACCACTTCATCGACCGTTACTTCTGCCGGGTCGTGCCCATAAAATTTTTCCATGATGCCGGATGTCTGAACACCGATGACAAAAGTTATTGCGGAAAGGGATAATAAAAAATACGGATGGGAGAGCGGCGGAATAAAATAATAGAGAAGGAGAGCAAAAAAACTTCCGACTGTTCCCGATGCCGCCGGCACATAACCGGAGTACAATCCGGAAGCAAAGAATTTAACAAACCATGAAGGCTCAGCAACGCCTTCGGCGTTATTCAGCTTCTGCGGCTTTTTTAGATATTGGGAAAAGTTCACGAATAATTTTCCTGTTGTCATAAATATAAACAAGGCCCGTCCATAACGTGATGGCAGCAATGACGACCATGAGTGTATAGATGACAGTGCGATTCATAAAGACATTGACGATGCTGCCGTATTGGGATTCTAATTGCGGTGTCGATTGCCCGATGTAGCCGAGAAGAATGTAATACATCACCACAAATTGTCCGAATGTTTTCGTCTTCGCTAATTTCGATGTATCGACAGGATTGCCTTTGTATTCTGCATACGAACGTAAAACCGTAATAAGAATATCGCGGACGACGATAATCCAAACAGTCCATCCCGGCACCAAGCCGATGTATTCGTACACAAGAAATGTCGCCGAGGTCACCACTTTATCGGCAAGCGGGTCGAAGAAGGCACCCCAGCGTGTAACGTACCCCCAGCGGCGCGCGAGCCAGCCATCGTACCAATCGGTGAATGCAGCAAAAATAAGAACAGCGAGGGAAAGTTGTTTAAGTCGTGGGTCGGAAGATAAAAAAAGATACAAAAATACCGGCGTGAGCAAAATTCTCAGAAGCGTCATTTGATTTGGAAGACTAAAGAACTTCATCGCTCAAAACGGATTTCCCGCCGTCAAGGTTTCACATACGCCGCACTGCGGCTAAAAAAAATCCCGCACATGGCGGGATTACATTCAATACATCGATAAAAAAACTTATGCAGCTTTACGAATTTTTCCCGATTTAATGCAATTGGTACAGACCAACATACTTTTGGTCGCGCCGCTTGCAAGCTGGACGCGAACATTTTGCAAATTCGGCATAAACCGTCTTGGTGCACGATTATGTGCATGGCTTACGTAATTACCTGCCATCGGTTTTTTACCACACACTTCACAAATTCTTGCCATTGACAACTCCAATTGAAAATATGACCATAAAGTGCTTTTAATATAGCCAAAAAATGAAAGTAAGGCAAGCATTAAAATCATACCATACTATTTTGTGCATCTTCGATGAAGTCGAACGACATTCTTGAGTTGATAGGACATTTTTTTTCCGGCGCAGTCGCGCGGTTGTACAATAAAAAAGGCGAGAGGAAAAAATCCTCGCCGTAAGCTGCACATTCGGTACCCAACGCCATATATTTGAGCAACACTTGTGTGTCGATCATTTGCGCGCTGTCGGTGGAGTTGGCCCGGATGGTTTATGATTTTTCATGAAAGTTTTATTTTCTGTTTCAGAAATACTTCTGTCGATGTCGGTATCGATTTGTGAAAAAAAATATCGACGCAAACGGAAAAAAATCCTTTACAATCATTTTACAGACTTAACAAAGTGAAGTGAGGCGAGAAGAAAAGTGGTGTGCTGCCTTACCCTGCAAACTTATATCCGAAGCCGTGTACCGTGAGGATATATTGAGGAAATTTTGGATTCTCTTCAAGCTTTTGGCGCAGCCAGGTTACGTGT
>DATKMP010000143.1:0-3441 GCA_035541775.1 Bacteroidota bacterium | reverse complement strand
TGCACTGCAACAGGCAGAAACACATACGCCGCAGCAAAAAATATCAGCATCGCGATGAGATAATTTCGCCGGGTACGACTTGAAATTGAAGCAAACAAATTTCTTAAGGTGTTCATCGTATTTCCTGAATTAATGATTAATAAGTGAGGGAAGATCAATTAAATGAGATAATGAAAATTTTGCACCATCGGAATATCCATGAAAAGATGCAACATAATCCTTTCTATTCCATCGAAACAAAGATGACAAAATTTCCTTCATACATATAAAATCCTGCCAACTTGCTTAAAAATCAAGAGTTTTTTTTATTTAATACGATTTTTAATCGCCACCAAGCAAGTGCGAAAGAAAACACCGACAGCATGAAAAGGTGCGAAAATTCCGGCAGAACATCGCCCCAGCTCGCGCCCATAGCGGTGATACGCGTGTATGCAGCAAGATACGGCGTTATTGGGTACATATTTCCCAGTACTCTCAAGGGCAATGGCATTACCGCCATCGGCCAACTGTAACCGGTCGTCAGAAAGATCGGATACGATGTGAAGGCAAGAACCTGTAAGGCAATAATTTTTCTTTTAAAAAACGTTCCGATGAAAACAGCAAAATAAATGATGGAAATAAGAAAGATGACCGTCAATGCGGCAAGAGCAAACGGATTTCCACGGAAGGGAATTTTGAATAGAGAAAAATGAACCGTATAAAACATCAGCGAGTACGCGGCGAATAAGATGAAATAGAATGCGCCTTTGCCTGCCATTGTTCCCAGCGCACTGTGATTGGAAAGGGCGTACGATTCTTGTAAGGTATTGTCTTCTTCTTCTTTGGCAAACGCTTGCGCCACGCCCATCAACAATGTTTGCTGGATGATAAGTGCAAGGATGGCAGGAACGAGAAAGTCGCCGTACGATTCTGCCGTGTTGAACATAGGTTTTATTTCGGCACGCAGCGGCTCGAACATTTCTTTTGCCTGTTCGAAACTATATCCTTGTGTTTGGAAATAATGCAACCGAACGCCAGCTGCCGTTGTGAGGGCAACTTCCGTCACCGCTTTGTTGATGTCGTTTGAAACAAGAAAGCGTGTCGTGTTGAGATATACTTTGATGTCGGTGGCTTTGCCTTTTTTCAGCGATGCTTCAAATTTCGGTGGAAGAAAAATAGCGCCTTGCGCATCGAATTGTTCGATGCGGGTTTGTGCCGAAGCGAGGTCGGGCACTTCTTCCGTTATGTGAATATTCGCGCAGGCATCGATATGACGAATAAGCGTTTGCGAAAGGCGAGAATGATCCATATCGACGACGACCACAGGGACTTTCTGTTCTGTTTTATTCCAGTATAAGGAACCATAGAAGAGAGAATAAAACAGCGGTGCGATCAATACAATGATCGCTATATCCACATCGTGCATCACAACATTGATTTCGCGTTTCAAAACTTTCCATAAGCCATTTATTTTCATAACCAAGTGTGTCCTTCCTGTGCACTACGATCGTTGGAAGAAACGCTGCTGCTTGATTCGTGCCAATGGAATCGGTACCATAAGGCAACCATAGTAACGCAGATCGAAATCCCGATCATCATGGTCAATTGAAGAACTTCCGGCAGAACATCTTTAATCGGTGCACCCATTTGGTACAGTTTTAAAAATGCAGGAAGAAAATGCGTGAACGGCAACAGTTGCGCAAAGAGGTTGTGCAGCCAGGGCATTGCCCAAAGCGGGTACACGAACCCGCTGAACAAAAATGCCGGGATGTTGAGAATGAAAGAAATCTCCGTGGCGATTTGCTGGCTGGGGGAAACAGCGGAAATCATAAACCCCATCATAAAGCATGCAATCACAAAATAAAAAAACATGCCAATCAGCGCGACGGTTGAACCGATAATATCGACATGGAAGAAGGGAAAAATAATTCCGAAAATGCCGAGCGTTGTTGCCGCGTGTACGGCAAGATGAGGAATCGATTTACCGGTAACAATGGCCCAGAGATTTCCATGGGCTTCGGTAAGAAGTTCTTGCATGGTGTTGTGCGCCACTTCGGAGGTGATCAGCAGCACGGCTGTCACCATAATCAGCATTTGCAAAACAGCGGGAATAATGCCGATGCCAATGTAATGCAGATAATTGTAATTTGGATTGTACAGCATCTGCGAAGAAACATGAATCGGATTGATAACAGCCATTGCTTGTTCAGAAGACATTCCTTTCGAACGTAATTTTTTCAACAGCACTCCGCCGGAAATAGTTTTGATGATTGTCGTTGCGTCCTTCAACGTTGTGTTGCCGATAACAAGATTGGTCTCATTATTAAAGACAACGACGCTCGCCGGTTTGCCGCGCTTCAGGTCGTGTTCAAGATTCTCCGGAATATAAAAAGCGCCTTGAATTCTTCCTTTCAAATAAGCGTCTCGAATTTCGTCGATAGAATGTTCGTACTCGACAATGCGGAAGGAACTTGCGCCTTCGATGGATTCGGTAATCAATTGCGAAAGTTGGCTATGGTCGGCATCGTACACACCGACAGGAATATCGCGCATCAAACCATTGGTGTAAATCGAAACGAGAAAAAAGAACAGCGCTAACGGTACGATGATCGCGAACATATAAAGCGTTTTGCGTTCGGCGATGCGGTGCCATTCTCGCTGCATCACTCGCTGTGTGGCTTCAATAAATTCTTGCATGGGTTCTGATTCTTTTAAATCATCATTGGTTGCTTGGTGCTCTGTGCATCTGTCAGAATTCAATATTGACGGTCATGCCGGCGCGGAAATTCGGAATCGGTGTTGTGCTGCGCAGATGGACTTCGAACGTTTTCACATCGAAGTCGCCTTTTTGGTTCGTCGGCTTCCACGTGGCAAAATCCGCCATCGGTGCAATGTAGCTGACTTCGAATTCTTGCTCTTCAGCGGCGAGTGCGCGTACGCGGCCTTTAAATTTTTCACCCATGGTAATAGTTTTCATCTGATCTTCTTTGATCTGCAGCACGACCCAACTATCGCTGAGATTGGTGACGGTGAACACAGGATAACCGCTGGCAATCACTTCGCCTTCATCGACAATTTTTTTGCTGATCTCGCCTTCAATTGGACTGGCGAGTTGCAATTCTTTTTGGTAAGCCTTGGCTTCGTTATAGGCATTCTCCGCTTGATGAAACAATGCTTTCGCGCCTTCAATTTCTTCGGAGCGCGCGCCTTTCATCACCATGTCGTACTTTGCGCGTGCCGCTTCCATCTGTGCTTTTGCTGCGAGATACTGGAATTCGGTCTGATCTTTTTCTTGCACAGAAATCAAACTGTCACGGAAAACTTTCTGAATGCGGTTCCATGTTTTTTCAGCAAGGGCATATTGATCTTTTGCCTGTGCGTATAACTGTTCGACCGCTTCTTTTTCTTCCGGCCGCGCGCCGCGGATGGCCATATCCATTTTTTGCCGGGCGGCTTCCATTA
>DATKMP010000142.1:0-12840 GCA_035541775.1 Bacteroidota bacterium | reverse complement strand
TTAGATCATGTATTAGAAGCAAGTATCGAGGGTTACTATAAAGACATGAACAATATTATCGATTATAAAGATGGAGCAACATTTTTAGATAATAGCTCAACTTATACTATTGATAAAACCAGTTACAACTTTGAAGAACAATTACGATCCGGTAAGGGTTATGCATATGGAACAGAGCTTATGCTTAAAAGTGATTTCGATAAAATAAATGGTTTTATCAGTTATACGTATGCACGAAGCTATCGTACTATACCTGATATTAATTTCGGACAAACGTATCCTTCGCCATTCGATAAACCAAATACATTTGACGTTTCCTTAAATTACAATATATCTGACCGCATATCTTTTTCGTCTAACTTCAGAAGTCAAAGCGGGCAAGTGACAACGATACCTATTTATGTTATGGAGTTATGGGGTAAAACATTAACAGGTTATTCTAACAGGAATGATTATCGGTTGCCGCCATATCAGAGGCTTGATATTAGCTTTACCTTTAAAAGCGCACAAACTCCCGGCAAGCGCTATCATAGCGAATGGAATTTTTCCATTATCAATGTTCTCAACCACGCCAATATTCAATATGTCGATTTTACCACTTCGCAAGATAATCCTAACATTATCAATGCGAAAGGTGTATCGATGCTCGGTATCATCCCTTCTGTTTCGTATCGTTTTAATTTCTGAAAATTCTATGATAATGGATTGCAATATGATATTTCAACAATACATTTCCAAGGCAGAACGGAAAATATATATTCAGCAATTCTTTTTGTATTTCTGTCTTGTAACATTTGTTTTTCTTTTTAGTTCATGCGAACAAGATATGAATATTGAAATTAAAACAAATGATAAACGACTGTTAGTTGATGGTGAATTTACAACCGATTCGATTATTCATACCATACGGCTCAACTGCTCCGGCAGTCTTATCACAGGCAAGCCGCAAACAGTTGTTTCGGGAGCCACAATCTCTATCACTGACCAGAGTGAAACATGTTATTATATTGAGAATAAAAATATTCCCGGGTTATATCAAACACCCAACAAATGCTGTGGTAAAGGCGGACATACCTATACATTGACAATTTCAAATATCGATCTTGATAATGATGGAAAAATGGAAACATTCACGGCACAATCAATGATGCCGGTACCAATTCAGTTCGATTCTTTAGTTTCACATCCGGGGGAAAATGGCGACAATATTGCAGGGACGATTGAAAACGATGTGTATTTTAAAATATTGTACAATGGTCCGGATTACGTTTTTCCGTTTTTAATTTTAAATAGTGATTCTCTTTGGACCGTGACAAGTAGTTTGGGTTCTCTAAATTTTAATAATGATTATTATAAAATTCCAAAAGTCAGCAATCCTGGCACAACTATGAATTCATGGGGAAGGGAATTTATAGAGCCTCGTATGTCTACAGTTTTAACTGGTGATACAATCAGCTTCGTTATTTTTAATTTTACAACAGCACAATTCGAGTTCTTAAAAGAATTTGATAACAGTACCGCTTCCACTGGCGACAACCTATTTACCAGTGAAAATATCTTTGATCAATTAAAAATACCAACGAACCTGCCGACGAACATTGAACCTTCAGATAAAGCTGCCGGGTATTTCTTTATTTATTCTGTATCTAAAATCAGTAAAGTGTTCGATCAATAAGTTGACAAATTGTAGATAAAGATTCTTTCTTTGAAAATTTCTCCCTTTTCCTCGCTGGAAGATAAACAGGATATTCTTGTGTATGAATCAACTGCAACGGTCGTCTATATTTTATTGAAACCGCTTTCCCCAGCGCGTGGCGAAATTGTCCACCTATATTTTCTGTTATCCCGAAGTAGAAGATCATAACCTATAAGTGATTTTAATACGTAGAGCTACTTGAAAAAGAAATGACGCGATTAAAAATGAAGATTGAGCCATGGACAACATGAAATAAACACGATAGGTGAAGAAAAGGACTAAAAACCATTGTAGAAGAAAATGACTTGATCCGATACCAAAGCCAAAATCAGTTGATGAGAGAAGAATTTCGACACCCTTTGCGTAAAACAGAAACCGAAAGAAACTACATGTCATTGTTAAAATGACACCCCAAGCGTCCCACATGTTCCTTCGGAACGATATGGGACGCTTCCCTTTATCAAGGTGAAAAAAGGTGGAGTGCACCCTTAAACCGGGACAAAGTTATGTTGAAATAAGATGGAACCGTTCGTAAATGGAGCTCGGAAATCGACCAGAGCTTTGTATCCAATTGCCGAGGGAAGCCGTTCGTTATTGTAAACACGATTGATAAAGTGTTCGATATTTTGTCTTGCATCAGCGAAGGTCTCATATTCGTTTAAGGAGACTTCTTCAGATTTAAGCGCTTTCATAAATGAATCTGCTTTAGCATTGTCATACGGATTTCCCTTACGGCTCATGCTAATGACTATATTCTTTGACTTTAAAAGAGCAATGTAATCACTGGAGGCATATTGCACGCCACGATCCGAGTGATGTACCAACCCTGGACCAATACGACGTGTTTCCAAAGCCATCGTCCATGCAGCCAAACTTTACTTGGTGTCGATGTGCATACTGACAGCCCAGCCAATGGCGCGGCGGCTAAATGCACCAAGGACGACCGCCCAATATGCAAAGCCACGAAGCAAATGCACGTAGGCGATATCGCAACCCAAAGTTCGTCTGGATGTGTTACGATCAGTGAGCGTGCCTAATTGGGGATACACGGGGAAGTTGTGCTGACCTGCCCCCATTGTATGTACCAATGATAAGTTAGTATTATTTCATTATCAAGCATTGGCCACCTGATATGGTGCCATATCCCAAGATTATGTACCGATGGTGCTTTGATATTCTTTTATAGTGTTCTAAGATTGCCTTCATAATTACTACAAGAATTCCCGACTGTGTGCCCAAAATGAGCCTGAAACATGGCTTTTAATAAAAGAAAGAACAAGCATTGAGAAATGCTTGCTCTTGAATTGTCGATTCTAATATAAAATTAGACTTTTTCGATTGCTTAAATTGCTGTTCTTGCTACCCCAAATATACCGCTGAATTACTCCCGCAGTAAAATTTTTGATATTAAAAATGTAATTCGATTTTATGAATGATGCAACCGAGACGCAAAATATCGATTGTTTTCAAGGGGAGTGAGACGAATCACTGTGTATTTATATAATTCCGTCGTATATTATTTCCGGCACGTAACCATAAATTTTTAATGAAGTATCTTATGCCGGAAACTATGCTTTGCACCGACGAAGAGTTGTACCACCGTATCCAACGAAGCGATGGACAAGCATTAAAATTATTGTTTCAGAAATATTATACTTCGCTGTGCCGTTTCGCCTATTTGTATACAAAAAGTGTTCATAATGCTGAAGAAGCTGTTTCCGATGTTTTTCTCAATCTCTGGCTTAGACGGGATGCAATTCAAATCCATACCTCGCTCAAAGCATATTTATTTACAGCAGTAAAAAATCAATCGCTCAATTATCTACGTCGTGATAGTTATGCTATGGATGATCTAGATGCTATTCATACCGGTGCCATCGCATCCGATCTTCAAGCCGATTGCCTTGTCGTTTCAACGGAGGCAAAAAATCATATTGAGTCGCTGTTAAATCTTTTACCGGCAAAGCGTCAAATGATTTTTCGTATGAACCGAATCGACGGGTTGAGCTATAAAGAAATTGCAGAAATTCTCTCCATCTCTGTTCATACCGTTCAAAACCAAATGACGGCAGCAATAAAATTCCTTTCTGAGAAGCATCCACGCCGAAAATAATTTTTTATTTTTTTCTTTGCATAGTAGATCGTCGCCCTTCTTTGTGTCTAGATAAAAAGATACAAAGAACGATTCTTAATACGAGAGGTTTGGAATATGACGGACGAAGAATTTATCCAATTGGCGACGAAATTTTTCTCGCGCGAAGCTTCGGAAGATGAAATTGAACAATATCATTTTTACAACAAGAAAAAAAAATATGCAGCACTCGCTAGGCATATTCAGTCGCAATGGGATGCAGCGGTAAAAATCAAACACGATTCGGTATTCCCGATTGATCGCGGGTTTCAATTGCTCAAAGAAAAAATTCGCATCTACCAGCCGTCGTTTGAATGGGATAAACCGCAGGTCGAAAGACTCTTCGATTTTTCGTCTAAGTGGTTGCGCATAAGTGCTGCCAGTGCGTTTCTCGTTCTGTTCATGGCGAGTGGATTATTCTATTTCTGGTATCGATCCCATGAAATAGTTTGGAATGAAAAGAAAACAGTGATGGGAGAACAAGCTGTTGTGTCGCTGCCGGATGGGACGAGAATCACTCTCAACGCCGACAGCAAACTCACGTACCCGGCGCGCTTCGTCGGGCAATCGCGTGAAGTATATTTGCAAGGAGAAGCGTACTTTGAAGTCCAGCATCTTTCGGATAAGCCATTTGTAATTCATACAGAAAATGTTTCGACGATCGATCTTGGAACAAGGTTTGACATCAAAGCGTATCCAGCAGAAAAAAACATTACGATTTCGCTCGAACAAGGGAGTGTCAAGGTTCTGTCGAAATTCAATTCAGCACAGCAAGACATTGTTTTACAGCCGTCGCAGCAGATGGTGTATGATAAGAATTGCGGCAAGAGTCTTGTCGGATCGTTCGATTCAGAAAAGATAACAGGATGGAAAAATAATATTCTGATTTTCGAAGATGAGCCCATCGCGGAAGTTCTTCGCTCGTTGGAACGTTCCTACGGGGTCTCGTTTCAAATTGCAGATACGTCGGTATTGCATCGATCTCTTCGAGCGCATTTTCATAATGAATCTCTTGCAACGGTCGTTAAATCGCTGGAAAAAGCAACCGGGCTTGCAAGCAAAACGATCGACGATCGGAGCGCACATCAGACGATCATCTTTTTTGAAAGAAAGCCATGACAACAATTCTGCGCTTTCGTACGTTGCACATTGTACTCTTTCTCTGGATGTCATGGTCTGTCTCCGTGCCGGCAGAAGAAAAACTTGAAATACAATCTGATCTGCATGGATGCATCATTACTTTTGAAAAATCGGCACATACGCTGGAACAAATATTTCACACCATCGAACAACAAAGTGATTGGAAGTTTTGTTTTGAATCCAGTGAACTTCCCTTAAAAACAGTTGTTGTTCTTCCGCTGCAGCATGATAATCTTTATCATGTGTTATGCGAAGCCGGGAAACAACTCGGTCTGGCGTTTACCCGCATCGATCACCAATTGATTGTGAAAGCAGATTCGGCGCAAATGCATCAAACATATTCGGTCCGCGGAACAATCTATAATGCGACGACGAAAGAACCGCTACCGTATGCCAGTATCATAAATCTGGTGACTGCGGAAGGCATGGCTGCCGATGAAAATGGAAAGTTTTTATTTCATCTTGCTCCCGGAGCATATCAATTCCGGTGCAGTTATGTGGGATTCAAGGCGACCGTGCTGGATATCGATGTGCACAAAGATACAAGTATCGTCATAGAAATGAATTCGCTCGATATGATGCTGCAGGATGTAACCGTGTATGCGACACAAGAAGAAAAGCTTACGCAACAAGAAATTAACATCTTGACGATGCAAAGCGAAACCATGAAGAAATCGACCGGCCTCATGTCCGATGTGCTCCGGAGCGTGCAATTGCTGCCGGGTGTTTCGAACGATAACGAGCTGAGCGCAAAATTCAATGTTCATGGCGGCGACGAGAATGAAAATCTTGTTTTGATCAACGGTTCAGAAGTGTATGAACCCTACCATATCAAAGAAGCATCAAATGTCAGTATCGGGATTTTCAATACCGACTTAATTAAAAAGATGGACCTCATTACCGGCGGATTTAGCGCACGGTACGGTGACAGGTTAAGTTCCGTGTTGGATATCGATTACCGCGAAGGAGATCGGGATCGTATGAAAGGTCAAGCAAGCCTGAGTTTGACCGATGCGGATGGATTGATCGAAGGACCGCTTGGCAGCAACGGATCGTTTATTATCGGCTTTCGGCAAAGCTACCTTCAATATGAAGTAAACATGGTTGACCCCGGTGCGTTAATTCATCCGTCGTATTATGATGTGCAAGGAGTTTTCTCGTACCAGATGACGCCGAAAGACAAGCTCTTGCTAAAAGTTATTCAAGCGGGAGATAACTATTATGAAAATCCCGATATTCAATCCAGCAGTTCGTTCACGAATTCGTACATCACCAATACGAATCTTTCAGGATCGCTTTCGCAGGCATGGCATGATTCATCGGAAGAGCACGCACATTATTATACAACAATGATCGCGCTGCAAAATGTAGCAATTCTTTCTTCTTCTTCCATGCTGAAAACGGAATTATCCTGTTATGATGAAATTGAAGTGGAACACTCCACCGAACTCGATTTGTACAATAATCTGTTTCATTCCGTTTTGAGAACGGGTCCTATCGATGCGTTTTATAAAAGCAACACCAACTACTATTACGACAACAACCTCCATATCCAAACTTGGGAAATGAATGCATCATACGATTGGCAGTTAAATTCTGGATACAATATAAAAGCTGGAGCAAGTTTTCAGCATATTTATTATTATCAGCAATTACAGGATCAGCAAACATTCGCATATTCCACCAACGATTATCGCTATCCCCTTGTGGACGATAGTTTATGGTATATCAATTTAAATAACGGAACGGCCGGGTTTGATCATATTGATGCCCAGGCAAACAAAGAATATGCGTACCTTGAAAATATTTTTCAGATTTCAGAGTCAATCGTGCTAAATGCAGGAGCCCGTGTTGATTATTTCGGACTGAATAAAGATCTTACGTGGAGTCCTCGCATTAGTCTGGCGTTTGCGCCTTCTCCCGACCTGACGCTGCGCGGTGCGTGGGGAGTGTATTATCAATCGCCGATATACCAGCAGCTTCAAAGTTCTATTTCGTCCGATACGAACACAAAATCTCAACAGGCAATTCATTATGTTGTCGGAGCCGACGGCAATATTTATTCGGATGAAATACATCAGACACAATTGAAATATAAATTAACCGTGTATGATAAACAGTACGATAATCTTATCTCATCATTCGTCTCCAGCAGTGGCCGCGTCTACTATTCACGGAAAAATGATGCGATCGGTTATGCGGCAGGATTCGATTGCTATTTGATGTACGCGTTGCCAGGTATGTTTGGATGGTTCAGTTACAGCTATTTACAATCAGAACAAAAATTTACGGCGCCGGATACGATCGGATATTACTTTCCAAGAAATACGGACCAACGGCACACGCTCGCAATATTAACGGAAATCGATCTCGGGAAAGAATGGAATATCACCACACGGATGACATACGGTAGTGGATATCCATATACGCCTTCGGTAGCGGAGTATGATCAAAAAGGAAATGTTTGGAATTGGAAAAGGGGAAGTTTAAATTCTGCATATTTGCCAGCGTATAGAAGGGTTGATGTTCGTGCTTCAAAAGAATTTTCTCTTTTTGGCTTTCCGGCCTCTGCGTTTATCGATATCAGCAATTTGCTGAACTTTAACAATATCCAATCATATTCTTACGAATATGATAGCCAAGGAAATCCAAAAATTGTCGAACATAACTTATGGCCACTCTTACCGACATTCGGAATAACTGTAAAATTTTGATCGAGAAATGTTGTTGCTAAACGACAAAAAAGTTAAGGAGATTAAACCGCCCAAGTCTTTCGGTGGAACAACTTGTTTGCTGCCCACAGTACTCGCAGCGCTGAAAACCATCCCGATCAATTTGTTATCATCTTTTCCTTTTGTTGGGAGCATCCGGAAAAGTATAGTGTGTTCCAGACTTGATGCGGCGCGCTTTCCTTTTTTCAAAAAACAAATTCATAACAATGAGCCGGGCAGAAGGATCGTCATCGAGGCCATAGATCGTTTCACCCTCTGCCCAGTGATTTCATAGAACTTCTTATGTTAAGATTTATTTTTCTTGAGCGAATGCCCGGTTACCAATCCGAAGACGAACAGCACAAGTGCAAGCGCGCCGAGGGCAAAGATGGTATCGCCGAAAATTCTCGACCACTTGATGGTATCAACCATCGGTGAGTTCAGAAATTCCGCACTTCGTGCATACCAATATCCGTACTTGACCGATGCCCATGTTTGCATCAAACCGACCGGCAGAAGGCTTCCAACAACCATCGTCATCAATCCGATGTTGAGCGACCAGAAGGAAAACTTTAGCATCTTTTCTTTCCACTCCTGCCGTACCCACATAACGCGTAGACAGAAGAGCATTAAACCGATGCCGAGCATGCCGTACACACCGAATAATGCGGCGTGCCCGTGAACCGGCGTGGTATTCAATCCCTGCATGTAATACAGAGCGATCGGCGGATTGATCATGAAGCCGAACAATCCTGCGCCGATCATATTCCAGAACGCGACCGAGATAAAGAAATAGATCGGCCATTTATAATTCTTGATCCATTCGGCGGCGCGCGAAAGTTTAATGTTTTCCCATGCTTCGAATCCGGCGAGCACGAGCGGAACAACTTCCAGCGCGCTGAACACAGCGCCGAACGCAAGGATGGGCGTGGGCGTGCCGGAGAAATACAGATGATGCAACGTGCCGATAATTCCGCCTGATAGATAGACGGTTGAAGACAGAATGACGGCGGTGTTTGCCGTTTTTACGCGAATCAATTTTAAACGTGAAAACATAAAGATGATGACGACTGTCGCGAAGACTTCAAAAAATCCTTCTACCCACAAATGCACAACCCACCAGCGCCAGTATTCTGCAATAGCAAGATTGGTGTGCTTGCCCCACATTAAACCAGCCACATAGAAACCGCCGATGGCGATGGCAGCAATAAGAAAAAGTACGAGAAGCGATTTGTGTTCATCGTTGCGCCGGATGGCAACAAAAATATTTCTGCCGATGAGGTACACCCAGAGCATTAAGCCGATAGTGAGAGCGATTTGCCACACTCTTCCGAGATCGACATACTCGTATCCCTGATGGCCGAAATAAAACCATGCATCGCCGGATAATTTATGATTGATGCTCAGCCATTCTCCGGCCATCGAGCCGACGACCACAAGAAGCAGAGCGCCGAAGAGAACGTTCACACCAAACTGCTGGCCTTTCATTTCTTTTCCGCTGACGGCGGGTGCAATATACAGTCCTGCTGCAAGCCATGCGGTGGCGATCCAGAAAATACCGAGCTGCACATGCCACGTTCGCGTTACCACATACGGCAGCCATTTACTCATCGGGATTCCGTAGAACCCGTTTCCTTCCACGCCATAATGCGCGGTGATAATGCCGACGCAAATCTGAACAAGAATCAACGCCGACACAATAAAGAAATACTTGAGCGTTGCCCGCTGCGACGGCGTGTGTTCGCTGTTGAACAGCGGATCGGAATCTGGAACCATGTGCGGCAGCGACTCCGACGCATTCGACGCGTGATACCACACCATCGCACCGATACCAGCGAGCAGCAGAATGATGCTGACGCCCGTCCACACCACCGCATCCGCTGTGGGATGATTGTCGACCAATTCCTCATGCGGCCAGTTGCTGGTGTATGTCACTTCATCGCCCGGGCGGTTTGTGGATGCAGCCCACGACGTCCAGAAGAAAAATGCCGAAAGCTGACGGAGCTTTACAGAGTCAGTCAGCGCGCCGCTTGGAATTGCGTATTCAGATTTTCCTGCGGAGAATACTTTTGAGAAATATTTTACATTCGCTTCAAACGCTTCGCCGCGGATGGAATCGAGAACGACTTTTCCTGTTTGTGGGTCGAACGTATTCTTTCGCATCATCCCGGCTAACCGTTCACGATAGAATGCTTGAAGCTCCGCATTGAGTTCAGCATATTTTTTCCCATGATCACGAACCGACCAGGCGTCTAAAATAAAAACACATTCTCTATGCAGCCAATCGGCAGACCAATCGGGAGCGACGTAACTTCCATGCCCCCACACTGAACCAAGTTCCATGCCACCCATCGCCTGCCAGACATTCTGGCCTTCGGAAATTTCTCCGCTCGTAACAATAACTTTTCCGTCGGTTGTAACAACGGTATCGGGGATCGGAGGTTTTTCCTGATAGATGCGCCATCCAGCCCATCCCAGAACTAAAAATCCGATAAAGATAACCGTGGTAAAAGCAATCCAATAACGTTTCATAGGTTCTTTCCTTTAAATGGTTGGAGTATTCATGAGTGTATCGAAGTCGTATCCGGCACGTGCAACGGCACGCCGTGCAGCATCGTGAGCATGCGGCGAATCATTGTAAGGCATCACAGGAACATCCGGGTACCTCATGGTTTTCTGCATTATGTTTTCTGGCGCATTCGACAAAAGGCAATCGCAATCCGAATAAAGTCCACTCTCTGATTCTTCGCGTTTATTATGATGTTGAAGAATGCCGAGAAGTACGTTCTTAACCGTAACACTCGGAGGCAGCACTAACAACGAAGCGATTGCACCATGTTCCAATCGTAATTGTGCTGCAAGCGGATACGGTGCGCCGTCCCGAACGTTGCTCAGAGCAGGAATCAAGATTTTTTCTTCCATGGCAATATGCTTTAACAATCCGGAACGGAATTCTGCGTACGCCGTTTCATCAATGTTTTCACGAGAATTGAATGCACGATGCAGCAAAGATTCGAGTCGTCGATGATCCTTTGTGAAATATTTATTGATCACAGATTCATCCCGCATAAGGATTGTTCATGCCTATTCCATTATTTTTTGATCAAATGAATGAGCATTTCGAAGTTTTCACGAAATGGATTTTTCGGATTGAAGCTCATCGATCCGTCAACAAAATATATTTCTCCCGGTTTCAGTTCGATCTCTTTATTATCATCGACCGGAAGCAGCGCTTTTCCTTTAAGCGGCTGGAGTGTGATTTCAAACCCCGGATGCGAATGCGGCGGTACGTTCAATCCTGCCGAAAGACAGAGCAGAAGCACTTTTGTGCGGTCGCTGGTAAAAAGCGGGACATGGACATGCTTGTCCGGTGCATAGCGTTCGACGTCTTGAAAAATTTTCTTTTCCATTGTTTGTTTTCCTTTTTCGTTAATCATTTGGACCGTATTGAGCAACCTGACCGCGGTTGTGTTGATATAACGGCGAATCAATGTGTTGAATGCGTTTTGCATATTCTTCTTTGGAAATACTGTTCTGCCAGTGGCCGGTCAACATTGCCATGCCTGTGATCGCAAGAAAGACTGCCGCAACAAGCACTCCAAAAATCCATGAAGGGATTTCTTTTCCATCCTGAGCATTACTCATCACAAGCGTATTCTTGACCGGGCATGCTTCGACACACTGAAAACAACTCGTGCATTCATCGCTCCACACACGCGCTGCCGTGTGTACATGAATAGCCGACGGGCATGCCTTGGTACAAAGTTCACAATCGATGCACGTTGCAGCTTTGCGTGTAATCTTCACCGGACTTATCATACTGAAGAAACCAAGAAGTGCGCCGTAAGGGCAGAGATAACGGCACCAGAAATTTTTAATAAGAATCGATAAAACGGCGAGAACAATGATTGTGTAAAGGGCGAACGAAGAAATATTGGCAAAGAAGAAATACATTTTGATGTCGGCGACTTTGTTATACGGACTGTAGATGAAAGCTTTCAAGACCGTCACATCCATGGTGCCGATGGAAACGACAAAAAAGAGCATCAGCAAATATTTGAGCGACCGCAAAGGATAATCGAGCCAGCGTGGAAGGCGAAGATTCTTGCCAAAGATTTTTGTTCCCAGCATCCACAGCGATTCACTCAACGTTCCCACCGGACAAAGCCAGCTACAGAATGCTTTCTTCAAAAAGGCACTCAATGCGATAATTGCCAGAAGAATAAAAAATCCAGACGGATGGACATTATTGATGATGCCGGTTTGAAGCCAATAGAAAAGACTGACGATAGCGCTGATCGGAAGAAATCCTTCGGACCCCGGCGGCCGCTGGTGGAACGATTCAGTGCCGGAAGATTGTCCCCATTTCATAAACAAATAGAATTCTATTCCAATCCAAACACATAGAAAAATAAAGGCATATTGTACCGTTGAGCGAAGAAATTGAGAATCTGTTTTTAATCGCAACGCTAACCGTGCATACCAGAACGGTACTTTTCGGTAATCATTTTTTCTTTTTCGTAATTCCGGAGGAAGCTTCTTGATCGTCATAGTCTTCAGGGAAATCGGTTCATTGTGCTTGATATTCAGGGCGCCGATTTTCAAGCGCCATTTCTGCTATATTTTTTTTGGAGAGCAGTTCATATAGTTCGGTTCTTGTTTTTTTCCACTGCGTGTGGACAGCACATGGATGTTTGCTGGAGCATTCCGCAAATCCCATGACGCATTGCCTTGTAAAATCAATGCCGTCGATTGCTTCAACAATCTTATACATTGTTATTTTTTTGGCAGGCTTGGCTAATGCAAACCCTCCATCGCGTCCCTTCTGGGAAAGGAGAATTTCTTTTTGCGCTAAATTTTGCAGTATCTTTCCAAGAAAATGATAGGGAATGTTCAAGCGCCCGGTTAACTCTTTTATGGACGTCAACTCCCCTTCGGGCTGAAGCGCCAAGTAGCTCACAGCTTGTAACGCGTATTCACATTGTCGGCTAAACATAATGCTCATCATTAGAATCGGACTATTTAGTCTTATTTATGTGTATAACCGATAAGTTAAAAACATAGTTCCATGCTTTATTGGCATTATTTTAAATTGAAAAAAGACTGAAGCTTTTTTCTGCCTCACCGATGAAGGTGATAAACCGACGAGGGACGAAGAAGGG
>DATKMP010000141.1:0-6543 GCA_035541775.1 Bacteroidota bacterium | reverse complement strand
ATGCGTTCAGTATTTTTTTTCATTGTGTTTTCTTTTTTATTGCGGTCGCTTGCTATCGCGGCGGAGACGGATACCGTAAAAACATATCATGCCAACGAAGTTGTTGTGACAGCGACGCGAACGGCAATAAATCCTGATGATGCGCCTGCATTTGTTCAGGTGGTAACAGCAGAATCGATTCAAGGAATGAATGCAAAAACCGCAGCAGATGTTGTATCGTTGGTGAGCGGTATTTATGTACGAGATTACGGTAGTGAAACGGGTATGAAAAATATTTCCATCCATGGCCTCTCGCCTACCAATGCAACGATTTTGCTCGATGGAAGTCCCATCAATCAAGCGTTGAATGGTGAAGTGGATTTGTCGCTGCTTCCGGCGTCATCGATCGATCATATCGAATATATGTCCGGCGGTGCATCGGCGTTATACGGCGGCAATGCACTCGGCGGTGTTATCAATATCGTCTCCCGCCGCGCTGACGATGGATTCCATGCAAGTGCGATGCAGGAACTCGGTTCATTTGATGAACGCCGAACGGCCGTCGAAGGTTCTGGTATGATCGGAGGCATTGGTAACGTGTTGGGGTACACTACTGAAACCGGATTAGGAAATTTTCCTTACGTCGTTCATCAAGCAGGAGGCGTCGATACGACAGTTCATCAAACGGATAACGACTATCACCGAACGTCAGCATATTGGAACGGCAATTATCAAATGGGAGAGTTGGCGGATTTTAACAGTTCCATTCAGTATGTAAATTTTGAAAGAGGAACGCCGAGCATTTACTCTTCTACAGCACGCTTGCAGGATGAAAATATCCGGTTCATCGTCGGGACAACATGGCATCTTGCTTCTTCTTTGACGGTGGCATTCCATGGGATATATACACACGACGATGAAATCAGCAGTGATACGAGTTCATGGACGGATACGCGTTATTTGGAAAACGGAGGTACCGCAAACACGCAAATTGATTGGTCGATTTCTGAACGGGAAAAAATTGTCGGCGGGATTGAATACGGAGAACATCAACTTGATGAAACAGGATTATCGTACGGTTCAATGCAAGATTTACATCCCGATCGTGTGCAAAAATCGGCTTACCTCTCCAGTGAATCGAAGTTCTCGACAAATGAAGAATGGTTTAGCGGTGCAGGAATATTTGTGACAGGACGGTACGATGCTTATTCGGACGTTCAACAAAGCGCCTTTTCTCCAAAGATCGGCATCAACATCTTGATCAATAAATTTTACGATCTTCATCTGCGAAGCAGTTGGAGTAAAAATTTTCGCGTTCCGACATTTAATGATCTGTATTTTCCCGGGTACAGCAATCCGAGTCTTCTGCCGGAACGTTCCAACACAGTTGATGTTGGTCTGCTTGGATCGATTGATTTTTACGGACGGCATAATCTTCAAGTGACCTATTACACGATGGACATTACCGATAAAATAGCGTACGGAACAAATTTTGTTCCATATAATATTGGTCAAGCAGCTCATCAAGGAATGGATGTACGATACGAGTATCGAACGATAAACAACATTTTTAATTTCGTTGCTTCAGGAAGTTATGTCGATGCGGAAGATCGATCTGCGGTGGGAAGCGCAAGCTATGGAAAACAATTGCCTCTCGTGCCTGAATATTCCGGCGTATTGAACGGAACGTGGAACTTGGCTCCATGGTCTTTAAATATTCAAGAATTCTTCGTCGGCAGCAGGTACACAGATGCGGCAAACATACAACGCCTTCCATTTTATGCTTTGACCGATGTATCGCTACGAAAAAGTCTTTCACTTCTCTCGGGCAATGTAACGCTGCAAGTAAGTGCAAAAAATATTTTTAATCGAGATTATCAAGTATATCAATTTTACCCAATGCCCGGAAGATCATTGCATGTCTCGGCTGCGGTAGATTTTTAAAACACTTTAGAATAAACGAAAATTTTTGTATCATAAATCAATTGATAAAAGGAGTTTGTATGCGAAAGATCATGATTGGAAGTATTTTAATTGTAGCCGCGGCATTTTCTCGATTGCTTCCGCACCCGAATAATTTTGTGCCTGTTGTCGCCATTGCGCTCATCGGCGGAATGTATTTCGACAAACGATTTGCATTTGTCATTCCATTAGCAGCAATGTTCGTGAGTGATTGCATTATCGGATTTCATGCAACGATTCCGTTTGTGTATGGAAGTATGCTGCTTTCGACCGTAATCGGATTGTGGCTGCAATCGCATAAAAAATTGGGATTTGTGGTCGGCGGAACATTGGTAAGCTCGATCATATTCTTTGTTGTTACGAACTTTGGCGTTTGGCTTACCGGCGGCGGATGGTTTTATCCAAAAACGTTCGGCGGTTTGCTTGAATGCTATACAATGGCAATTCCATTTTTTAGAAATTCGCTGGCAGGCGATATCGTTTATACAGCGGCATTCATTGGAATATTTGAAGCTGTCGAATATTTCTTGCAGCATAAAATTCAAACCGAAGCTTAAGAATTTTTCAATACAATACGAAGAAGCGCCAATTCTAAAAAGGGATCGGTGCTTTTTTATTTTTCGGTTCGTTTTTCTTCGTTTGCTTTTGCAGGAAAAGCATTTATATTGACACCACAAAAGAACGAGTGAGCAGAGACAGCGTCTCCATGATACGTTCCTCCTACATATCTCTACCTATATTTTCCAACAACGGCGACGAATGTAAAACGGCGAACCTGTCTTCGGTTTTCTTATCACATCTTTTTTAAAGTTGAGGATATTATGTCGGATTATATCAGCAAAATCATTTCGCATGTAAAAGTAAAAAACCCGAGCGAGCCGGAATTTCATCAAGCCGTGGAAGAAGTGTGCGAATCGCTCGAACCGGTATTCAAGCAGCATCCGGAATATCAGCATGCAAAAATTTTAGAACGCATGGTCGAACCGGAACGCGTTGTCATGTTTCGCGTTCCATGGATGGATGATCAAGGTGAGATTCATATCAATCGCGGATTCCGCATTCAAATGAACAGCGCCATCGGTCCTTATAAAGGTGGACTGCGGTTTCATCCATCGGTCACGCTCGGTATTTTAAAATTTTTAGCATTCGAACAAGTGTTTAAAAATAGTTTGACGACGCTGCCGATGGGCGGCGGCAAAGGCGGATCGGATTTTGATCCAAAAGGAAAAAGCGATAATGAAGTGATGCGGTTCTGCCAGAGTTTTATGACGGAATTGTTTCGCCACATCGGTGCAGATGTCGATGTGCCCGCAGGCGACATCGGCGTTGGTGGACGCGAGATTGGATATTTATTCGGACAATACAAACGTCTCACCAAAGAATTTACCGGCGTGCTGACCGGAAAAGGATTGAATTGGGGCGGTTCGCTTATTCGCCCTGAAGCAACCGGTTATGGCGTGGTGTATTTTGCGGAAGAAATGTTGAAGACGCGCGGCACGAGCATCGAAGGAAAAACGGTCGCTGTTTCCGGGTTTGGCAATGTTGCGTGGGGAGCAGTTTCGAAGGCGACGCAATTGGGCGGAAACGTTGTTACGCTTTCCGGTCCCGACGGATTCGTGTACGATCCCGACGGCATCAAAGGAGAAAAAATCGATTTTATGCTTTCGATGCGCGCGAGCGCGAAAGATGAAGTGAAATTATACGCCGAAAAATTTAAAGTGCAGTACTTTTCAGGCAAGCATCCTTGGAATGTCAAAGTCGATGTCGCGTTGCCATGCGCAACACAAAATGAACTGGATGAAATAGATGCAGCCGAATTAGTAAAGAACGGCTGCTTGTGCGTGACCGAAGGCGCCAACATGCCGACGACACTCGCGGGCATCAAAGTATTTCATGATGCAGGAATTCTTTTTTCACCGGGGAAAGCATCCAACGCCGGCGGCGTGGCAACATCCGGACTTGAAATGAGCCAGAATAGCATGCGCTTGCCGTGGCCGAAAGAAGAAGTGGATGCGCGTCTGCATCAAATTATGAAAAGCATTCATGCAACGTGCGTTGAAACCGCTGCGCGGTATGGTGCGCCGGGCAATTATGTCATTGGCGCCAACATCGCCGGATTTCTCAAAGTTGCCAATGCGATGTTGGAACAGGGATTAGTTTAAAATGAATAAGTGAACGCATGCAATGGCGCAGGTATCGGCACGATGCTTGCGCCATTCTTGTAGATACGATATGGTCGGAGAAGGAACGCTGGCAAGTGAAAGGGCGTATGGAATCAAAAGAAAAATTTACGATCGATGATATTTATGGAAGCCGCATCAAGCATTTTCAAAAATTGATGCGTTATAAAGTCCGCGACATTTTATTGGTGGCGAGTTTATACGATCAATATTTATTTGAAGAAGACGGAAGACTGTATGAACTTATTCGCCAGGAATTCCAAGTCCTGAATCTCAGCCATCCACCGGAGATCACCCATGTCACCAGCGCTGCTGAGGCAAGAGAACTATTGACCTCGGGCGAACATTTCGACCTCATTATTACGACTCTGCATATTGAAGATATGCATGTTGTTCAGTTTGCAGAACGGTTGCGTCAATCGGGAATTGATCTGCCGGTCATCCTCCTTGCGTATGATAATCGCGAGCGTAAAGAATTGATGCAGCATTACGACACGTCGGTCTTCGATAAAATATTCATTTGGCAAGGCGACTATCGATTGCTTGTTGCGATCATCAAATCGGTCGAAGATAAATTGAATGTCGATGACGATGTAAAAAATATCGGCGTGCAATGTATTATTTTGGTGGAAGACAGTGTTACGTTTTATTCTTCTTACCTGCCATTGTTGTACACGGAAATCTTAAATCAATCCCGCCGGCTGCTGTCGGAAGGAGTAAATCTCACGCATCGGTTTCTGCGGATGCGCGCCCGCCCGAAAATTCTTTTGTGTTCAACGTTTGAAGAAGCATGGTCCTATTTTGAAACATACGAAGACTGTGTCCTTGGCGTTATTTCCGATATCGATTTTATGTACGGCGGTGTCAAAGACCCGGAAGCAGGCGTAAAATTTGCACGCGCGGTGCGAAGTAGAAAAACGGATATTCCGATTCTTCTCCAATCCAGCAACGCACAAGCAGTAGAACTGGCAAAATCTGTGGGTGCTTCTTTTTTGCGGAAAGGTTCGCAAACACTGCTGCATGATCTTAGTTCATTCGTGATGAACAATTTTGGGTTTGGCGATTTTATTTTTACGATGCCAGACGGGAGAGAAATTGGCAGGGCGACGAACTTAAAACAGCTGGAAGAGCAATTACGTACTGTGCCGGATGAATGCATTCAATATCATGCGGAACGAAATCACTTTTCAAACTGGCTCAAAGCGCGTACCGAATTTGGATTGGCTCACACCCTGCGCCCGCAAAAAGTCGGAGACTACAATACGATCAGCGAATTGCGCCACGACATTATCAGTTGCCTGCTGCTGTATTTAGATGCGCGCCAACGCGGTGTCATTACGGATTTTTCTAAGGATACATTCGATTTCAGGCAAAGTTTTGCACGGATGGGTACCGGCTCCATTGGTGGAAAGGCGCGCGGACTCGGATTCATCAATACCTTGATCAACAGTTACAACATTCACAATAAATTTGACGGTGTCGAAATTATTGTGCCGTCGGCCGTAGTGATCGCCACCGATGTATTTGATCGGTTTATGCGCGAAAATAAATTGGATGATGTTGTGCTGAAAGACATCAGCGATGAGGAATTACATCGCAGATTTTTAGAAGCTCCATTCTTTCCGCCGGATATTTTGGAACGCCTTCGCGAATTCATTGAAATCGCTCGTGTCCCATTGGCAGTGCGTTCTTCCAGCTTGTTGGAAGATTCACAGTATCAACCGTTTGCCGGTGTCTATCAAACCTATATGATTCCCAATAACAATACCGATTCCACGATTCGATTGAACGAATTATTGGATAGCATTAAATTGGTATATGCATCGACGTATGCACGTGCGGCAAAAGATTATATGAAGGCGACGCCGTACCGGTTGGAAGAAGAAAAAATGGCGGTCGTTATTCAACGGTTGGTTGGATCACAACATCATGAACGGTTCTATCCGGAATTTGCCGGTGTAGCAAAGTCATATAATTTTTATCCAGTGCCTCCCCAAAAATCAGAAGACGGCATTGTTCAAACAGCGCTGGGACTCGGTTATACCGTGGTAGAAGGACGAAACTCAGTACGATTCTGTCCGAAATATCCGCGCCATCTGTTGCAGTTTGCTTCCGCAAGTGAAACCATCCGCAACGCGCAACAGGAATTTTTGGCTTTAGATGTCACAACCACGTTCAGCCACGAAAATCATGAAACTCCCGACGTGCTCATTAAACATTATGATCTGAACAAAGCGGAAGAAGATCAGACGATCACGTACGTCGGTTCGACGTATGCAGCGGAAGATGATACCGTGTATGACGGTGTTGCGCGTCCGGGCAGGCGTGTCGTTACTTTTGCTCCGATTTTGAAATATCAAATGTTTCCCTTGCCGGAAATATTAGATCTCATTCTCGATATCGGTACGTGGGGAATTGGGAC
>DATKMP010000140.1:0-7987 GCA_035541775.1 Bacteroidota bacterium | reverse complement strand
TGCAAGCACCTGACCTTTTTGCACGTGGTCACCTTCATGAACGAAAACCGTGTCCACACGTCCGGGAATTTTCGATGCGACATCGATTTCTTTCGCTTCCACAATTCCAGTGACAACCGGACGGTCGGGAATAATCCATTTCATCAGCAGGACTGCCACAGAAATAATTGCAATGGCAGCGGGAATAGCAAGAATTAATTTTGTTTTCGTGTTCATGTTATTTCTCCTTTGATTTCCAAATTTCTATAACTTTTTCTGGTTGACCGATAGAAGCGAATAATTCCGTCATCGACCGGTAATAATCGAACAGCGAATTCTTGCTTTCGACTTCGTCTTTTTCATAAATCAATTGTGCGTCGATAACATCCAACGATGTACTCAATCCGGTTTGAAAGCGTTTATCCATCAACCGTAAATTTTCTGATGCCAGAGAACGATTGGTTTGCAGTTTGAAGTAGCGGTTGCGGGAATTCGTCATGTCGGAATAATTTTTGTTCACCAGCAAACCGATTTTCTTTTGTGCATCCGCTTCAATAAATTCGACCTCGCGTTCCAAATGCGATGCGCTTTCCAAGCGGGAATATTTTTTAAATCCATTGAATAAATTGATGCTGACTTGAACGCCGACGATCCAGTGCGGTTCCAAACCGACCATTAAGTCTTGTGGAAAGATCTCATATTTTCCGAACGCAGCAACCTGCGGCAGAAACTCTGCGCGTTCGGCGTTGAATTTTTGTGATGCTGCATTTTTCTTCTGCGCAATAATTTGAAGAATCGGATTGCTGTGCTGTGCCTGAACAAGAAAGACATTGAGTGAATCCGGAATATCGATGAAGGTGAGCGAATCGGTCACTTCGACTGGATCGAGTTCAGGCAAACCTAACGTGTTCTTCAGCGCGATGAGTGCCAGCGTCCGTTTGTTTTGATCGTCGAACAAATTGCGTTCGGCTTCCGCCACGGCGACTTCCGCGCGCAATTCCTGATGCGTTGCTATCAAACCAGCATCTAATAAACGCTTTGCATCCGCTTGATGCTTTTGCATGCCCGCTAAAACATTTTCACGAGTGTTCACCACATCGTTCAACAGCACCACCGCAAGATAATTGGCGATGGTTTCCTGTGTTACTTCATCTTTTGTTTTTTTTAATTCGATTTCTGCGGATTGAAGTTCGGACGAAGCATATCTTTTTGCGGCAAGCAATTTTCCGCCGAGGAAAATCGGCTGCACGCCGAGAAAATATCCGTCCTTATAATCCTGCTTCTTCAGCACTTCTGAAAATGACGGTAACGCGGCATCATATCCCGATTGTGCTGATTGATATACTGCCTGTTGCGCGGCCGCCGATAAGGGCAGCCCCGTCGTCATAACATTTTTGAGATTAGCGAGTGAGACTTGATTATTCGATTCGATTTGAATAAGCGCTTCTCGAATTCCACTTAAATCCATTTCCAACGGCGCATTCATGCGATTATAACTGCCGTTAAAAGAAAGAGAGGGGAGAAAGTTTCCCCACGCTTCGTTTCGATCGTATTGTTTTTGTTCGAGCCGCTCTTCAAACTGGTGAATGCGTTCATTGTTTTTCCATGCAATGTCCACGGCTTCTGGAAGTGTGAGGCGCTGGGCGCTCGTCGGCACAACCATAACACCGAGCAGTGCCATCGTCAGTGTGCCATAGAAAAAAGAATTTACTCGCATAGTGATTCCTTCGTTAGTAGTATGCTGTCGATTATTTGATCAGCAATCCGTTTTTACTAAAATATTTTACATTGTTGCAAATCCGGTCAAGAGATAGCGTGTTGGGTTGCTGTGCCCAGTATTGAAGTACGGTACGAATTCCGCCGATGATATAATGGCGGAACAATTTGATATCGATGTCGGGATTGAATTGCCCTTTACGGACACCTTCGCGAATAATTTCTTCGGCAATGTCGAGATAATTTTCAAATTGCTTCGCGACGTTGCTCCGTTTGTCTTTCACCAGATGATTTTGTTCGTTCACAAAAACTGTCGCGAGGGAAGAGTTCGCGATAAACATTTTGAAAAACGCATCGATCACCAGGTCTAATTTTTCCGTCGGGTGAATATCGGTGCGTTTAACGATGATGTGAAGTTCTGCCGTTAAGGTGGTCCAGAATCGGTCAAAGATTGTCAGCAAAATATTTTCTTTGTCGCGATAATAAAGATAAATACTTCCGGTAGCGACTTTGGCATGTTCTGCAATGGAAGATATTTTTGCACGATGATATCCGTGCTGCGCAAATACTTTCACGGCGGCATCGAGAATGGCCTGTTCTTTGTTCCCTTCACGTTTTCTCATACATGGCTCCTTTATGAATAATGAATCATTATTCAATTATAATGATTAAATCGCCGGATGTCAAGGCCATAACGATGAAAATATTTTTATGTTCCTGCAAGGAACGATTTTCTCGATGACCGAGGGTTGTTGTGTGGAAGAAGAAAGAAGGTACTTGACAAATCCGAAAAAATTGACTATCGTAAAATAGTATGAAAAATGAATTACATATCTCTGTCGAAATGCAGCAGGCTTGGTGGTGGCGCTGGCGAATGTCCGCGCTTCTACTGGTGTAATTCATTAGATAGAAATTAGATTTTACCGAAAGGTGGAAACGTGGACAGAGAGCGTTTTCACCTTTTTTCGTTTATACCCCTTTCTGAAAAATCGTGAGAACCTCTGCTCGCGAAATTTTTTAAATTTAACAATCAATCAACTAACTATCACAAACGGAGGAATCCATGCAACGAAAATTTATGTTAGACGAAAATGAAATCCCAACGGAGTATTACAATATCATGGCAGATTTGCCGAATCCGATGGAACCGCCGCTTCATCCTGCAACCAAACAACCTGTTGGTCCGCAAGATCTTTCGCCCATTTTTCCCATGGAATTAATAAAGCAGGAAGTCAGCAGTGAGCGATCTATTCCGATTCCCGATGAAGTGCGTTCTGCGTACGCGATGTATCGCCCTACACCGTTGTTTCGCGCGTATGAACTGGAACGAGCGTTAGACACTCCTGCACATATCTATTATAAGTATGAAGGCGGAAGTCCTGCAGGAAGCCATAAGTTGAACACAGCTTTGGCGCAAGCGTATTACAATAAACAAGAAGGTGTAAAACGGTTGGCCACAGAAACAGGCGCCGGGCAGTGGGGCAGTTCGCTAGCACTTGCGTGCCAGCGGTTCGGATTGAAATGTAAAGTGTATATGGTGAAAGTGAGTTTTGAACAAAAGCCCTATCGCAAATCGATGATACAAACATGGGGCAGTGAAGTCATTGCAAGTCCAAGCATGGAAACAAAAGCCGGGCGCGACGTGCTCGCAAAAGATCCCAACTCTACCGGCAGTCTCGGCATTGCCATTAGCGAAGCGGTGGAAGATGCCGTGCAGCGTGAAGATACCAAATACGCACTTGGCAGTGTCTTGAATCATGTCGTCATTCATCAATCCATTATCGGATTGGAAGCGAAGAAGCAAATGGAAAAAGCCGGCGAGTATCCGGATATCGTCATCGGCTGTGTCGGCGGCGGATCGAATTTCGGCGGCATAGCTGCGCCGTTTGTCAAAGATAAAATTGAAGGGAAAAAAATACGCGCGATTGCTGTCGAACCTGCAACATGCCCGACACTGACCAAAGGCGAATATCGGTACGACCTAGGCGATGAAGCCGGAATGACACCGTTGCTTGCAATGTACACACTCGGCCATGATTTTATGCCGCCTTCCATTCATGCCGGCGGATTGCGCTACCACGGAATGTCTCCCATTGTCAGCCGCTTGTATTTAGATAAGTTGATTGAAGCGCAAGCATACGAGCAAACCGATGTGTTCGAAGCAGCGGTGTTGTTTGCACGGACAGAAGGAATTGTTCCTGCGCCGGAATCGTCGCACGCAATTAAATCTGCCATCGAAGAAGCGAAGAATGCAAAAGCCGAAGGATCGAAAAAAGTTATTCTCTTCAATCTTAGCGGCCACGGCCATTTTGATATGAGCGCCTACGATGCATATTTTGCAGGAAAATTAAACGGCAACGGAAAAAAATAAAATCATCAAAGGGGCGAATTTCGGTTTGCCCTTTTTTACATCATGATAACCTTTGAACAATTTCAGGCGGCAGCGCAAACGTACAATGTCATTCCGTTGACGAAAACGGTTTTGGCAGATCTGCACACGCCGGTCTCGTTGTATCTTGCGTATCGAGAGGGAACCAAGCAATCGTTTCTGCTCGAAAGTGTTGAACCGAACGAACGAGTCGGCAGGTTTTCGTTTATCGGCAGTGAGCCGATGATGTCGATCACTGCGCGCGGCGATCAACTGGAAATACGAAATCATAACCATGTCGAACATGGCACCGGCAACGTGATCGATGGATTGAAACAATATGCTTCACGCTATCGTCAATATCCTTTGCCGGAGTTGGAAGGATTCAGCGGCGGATTTCTGGGCTTTATGGGATATGATTACGTTGCACAGTTTGAACGCATCTCCCTGCCGTTGAAAAAAATATTCGACCATCCCGACACAATGTTCGCGCTGTTTGAATCGACCATCAAATTTGATCACCGAAATTTTGTCATGACGATGATTCAGAACGTTTTTCTCGATCCATCGCAATCGCTTCAACAGCAATATGAAGAAGGAAAACGAAAATTAGACGCATTGTTGCAGCGATTGAATGTATTGACCACGCCGCCACAGCAATTCCAATGTGCATTGAATCGAAGTGATTCAAACGGCGCCGATGACTATACGGCCATGGTTGAGCGCGCAAAACAGTATATTCACGAAGGAGATATTTTTCAAGTTGTCCTTTCACGGCGTACTTCGATTCCGTACTCAGGCGATCCGTTTCCCGTGTATCGTGCCTTGCGTACCATCAATCCATCGCCCTATTTATATTATATCGATTTCGATTTTATCAAACTGATCGGGTCGTCGCCGGAAATTTTGGTGCGAGTTCGCAACAAGCAAGTAGAATTATTTCCGATCGCCGGTACGCGTAAGCGCGGTACGACGGAAGAAGAAGATTGCAAATTAGAACAGGAACTTCTTGCCGACGAAAAGGAATTAGCGGAGCATCACATGCTGATCGATCTGGGCAGAAACGATGTCGGGCGCGTGAGCGAATTGGGCAGTGTTCATGTTCCGGTGAGTAAACGCATCGACCGTTATTCGCACGTGATGCACATTGTATCGGAAGTGCACGGCCAATTGCGTTCTGACCGGACAAGTATCGATGCATTACAGGCATGTTTTCCGGCAGGAACGGTAAGCGGTGCGCCGAAAGTCCGCGCAATGGAAATTATCAGCGAACTGGAATCGTCGCGGCGCGGCATCTATGCTGGCGCTGTTGGATATATCGGCCTTGACGGCACGCTCGATATGTGCATTGCCATTCGCACGATCGTTGCCGATGGCAGCAAGCTGCATCTGCAAGCCGGTGCCGGTATTGTTGCGGATTCTGTTCCTGAAACGGAATACCGTGAAACAAAATCCAAAGCCCAAGCATTAGTCGACGCAATTCAACTGGCTGCAAATAATTTTGAATTTGTGTCGGACGCGCGAGGTGTGCAATGATCGTTGTTCTCGATAATTACGATTCGTTCACGTACAATCTTGTTCATCTTGCGGGAAGATTGACGAACGATATTGTGGTGCACCGCAATGATACAATTTCTGTTGAAGAAGTGAAACAATTAAAACCAAACGGCATTATCATTTCTCCCGGCCCAGGGCGTCCGGAGAATGCCGGAATCACGATGAATGTTATTCGTGAACTTGGTTCGTCGATTCCGATTCTCGGCGTGTGTCTCGGTCATCAAGCGATTGGCGCAGCGTTTGGCGGAAAGATTGTGTATGCGTCCACGTTAGTGCATGGAAAAACATCGCAGGTATATCACAACAATACCGGAATATTCGCCGGAGTGAAAAATCCGATTGAGGCGGGGCGGTATCACTCCCTTGTTGTTGCGCGCGAAAGTCTGCCTTCATCGTTGGAAGTTACTGCACAGACCGATGACGGATTAGTGATGGCGTTACAGCACACGTTGTTCCCGATTTGCGGTGTGCAATTCCATCCGGAGTCGATTTTAACTCCATCAGGTGAAAAAATTCTCGAGAATTGGTTGAAAGGGATTTTATGAAACAGTACATCGAAAAATGTTTATTCGGAGAAAATCTATCCGTCGAAGAATCATCTCTGGCACTCGAACGGATTATGAACGGCGATGCGACCGAATCGCAGGTTGCCGGATTGATGGTGGCCTTGCGCGCCAAAGGAGAATCGGTGGAAGAAATCGTCGGCTTTGCGCGGACGATGCGCGCGAAAGCGTTTCACATCTCTGTGCACGATCCCGATGCCATCGATATGTGCGGAACGGGCGGCGATGGATTGAATACGTTTAACGTTTCCACTGTCGCATCGCTTGTTGCGGCAGGCGCGGGCGTAACGATTGTAAAACATGGCAATCGTTCTGTCTCCAGCACGTGCGGCAGCGCGGATGTGTTGAAGGCATTGGGCGTGAAGATCGACGTTCCGATTCAACGTGTGGAACAATGCGTGAACGAAACCGGTATCGGATTTTTATTCGCGCCGATGTTTCATCCTGCCATGAAATATGCGGCGAAGCCGCGTGTGGAATTGGGCATCAAAAGTATTTTCAATATGCTGGGCCCCATTACCAACCCCGCCGGAGTAAAAAAACAAGTCATCGGAACGTACGAAGCGCCGGTCGCAGAAAAACTTGCGCGTGCAATCAGCATGCTCGGTGCGGAGCATGTCTGTGTGCTGCACAGCGACGAAGGTGTCGATGAAATTCTTTTATCCAGTCCGACGTCGGTGTATGAAGTGAAGCAAGGCAACGCCATTCGCAATTATCACATCAACGCGAAAACGTTCCAATTGCCGGCACACACACTTTCAGAAATTCAAACGACGGGTGTTGAGCAGAATACACAACTTGCGCTGCAAGTCTTGAAAGGTACGCATGGTGCAGCGCGCGATACGGTGCTGGCGAATGCCGCGATGGGAATTTTTGTCGCCGGCAAATCGGATTCGTTGTTGAATGCGGTCGAACTTGCGAAACAATCTCTCGATTCCGGCAATGCCTATAAAAAACTTCAGCAACTCATCGAATTTACAAACGCAGCATGAACATTCTTTCTGAAATTATATCGACGAAACGGGAAGAAGTCGGATTTACAAAAACTCTTATTCCGCGTTCACAGTTGAGGAAATCGGAATACTTTTATCGAAGCTGTATTTCGCTTTACAATGCGCTGGTGAAAAATGATATGGCGGTGATTGCAGAAGTCAAAAAAGCTTCGCCATCGAAAGGAATTATTCGAGCGGACTTCGATCCGGTTGCGATAGCAAATTCATATTCACTTCATGGCGCATCGGCGATTTCCGTTTTGACGGATGAAAAATATTTTCAGGGTAGATTGGAATATCTCACTGCTATTCGGAAGTCGGTGGATCTCCCGATTCTCCGGAAAGATTTTATCATCGATTCTTACCAGCTTCCGGAAGCAAAAGCGGCAGGTGCCGATGCAATTTTGTTGATTGTCGCTGCATTAGAAAAATCTCAGCTGCAAGAACTTCATCTTGAAGCGAACGAACTCGGACTCGATGTGTTGGTAGAAGTTCATAATGAAAAAGAAATTGATGTGCTGGATTTCGATCTGGTAAAACTTATCGGTATCAACAATCGCGATTTGACGACGTTCAATGTGGATTTGCAAACATCGTTCCGGCTGAGAAATATAATTCCGAGCCATATTCCGGTTATCAGCGAAAGCGGAATTAAAAATGCAACCGATATTCGTTCGTTAATGGAGCATGATGTTCATGCGGTGTTGATCGGTGAAACGTTGATGCGTACTGATGATCCGGGAAAAGCACTACGCCAACTGCTTGGTGAAGTTCATGGACCATAAGCTATTAGTCAAAATATGCGGCATCAC
>DATKMP010000139.1:0-8668 GCA_035541775.1 Bacteroidota bacterium | reverse complement strand
TGGTTTCATCATTTCCAAAACAAAAAGCCGGCAGTATTCGTGCCGGCTTTTCAATAAAATTTCTTCACGCGCCGTTACTGCATATGGTCGATGTGTTCTCGCGTCATATCGCGAAGCACTTCACGCAAATTTTGATTGAATTTTTGTTCGAAGACAAGATATTCTGCAATTTGCTTGGGCGTAAAAATATCTTTCAAACCAGTGAGAAACTTCACTCTGACTTCGGCAATTTGCCCTTCCAATTTTTCGTAATTTTTTATTTCCGATTCAATTTCCTCGGAGGATGGATTTCTCTGAACAATTTCTTTTAATCGCTTTACCGTTTCATTGCGTTGTTTTTGAATTTCTCGAATCTCGTCCATTTGTTTATTGTAACGAACAAAAAACCGAATGGATGTTTCTTCATCTAAATGCATTTCTTCAATCAGGCGCATTTTTTTGTATTGCTCAACTTTATGCGGGGCCGGCGGCGGTTCCATCGGAGGACGGTCTTGCGCGGATGCCCGTGTGGCAACGCCCACGGCAAAAACACTTACGACGACCCATCGATACCATTTATTCATAAGCTTTTCCTTTCTCTGAGATGAACAAGAAGGTGGTCAACCTGATCATTGTCAAATTCATCGATAGTTTTTTCCAGTTCCGTATTGGAAAGCGGTTCCGTTTCAGAATCGGCAAGCAATGCTTCTTTCATAAGACGATCTTTTGCCAGATGTTCATCGACGATTGCTGAAGTAAATTCATGATTTTCTGCGACCAAGGCAGTTTTATCTTGCTCAACAGCCACATCGGCAAGTTCGTCGTTCGGCATATTGCGCAAGAGCGCGTGCAATCCCGATGCATCACGCGAAGAATTGATGCGGGAAGGCAACAGAAGAGCGAACATCATCATCACTGCCGCGGCAGACAGAGGCAGCACCAAACGCATCGTCCTTCCGCTAAAGAAACGCCCAACCATGCCATGGCGTTCTTGACGCCGACGGATCATCGGCAGCAGATTGACGAAATAGGCACGATCCGGTTCGGGCAGAGGACGTTGCTTAAGAAGTTGGAATGTGTTTTGTACTTCTTCAAAATCTGCCGCACATATCGGGCACTTCGCAAGATGTTCCTTCACAGTGCGCGTCTCAAGTTCGGAAAGTGTACCGGTAAAATAATCCGGCAACAATTGATTAACGTGTTTCATGATTTTTATGTAATTGTTCTCCAATATTTTTTACGGCGTGAAAATAATTTGCTTTTAAACCGCCGACCGATGTTTTTAATATTTTGGCAATTTCTTCATAGGGAAGTTCTTCATAATACCGCAAGATAAAGACCGCCTTTTGTTTCTCGGGCAATGCTCCAATCGCTTGTTCGATCAATTCATGCTGCTCCTGACGTTCATAAATTTTGTCCGGCTGTTCATCTGTGTCGGATTCGATATCGAAGAATTCATCAATTTTAAAAAATTCTCGGACACGGTTTCGCCGGATGTGGTTTAATGCATAATTGACGGTAATCCGATACAACCATGTATAAACACTTGATTCACCTCGGAACTCTTGAAGCGCCTTGTACGATTTGATAAAGACTTCTTGGATAATATCATCTGCGACATCATGATCGTTCACAAACCGTCGTGCAATCCAGTACAATTTTTCTTGGTACCGCAGCACCAGTTCATTAAATGACGCCTCCCGGCCGTTCTGAAATGATTCCACAAGTTCGCGGTCGCTGAGATTGCTCATACAATCGTTTCACTTATTAGACATTTTTGTCGAGAAAGAAGTTTAACAATGTGTTAATTTACCAAAGTCCTATTTGGGCACCGAGTGAAAATTGAAATTGTTGATGAATGTTTAATGCCGGATTTGCATCATCGGTAATCGAATGAAATTGTGCTTTCCCATCGATAAAGAGATCGCGCAACGGCTGATAATGCGCCTTGATGCCGATCATGCGTTCAATATGCCGTGATCCATCTAAAAATGAAAATCCTCCCTGGTCCACAGCGTATTGGTCTCCAAGCGGCATGGGACTTCCTTTCCGGTAGATTTCTTGAAAGGCAGAAAGTTTTAACGAACGCATCGGACGATACGTTATCGAAAGATTGGCATCGTCGGCATTTTGTCCGATCCAGCTTCCGAGCACATAGCCGTTATTCGTGTATGTAATCGCGGGATATTTATGAGAATACACTCCCGGATTTGCGCGGGTATATTCTGCCGCTAATTCGATATTTTCTACGAACAGATCATACGTATGCCCTCCGAGAGTCAAAGCAACTTGCCTGCGCGAATCATTGGAGTCAAAAAATTTATCGGTATTCAATTCATCGATGAAAAACGATACATAAAAATTTGTTTGTTTCACGACGTTGAGATTGAGACTTCCAAAAATTTGGCAATTGTCCTTGTCGCCGTTGTAATGTTCTCCGGCTTTAAAAAACATAACGGGAATAAGATACATCAATTCCGGGCCTCGATCGCTATAGACGATAGACTCGCCTAACGAGAGATCAATGCCTTTCCAGAGTCGCATATCAATTTGATGGGCAGCAAAATATTTTACGTGATCGACTTCGCGAAGCGAAGAAAATCCGAGATAATTTACGTAATAACTGTTAATGGAATCGATCACACGCGAATTTAAGGAAGCATGAAAATAAATAAAATCGATGTCATCGGTTATATGAACACGCATTTTCACTTGCGGGTATGACGGCGGTTTGTTCGATAAAATAATATTTCCGTTTTCACCGTAGCCCCAAATGTCGTTCGATTTTTCTATTGAGAAAGTGAATGCCCCCACCTGCCAAGCTAACTGCGCATCGATTTCGTCATAATCTAATTCGGGAACATTGGGATCGGACTGCGGTACGATATCCAGCGAATACGATGGAAGATTGAATCCACCTAACGAGTTGATCACTCCCTTGGCAGGTGTGTTCATTCGATAGTAATTCAGGTTGCTTCCCCATTGTTTATTATCATCGAAGTTAAAATAAAATCCGACATCCTTAAATGCATAGCCATAAAATTTTAGGTCTTTGGTGCTCAGCGTATTCTTCAAACCGGCGTCGTTCTCCGCCGTCAAAGCATAGCCGACATCGAAATTCAAAAGTCCTTGAGGGAATTCTTTTGAATACAAATGCCATCGTGTCTCGCTTGGTTCAGGATCGCCGGCAAGCGAAAGCAATTCATAATGAAATTCTGTTTTATAAAATTCATACGTCGCACGTTCCACCGATGTCATTTTTTCACTGAACGGCTCAAGTTCGTTGAGCTGCGTTGCAAGATACATCCGGCTTAAGGGCTTTGCTGCATCTTGATAGTTCGATAGATATCCTTTGGCAGCCATGCGGGTTAGAAATTCATACACTTCATTGGAAGGCGGCAGATACACTGTCTGTGCGTGTAGAACTATTGGAAGAAGCAGTACGATGAAGCAGCGGTGGAATATTTTTATTTTCATAGCTTCTCCGAAATTATGATGCAGCTGCCCTCTACTGCTTCCACAAATCTTTCCATGAATGTGTTTCTTCTATTTTAGGATATTGTCGTGCGGCGGTGCCGGTGAACAAATATCGCAGGTCGTTATAGATATGATATCCCACAGTTGGTATCAAGTGCTTGCTCAACCGCCGTGAAGATACTGTTGCTTTTGCTTGTGCATCAAGAACGACTTTACCTATGTTAGAAATTCTTCTGCTTAAATCCAAATCTTCAACGACGCCGAAATCTTCACGAAATCCGTTGACATGAAAAAAAGCTTCTTTGCGGTACGCGACACAGATGCCGGGGAATAATGCAAGTTGAAAGATTAAAAAAAAGCGTACCAACATGTAGGTAGCTTGATATACAAATCGTTGCGGCATAGTTCCATCATACGCCCGCGCTATTCCCGTTACGCCGACAACATTCGATGTAGCAAACTGCATTTTGAGTGTTCGTAAAAATGAAGGATGCAATTTTGCATCTGCATCCACAAAAACAAATATTTCACCCATTGCTGCACGTGCGCCGCGATTGCGCCCGAGGGCAATACCGCGTTCAGCGGTCACGACAATGGTATCGGCAAAGGGTTGCGCAAGGTCACGGGTTCGATCTGTCGAACTCGCATCCGACACGATAATTTCGTATTCAGACCGTTCAACATCTTGCTGGATAATCGACTGCAAGCATGCCACAATAAATTGTTCTTCGTTATAGGTAGGAATGATGACAGAAAATTGCATACAATTTATTGGCGGGAGGAAGAATAGTTTTGCGTCTTCAAGAGAATCTTGACGTGTTCAAGTTCAACTTCATTTTAAAATATTGAATGGTCTTTTGCAATCCTTCGACTCGGTGCACCTTCGGTTCCCATCCTAAAATATTTTTTGCTTTCGTAATATCCGGCTGGCGCACTTTGGGATCGTCCGTTGGTAAATCTTGAAAAATAATTTTGCTCTTGCTGCCGGTCAGCGCAATAATTTCTTTCGCCAAATCCAACATCGTGATCTCTTCCGGATTGCCGATATTGACCGGCATCGCATAATCCGACATCATGAGTTTATATACTCCGTCGATTAAATCCGAAACATAACACACGCTTCGCGTCTGCATCCCATCGCCAAATACCGTGACATTTTCATGGCGCAATGCCTGCGAAAGAAACGCCGGTATCGCACGCCCGTCATTGATGCGCATGCGTTCACCGTAGGTATTGAAGATACGCACAATGCGTGTTTCGAGTCCGTGATAACGGTGATATGCCATGGTCATTGCTTCGGCAAAACGTTTTGCTTCATCGTACACACCGCGTGGACCCACAGGATTGACGTTGCCCCAGTATTCTTCCGTCTGAGGATGAATCATCGGATCTCCGTATGTTTCCGATGTGGACGCGATGAGAAATCGTGCTCGTTTCGCTCGGGCAAGGCCAAGCGCTTTGTGCGTTCCCAGCGATCCGACTTTTAACGTTTGAATCGGGACTTTCAAATAATCTATCGGGCTTGCAGGCGATGCAAAATGAAAAATAAAATCTACAGCGCCATCGATAAAAATATAATTCGTGACATCATATTGGATAAATTTGAATTTCGGATTCCCGATGAGATGCGCAATGTTTGCGGTATCGCCCGTAATAAGGTTGTCGATGCAAACGACATCATGCCCTTCCGCCAACAATCGGTCGCATAAATGCGATCCTAAAAATCCGGCGCCGCCTGTTACCACCGATTTCAAACTTTATTCTCCAAATACCACGTAAGGGTTTTTCGAATTCCTTCCCGTAAAGAAATTTTTGCTTTCCAGCCAAGCTGATGCAATTGGGATACATCCAATAATTTTTGCGGCGTTCCGTCCGGCTTCGTTGTATCGAACTCTAATGTTCCGGTAAAGTTCACTTCCTCTTTGATGATCGTCGCAAGTTCCAGAATGGTAACATCCTCGCCGATGCCGATATTGACGAATTCATTGCCGTCATAATGGTTCATCAAATATATGCATGCATCCGCCATATCGTCCACAAAAAGAAATTCTCTGCGCGGAGTCCCTGTTCCCCAAATGGTCACCGACGGAGCATTTGCATGTTTCGCTTCGATAAACTTTCGAATCAGCGCCGGAAGAACGTGCGAGGTTTGCAAATTAAAATTATCGTTGATGCCGTACAAATTTGTCGGCATGACAGAAATATACCGCGTGCCGTACTGGCGATTGTACGATTGACACATTTTAATGCCGGCAATTTTTGCAATGGCGTAGGGCTCGTTCGTTTCTTCTAATTTTCCGTCTAACAAATAACTTTCTTTTAACGGCTGCGGCGCAAGTCTGGGATAGATACACGAACTGCCGAGAAAACATAATTTTTTGACGCCGACACGGTACGCATTATGAATGATATTGTTCTGAATTTGCAGATTGATATAAATAAACTCTGCGGGATACGTATTGTTGGCATAAATGCCGCCGACTTTTGCTGCCGCAAGAAAAACGATATCGGGCTTTTCCGATTCAAAAAATTTTTCAACAGCATCCTGCCGCGTAAGATCAAATTCTTCGATGGTTCGATACACAAGGTTGGTGTATCCTTGCGCAAGAAGATTCCGCGTAATCGCGGAGCCGACAAGTCCGGTATGCCCGGCAATATAAATTTTATCTGTTTTGTTCATCATCGTTCAATATCCGCGCTTTTTTACTTTTTCAAAATCCGCATTCGCCATAAGGCGGGCAAGTTCTTTAAATGTTGTCGTTGCCTGCCACCCTAATTTTTCTTTTGCTTTTTTAGGATTGCCGATCAGCAATTCAACTTCTGTCGGACGATAATATTTTGGATCGACGGCAACCAGGACGTTTCCATTTTTATCGATGCCCTGTTCGTTTTCTCCGCTTCCTTTCCAAACCAAGGGAAGATCAAGCTGCGAAAATACTTCTTCTGCAAATTCTTTTATCGTATGCGTCTCACCCGTTGCAAGGACAAAATCATCCGGCTGTTCTTGCTGCAAGATACGCCACATACCTTCGCAATATTCCGGCGCATATCCCCAATCTCTTTTGGAATGGAGATTGCCCAGCGTGAGTTGTTTTTGCAATCCTAATTTGATGCGCGATGCCGCCAACGTTATTTTCCGTGTGACGAATGTTTCTCCACGGCGCGGAGATTCATGATTAAACAAAATTCCGTTGCATGCATAGATTCCGTATGCTTCGCGGTAATTCACAATAATCCAGTATCCGTACAATTTTGCCACGCCGTACGGGCTGCGCGGATAAAACGGCGTCTTTTCCGACTGAGGAACTTCTTGAACTTTGCCGAACAATTCGCTTGTTGATGCTTGATAAAATTTTGTCTTCAATCCTGTCTCTCGTATGGCATCGATAAATCGTAACGTGCCGACGGCATCAACCTGCGCGGTATATTCGGGCACATCGAACGAAACTTTCACATGGCTTTGAGCGGCAAGATTGTAAATTTCATCCGGTTGAATTTTTTCAAGCAATCGATTGATATTGCTTCCATCGGTGACATCGCCGTGGTGCAGAAAAAAACGATTGTCATGTAAATTGGAATTAAACAGATGGTCGATTCGTGCAGTGTTGAAGGAACTGCTGCGGCGGATAATGCCGTGAACCGTGTAACCTTTTTCCAGAAGCAGTTCTGCGAGATACGAACCATCCTGTCCGGTAATTCCAGTAATCAATGCTGTTTTGCTCATTGTGTTTCTATGCTCCATTACCAATTATTATTTGCGTTAGGGCTTTTGACAAAATAGAGATGAAAATATTGTTTTTATTTTCTTCCTATTCCAGAATATACAAAGCCGAGTTCTTTCATCATTTTGGGATCGTAAATGTTCCTGCCGTCAAAAATGATAGGTGTTTTCATCAAGGATTTTATTTTTTGAAAATCAGGTTTTCGGAATTCGTTCCATTCGGTGACGATTAAGAGCGCATGCGCACCTTTAAGGGCATCGTAGCTATTTTCAAAATACTCGACGTTATTATGGAAGATCGATTTTGCACGGTCGATGGCGATCGGATCATGAACGCGTACGTGAACTTGCTGTTCGAGCAAGGCAGACACAATATCGATGGCCGGCGCTTCTCTCATATCATCTGTTTGCGGCTTAAAGGAAAGCCCCCATACAGCAATGGTTTTATCCGAAAGTTGTCCGTCAAAGTAATGATGAACTTTTCGATACAGTAATTTTTTTTGTTGTGTATTGACATCATCCACGGCCTGAAGAATTTTAAAGTCATATTCATGGTCTTGTGAGGTATGAATAAGCGCTTTGATATCTTTGGGAAAACATGAACCGCCGTAGCCAACTCCCGCAAAGAGAAATTGTGAACCAATGCGAGGATCGCTTCCCATTCCTTTGCGAACGAGGTTGATGTCGGCGCCCACCCGCTCGCATAAATTTGCAAGTTCATTCATAAACGAAATCTTTGTCGCCAGAAATGAATTGGATGCATATTTGGTCAATTCGGCGCTGTGCTCATCCATAAAGAGAATCGGATTTCCGGTGCGAACGAACGGTTCGTATAATTCCATCATGGTTTCAACGACCTTGGCATTGCGTGTACCGATGACGATACGGTCGGGTTTTAACGAGTCTTGAATCGCAGCGCCTTCTTTTAAAAATTCAGGATTGGAGACAACATCAATCGAATAGCGCGTTACCTTTTTAAACACTTGCCGCACTTTGTCAACGGTGCCGACAGGGACCGTGCTTTTACTGACGATAATTTTATCGCCGTTGATATGCTGACAGATTTGCTCTGCCACCGACATAACGTGCGAAAGGTCTGCCGACCCGTCTTCGGATTGCGGCGTGGGAAGGCATAAGAAAATAATCTCTGAACGTTCAACGGCAAGATCCAAACGAGTAGTAAATTCCAATCGCCCGTTCTGCGCATTGTGTGTGACCATTTCTTTTAAGCCCGGTTCAAAAATGGGAATAATCCCTTTCTTCAAATTATGAATTTTCTTTTCATCGACATCCATGCAAAGGACCGTATTACCGGTATCGGCAAATACAGCGCCTTGCACTAATCCGACATATCCTGTTCCAATAATAGAAATTTTCATGCGCCTTTTAGCCCATCGTATTAATGATCATACCTCTGAAGTGGTTTTAATATACAAAAAGAAATGTTTCGATGGTATGGTGTGCAAGAATAATTCAAAAAATTGTTTATCT
>DATKMP010000138.1:0-9572 GCA_035541775.1 Bacteroidota bacterium | reverse complement strand
GGTTATTATAGCGGATTCTTTCGGTTTGCGAAAAAGCACTCTGCCACAGAAGCGCTAAGAGAAGCCAAAACGAAATTCTTTTATAAAAACACATGAGACCACCTCTGCCAAACAATTCAACAATTTACTTTCCAAAGACTTTTCCGTTCCATCGACTGATTTGATGAATCGACGGAAAAATATTTTCACCGTTTTTCAGTTCGTTATCTTCTTGCAACCATCTATTGAATATAAAAAAAACAGGGCGGTCAACATTTCTCATGTTGGCCACCCTGAAATATAAAATGCTGTCCTAATAAAAAATTAATTACTTGAGGAGAAGCATCTTCTTTGCCATCGTAAAGTCGCCAGCTTCGATTCTATAGAAATAAACGCCGCTTGTGAGTTTCGATGCATCGAATGTCACACTATGTTGACCAGCATCCATACGGTTTTCAAGAAGTGTTGCCACTTTTTGTCCGAGAAGATTGTACACCGTCAACTTCACATTGGCAGCTTTCGCTAACGTAAAGTTAATCTTCGTCGATGGATTGAAGGGGTTCGGATAGTTTTGTTCAAGTGCGAAGGCACTCGGATGTTGGCTAGCGGAGACACCGGTAACAAGATATTGATATATAAACTGCAGATAATCAATATTGGCATTAGCGCCGCTCAAAACAATTTTATGTGCACCCTTCGTTAATGTGAATGCAGCAGTAACAACATCATTACCAGTACTATCGACCTTACTGTTTACAGTTTTGCATGGTAACGCCGCTGTAATAAGCGTGGTACCATTTTCCGATAACGTGATAGTTTGATTAGAACCACTTAGATTCTGGCCAAAGATGTGAGCCAGATATGAACCAGTCGTATCAGCAGTAAACGTAAGGGTATCTTTACCTGCAGAACCTAAAGTGACATACTTGGCGCTAGAAGCAACCCAGGGAATTCCAACAGCACCAGCCGTTGCTTTATCTGCAACTGCGTCTGCTCCCTTACATCTAATTGTATCCGATGCACCTGCGGTAGGAAATGGAGCAAGGTCAACTTCTGCAAATAAAAGACCGTTCCATCCACCGGGATACGCACCGATAGTATTGGTTCCTGCTGGAAGAGTAAATGCAGCAGGGGTTGTGCAATTCGTCGTATCCATTTCAATCCAGCACCAATCATTGGCCGGAGCTCCTTGAACTTGGGTTAGAGAATTAGGAACGTTCGAACCATAAGCAAAAGGTGTTGCGCCCCAACCGAGGGCTTTATCATTAATCTGCTTACCGTTGATCTCCAATACCATTCCTTGCGAACCGCTCTTACCATCTAGGTTAATTTGCCATTTTGTGCTGTAGAGCCCAGCTTTCCCCGCTGGCACCGTAAAGGTCCACTGAAGTTGTCCGGCATTTTCATAGTCCCAGTAAATAAATCCGACATTGGCGCCTTGAGTTGCGGTTCCACTTAATCCGCCAAGCTCCGCTTCAACTTTGGATTTAATAACTTGAACATAATTAGCTCCCGCTTTATCTTGAACTTTATTAACATAAAATTGTCGATTAGCTAAATAGGATGCTTTCTGAGTCGGGAACCAGTTTAAGTCGCCGAGCGGGAATCCATCGGATCCTGCTGTCAGCAAAGAAGCATCGGTATAACTAAAGTTCTCAGGCAATGGCCATACTTCGTCGGAATTGTGTAATGTTGGTTTATAGAAAAATGTAGTATAGATTAAACCACCATACGGCGTACCGGCAATTCCACCATCACGTACTTGGGTAATGAACGCCCACATGGAATCTATCATATCCGCTTTATTATGCGTTGTTGATAACGGCGCCATCCAAGCAGGGTCAGTCAGATAGTTAAACATTCCTGTTGGGAAATGATCAATATATCCCGTGTCGCCAAAGAATATATGACCATTACCGCTTGCAACGGTATATGGATTAACATAATCTGCTGCAGAGACTGGGTCTAAGAACCACGCACGTGTAATAGAATCCGTTGCACCATACTTCGCTATGACTACTGGATCCAAATATGCTTTTGTGTTCGTAACAACGATACGGCGATTTTGCAATGTGCCGTAAGTTGTCGGCAATGTATTGACCGTGAACAAACCGCTATATGTCGATCTTGGATCGCGTCCGCTACTATGCATATCGGCATATCCTTCACCTTCCCACCAACCATTGATGATAAGGTTGTTTGCAAAATATGCATTCTGCCACCAATCACCAGAAGAAGACATAATACCACGTCCAACGTTCACAATGGTGTTGTGGTTATAAAGCAAATATGTCGATGAACCGCCTTCCATTTGGAACGTTGCGAACCCAACGTTAAAGAAGGTATTGTTTTCCATAATCACCGAAACTTGATCGGCCCAAATGGATACGCCACGACCTGTCCATTGTTGTGTCGGGGGTGACTCAATTAAGTTTCTGAATTTGCAGTTTGTTACCGATACGGTGTTCCCTGTTCCTGTAATAACTACCAAGGAGAAATTACTTCGTGTAAACACGCAATTATCAATAGTAAACGTGTGATTGTTTGCCGGGAATGTAATTGGTTGATACGCCGTCTGCGTGCCGTTGACATTGGTGCAACCGGTAACATAAATATTCTTCAACGTAAAATCGCTTGATGCAGTGAACAGATGTCCCGCTCCTGCAGTGCCATCGGGTTTCGTATCCGTCATTTGAAGCATGGGAGGATAATTACTGCCTGATACTGACTGCCCAACAATAGTCAACGGAAAGCTGAAGGCAAGATCGTTTGCTTCCCAATAAAAACCGTTTACTTTTAAAACGTATGTTCGGGTAGCACTTTTTCTCGCACCTCCAACTGCTGTATCGGAGAGAATGGCCGTCCGCAGAGCATCGACTCTTGGCGATCCATCCGATTGCATCCATGCGACGTACATCGAATCATTGGAAATGACGTTTGTCGTATCCTGCAACGATTGTGCTTTTGCTTGCTGCCACGGTACTATCAGCAAGCAAGCAATAAACACAACCAGTGTAACGTAGAAAATTTTTTTCATAAATTACTCCTGTTTGTTTGTGAATGATTGATTATTTATTAGTTAACTGTACCACAATACGTTTTCTAAAAATTAAACCGCAACCCAGCATCTATCGTTTTACCATAATATGCAAGCGATTGAGGATAGAAGCTCGAATTTTCGACATCACTTTCATCGTATGTATTTGTCAAGTTATTAAAGTTCACAAACAACTGGATGTTATCCGTAATTTTTTGTTGTGCAGATAAATCCCAACGATGATATGGAGCCGTGTACGAATCAGTAAGCGCAGTCGCACCGCTGCTCGTAAATTTATCCGACTGATAAATATATGAGAGACGAATCGAAAAACCTTTATAATCATAACCGAGCGTCGAATTTAAAATATGCGACGGCTGATCTGGAATACGGCTTGATCTAAATGATTCCGTTGCCGATGAGACCGATACAAAGCCATGCGCTGTTGGATCAAAAATACTCTTGGTCGTCGTCAGCCACATAGGCAGCCATAATTGTGAATTGATATATGTCCAGTTGATGCTATAAACAATGCCTTTTAAGACAGAAGGAAGGTACCAAAAATTGGTCTGCCACTCGAACTCGATACCGCGTACTTGTGCCGGCGATTGATTGTTAATATACGTATTGATCTGAGGAGCCGAGCCACCTGAATAAGGAGGATTGATAAACCACGTTAACGGCGCATTAACATCAATCAAATGCAATGTATCACGAAGATTCAGATAAAGCGGTCTGTTCACGGTTTGAATAGCTTCAAACATAATCAAATCGTCAATCCTTTTATAAAATCCGGAAACGGTGATAAAGCCAATATAGTTTTGATAGACAGAAACCATCGCATCAAGATTTTTAGAACGAGAATCTCGCAGGGTGGAATTTGCTCCATTCAAACTATTTCCATAAGCGTCGATCGAAGTAATTGGTGCATACATACTAAAGTCTGGCCGTGTTACTGTTTCCGTCGCTGCTAAATGGATTCGAAGCCATTCGACAGGATGTATTTTTAAATGGATCATCGGCAGCCAAAAATTATTGCTTCGATAACTCGTATTCATTGTTAAACCGACTGGAGGCGCTTCCGTGTTCGAACTATTGACAGCTTGGAATGTTTCACCATGATATCGCGTGTAATCTTCATCATACCGTACCCCGGGTGTGAACGTAATATATGGTCCAATGTTTAGTTCCGTCATTATATAACCGGCTTCATAGCGTTCTATGCCATCATAATCGCTTCCCAAAGAGCCGATGGAAAATCTCTGCCAATTTCTATTTTGCATAGATGGAAATACATTCATGATTTCTTGCATAAGCGTCAAATCAGGCATCATTCCCAATTTATATTGACCGCCCAGAAAATTTGACGGCGGTGCATAACCTCGATTGAAACGGGTAAGCGGCCAAATACCGGTATTAGCAATAAGAGTTGAATCTGATTGTTCGTTAAAATCATCCGGGTACCGAGCTTCAAGTGCTGTCGTCAGTTCCTTCGCAACACTTGTCCACAGCCCGCCGTACACAAGACCAGATCTTCCATATTGTTCTTGATCAAAGTTTCTGTCAATCCAGCGAAGTTTTCCGCCAAATTTTATGTCACCATTCACATTATCCGTAAATCGATAGGGGATTTGTATATTGAATTGTGCACTTTTTGTTTTTTCATTCAGGTCTTTGCCATATTGGTATAATTGCTGTATCCCTGTTTGATTATAGTTTGGAGTTTCAAGCGAAAAGACCTGATCCAATGGCATCGTTACTATTTCAGGCGAGGTTCCATTAAAGGCAGCTGCTTCTTGATTAAATTGCCATTGATAATCATTGGGATCTGTTGTTTTTGTTCCGACCGCTGCAACGCCAAGATCGTACTTTATCCATCCAAAATCCTGTACAATTCCTAAACTTGTGGTGTAGATAGCCGTCGTGGATATATCGGATTCCAAGCTGTAATAATGTTTGTTTTGTTGAAAGTCCATTTGATCTTGATAATACGTACCATGAGTTGTTGCTTCATTATAGAAACCATCAGCGCTCAATTTTCCGTTAGGAATTTTATAATCGAGTATAATATTTCCACCGACTCGGTTTTTGTATGCTTCTTCTCTTCTTAAAGTTAATTGATTGTCATAGATAGTGGTCGTGGTACTGTTATATGCCGCAGTTAATTTATCTGCGGTCCGATTATTTCGATCTCCATTAAATCCCACGATGACGCCAAGCTTATTATCAAAGAAACGATTGCTTATACTCAGATTGCCGCTGTAGTTGCATAATTTATTTACAAGATAATTATATCCTCCTTGTACTCCGCCATTTACTTGAAACCCTTCCGGAGCTTCTTTTAATCGCAGATCTATTGTTCCACCGAGTGCGTCCGCATCCATATCGGGCGTGTTGGCTTTTTTTACTTCGATGCCATCGAGGAGGTTGGAAGAAATAAGAGAAAGATCGACGCTTCGATCTTGATTGTTGGTTGCAGGCAACGCCACACCATTGACGGTAACGGTATTATATTTTGGCGCTAATCCTCGAATGGCAACGCCGGTCGCCTCACCATTATATCGATCGATGGAAATGCCAGGCAACCGTCCGATAGATTCTGCGGCACTTGCATCGGGCAATTCTTTGATGCGATCCGCCGCAACGATATTGCTAATGGTATTCGATGCAAGCTGTTGATTGATAGCAAGGTCTTGACCTCGTGCTTGTGCTGTGACGGTTACGACTTCACCAGTGATTGTCTGTGGTGCCAATCTAAAAATCTGGTTATTGATAGCCGCACCATCAGCAACTTCAATTTCTCGTGTCGCGACAGCATAACCAAGCGATGAAACTTTTAGAGTCACTTTGCCCGCCGGGACATACCTCAAATAAAATTCGCCATTAACATCCGCGGCAACGCCTAAACTCGTATTCACAATGACAATGTTTGCGCCGATAATCGCTTCGCCTGTTTCATTATCGACTACTTGCCCTTTTATTGAACCTGATCCTTGCGCATACATGGTGTGAGACGCAAAGCAAAAAAAGAGCGCAACCATTACTCCCAAAAACAATTTTCCGTAGCACATCTTCTCAATAAACATAACAGTCTCCTGGTAGGAATCCTTTTAGTTTTTTAATTATTGATTTTATTTTGTGTGACTCTACAAAAACTAAGTTGCAAACGCAAGGTTTCCGCCTTTGTATATCGTTTGTTCTTTTACCGTAACGTCATTTAGAAACCACAAATAGTGCCAAAAAAAATTACTTTACGACCTTTTTTTCAAGTAAGAAATGGCATTTTTAATGCATTTCAAACATTTGTTTTTATCAATTCGATAAACCCATATTATTCTAATAAAACTATAGGTCTCAAAGTTGAACTCGGAATACTTTATCCCAAGATGCCATGTATTTGATGAAGTTCCTCTTGTGTGAATTTCAAATTATTCAACGATCCAACGGCATCATCAATCTGGGACCGACGGCTGGCACCGATAAGAACAGATGTCATTTCTGGATTTCTTAAAATCCATGCAAGCGCCATTTGAGATAATTTCTGCCCTCGAAATTGTGCTATTTCGTTCAGTCGTAACGATTTTGAAATTTTTTCTTCTGTTACTTGATCAATTTTAAGGAAACCATGTGGATTGGCGGCTCGGGAATTTTTGGGAATCCCTTTAAAATATTTATCTGTCAGCAATCCCTGCGCTAAAGGTGAAAACGCGATGCATCCGATTCCCTCTTTGCCTAACACATTCAGCAAGTCTTTTTCCACCCATCGTTCGTACATACTATATTTTGGTTGATGGATCAGGCACGGAGTTCCGAGCGTTTTCAATAGTGCCGATGCCTTGCTCGTAAGTTCTGCCGGATAATTTGAAATGCCGACATACAACGCTTTGCCTGACCGGACAATTTGATCCAGGGCATGCATTGTTTCTTCTAAAGGAGTTTGCGGATCGGGCCGATGGTGATAAAAAATATCCACGTACTCTAATCCCATACGCCGCAAACTCTGATCTAAACTCGCGATCAAATATTTTCTCGATCCCCAATCGCCGTACGGACCGGGCCACATTCCGTAGCCGGCTTTGGTCGAAATAATCAATTCATCGCGAAACGGAAGTAAATCAAGTTTCAAAATTTTTCCGAAGTTTTTTTCTGCGCTTCCTGCGACAGGGCCATAATTATTTGCAAGATCGAAATGTGTGATTCCGAGATCGAAGGCATGACGAATCATATTTTGTGCATTCGTAAAATCATCTACGCTGCCGAAATTATGCCAGAGCCCGAGCGACACCGCGGGCAATTGCACACCGCTCCGGCCGCAGCGGTTGTATTTCATTGTTTCATATCGATGGTCTGAAGGAAAATATTTTTTCATTGCTTATACCTACTTAATAAAAAGATTGAACGACTCCATGGCTTGGATTATTTGATCTGCCATTTTTTGATGTGTCGCAACGGTCGGATGACCATTGGCGACATAACCGCCCGGAATTTCATCGAATGTTGCATAAAAAATATCATGATGCCCCGATGCGATTTCTTCATCAACGATCTGTTTTACGTGGAAACGAATCCATTCTGGATATGCGGCAACAGCGACAATATTTGTCCGAGGATAGACATCTCGCAACTTGTGAACGAACCGGCGATATGCCGTTTTAAAATTCAGAGATTTTTCATGAGATACGATTCCTGATGAATCTTTCAATCCTGAAAAATCATTCAATCCAAGACAAATTACGACAACATCGGGAATCCATTGTTGAAAATTCCATTGCGGATATTTTTGTTCCATCAATGTACGATCGAATATTTTGGGAATGGCAATATTCGTATCGCCCTGCCAATTACAATACATGCCGCTTCCAGATCGGCATGTGGTTGTATATTGAGCTTGAAAATGTTTTGCAATAATGACGGCAAATCCTTTGTCGATATTGGTCACTGGAAATCTCGCTTCCCAGGGCAACGATGGTTCGGTTGCTTCGTTGCTCTCAGCGGCCGTGAATGAATCGCCAATGAATTCAATTTTTCTCAACGGTTTTGGCGGCGGCGGAAGGAGTGTCGCGCCGCTGTCTAAAACGAAACCTCCCAAAGAATAGGGAGATTCGAATGTGATATTTCTTCTGCTGAATACAAGCGTGTGGTTGGCATTGGGAAGATTTTCAGCAAGGACGTATTCCGTTTCGCCACGTTGAGTGCCATGAAAAACATGATGCACGTTGCCGTCTATCGAGACGTTAAAATAATTGGTACTATCCGTCATGCGAATCCGTATGCTTGTTCCTGTGAATTCGGTCCGCAAATATACGCCTGGCCAAGAATATTGAGCGTGTCCTGTATCACTCATATTCCAGCGGCCGAAATATTGAATGAACGGATGGTTTGCCGGAAAAAAATTCCCCGCTGCCTGCATATTATTGACGCCTGCAACGAACGATACAGCTGCAATAAAAATTTTCCACTTCATAATTTCGAACGAGTGGACAGAATTATTTGTGCACTCCACGATTCGGCTGTTGTAGATTTTGCCGCAGCGCCTGTTGAAAAAATTCTCCGCTGCCTGTAAGTTTAAATGTGTCGAACGATTCAATCAACTGCGGATACCAATCCGGATCGAAGACCCAGCATATCCAGCTGATGCCATTTCTTTCAAGATATTGAACGATGGCATTCTTATACTCTTCGGTTGCGCTCCCTCGTTCGATAAAGCCAAACTCCGTGGCAACCACCGGATACTCGGAAGCAGCAAATCCAAAATCTTCTTCCCATTTTGGTTCATACGGCGGCTTGCGCTTATGCTGATACGGATGTGTGACATATCCAATTCCAGCAGCCTGGATCGGTTCGATGCGAAGCGGCGTGAGGTCGTATGCCCAATCGAGTCCCGCGACAAGAGGAATTTTCTCCGTATCGTACGCGCGAATGAGACGAATGATGTTTTCATTTATGGCTTTCCACTCGCTCCACGTCAGCGAACCGAGTTTTCCGTTTTCCACTGTGGGCTCGTTAAAAAGTTCATAAAAAGCGACTGTGGTATTTCCTTTAAAGTGGATTGCCATCGTTCGCCAAAATTCATAAGTCTCTTTCCGTGTTGTATTATAAACTGGATTTTGAAACAGTTCCATTCCAAGATTGCCGATCGAATGCCAATCGATATCGACATACATTCCGAGTTCGGAACACCACTCCACAGCTTGGTCAAGAAGCGGCAGATATTGTTCCGGTGTCCGCATCCGCCATGGAACCGGATGCACCGGAATGCGCACAATCATCGCTCCCAGTTCTTTGACCTGAACAAAAAGATTTTTATTCCATCTTCCTTGTTGTTCTAACTTATCGGGATCGGCAATCGCAACGCCCCGAAATAAAATTGTATCGCCCGCAGCATTGACAAATTTATTTCCTTTCACTTGAACAAGAGGAAGAATGTGCGGGGGCATTTTTTTATCCCCACTCATCACATCCGTTTGATGACCCCAGGCATAGTACTGCCGCTCTTGATGTACTTCCTGCGCTGCGGCCCTTTGCCATGCTCCATCGACGATGCAGAGAAGCATGA
>DATKMP010000137.1:0-4486 GCA_035541775.1 Bacteroidota bacterium | reverse complement strand
CAATACACGGAAAAAGAAAGAGAGCGCACAAGCGCATCGCTTTGAAATAATTTTTTCCAAATACCAACATCTTCATTTTACGCCCCCTTTTATCGTATCAATGCTTACCGGATTGGGATGCTTTTTAAGATACTCTTCATGTTTTTTTTGTATGAGAGCTTGATGAATACTATCGACTGCACCGACCGGCATTATCCCATCATCACCCCATTTAAGTTTCCTTTCCCTGTATTCTTCATCAGCTACTTTAAATTCATGATAATATTTTCGAAACGCTGTTGTATCGGTGATCGATTGTTTCATAATACCGATATATTCATTGGCATCTACCCTGTGCTGTCCCAATCTTACAAGTCCATTCCTGATTTGTATTCTACGATATTCTTGTAACCCGATATTGGAGTTCTGTTTGCTGAAGCAAAAGATTGCACGATCATTTAAGCGATGATCTGGTGAAGTGCTCGGCCATTGACCGGTCCTACCTACTTTGCCTCCAGGTTGATCAATAATAATTTCATTATTTTCTACTATACCTTTAATTATTTGAAATACTTTAAACTTTACTAATGTATAAATAGCTGTCGTATGCATCGGTTTAAAAATTTCACTTCTGGTATCGCTACTATCTAAATACCTTGACTCCATTGATATCACTTGTGCATCGACAATGATATCTGAGGTGCGTATTAATTCCAGAAAATTCTTCGTCATTCCTTCTTCACTTGTATCTTGTTGCGAAACCGCAATACACGGGAATAAAAAGAGAGCACACAAGCACATCGCCTTGAAATAATATTTGTTCCATCGCATCATCTTCATCCCTACCTCCTTATAAATTATCCTCACTATCTCAATTTTCATTTTCCATCAACCGGTGAAAGTATGACACATCTCCTACCCTGTCCCGTACGTACATTTTTATTACTTCAATAAATTTATCAACGCTAACAGTGTGGTAAAAAATCTTTACCTGACCATTATCAACCTTATGAAATTTGCCTATAATGTAAATACTATCCGCGGACATTTTTGAAAAATAAGCGATCATTCTATCATTAAGTTTAAAGCGTGGTGAAACCGTTAATTTTGTTGAATCATCACTAAAGCTGCCTCCCGGACAGTCATAAGACACTTCATTATTTTGAACAGTTCCTTTTATTGTTTGGAGCACTTTAAACTTTACAGTAGTATGTATTTTTTTCCCTTTTTCAGTAACTATCCATTTGGGTTCCATCGAAATTACTTGGGCATCTACTATGACTTCTGAATTTGTTATTGCATGTTGGATGGATTTGCTTCTCGTTTGTTCACTCGTATCAAAAAGAGCATGATTGAAGTTCTCTGTACGGTTGGTAGTGGTAACAGACCGATCTAAACCCATCGTCACTTGATTTTTATACTGTGGCTTACTGCTTACAAATCTCATATGTATATATCTTGAATAATCGATTGGATTTAAAAGCGATCTTCTTATTAGATCAATGTATGGCAACGCAGAAGTCGATAATTGATTACCTAAGTAAATAGCTCCATCTCTTACCGGAGTACGTTCAAAATCTCCTCCAATAATACAATCCCTATGTACTTCATCGACATAACCACATCGATCTTTATTTTTAAAATAATAGATTGCTAACTCACCTGTATTATATCTTCCATTATGATATCCACTCCCCCATAATACCGAGACAAGTTCATTCTCGATAGTCTTAAACTCAAATGTACTGGTGTGAATATCACCCTTAAGTACTTTAAATATTTTAAACGTAACTGAAGTAATAGGATATTTATAATTTGTATTGCAACTGTCATGCACCGTCTGAGTTGATATTGTTTTCCCTATCACAATATTATCTGCATCACGTAGCCATCTGTTAAATGTAGAGATCATTTGTTGTTCAGTTGTGTCTACTTGCGAGAAAGCAATACACGGAAAAAGAAAGAGAGCGCACAAGCGCATCGCCTTGAAACATTTTTTGCATTGTGCCATCATCTTCATCCCTACCTCCTTTAATGTATCCTCATCATAAAATATCAAAATACTTTTTCAGTTGCTCAAAACTTTTTCTTTAAAGAAAAATAAAAATGAGTCGTTGTTTTTTCACTCTCTCTTTCGTACGTTTTTATATCTGTTTGCCTTTGATGGCACATCAGCAGTACAATAACAAAAGGAACTTTGTGTCACACATCGTAAAACATTTAGGCATTGTCGGAGCGGGAACCATGGGCACGGCGATTGCGAAACTCGCCATTTTGAACGGCGTAGAAGTTCTTCTCTACGATATTAACGAAACGATTCTGCGCCGCGGTATCGAGCGTATGAAAGCAGAATTCAGGCACAGCGTGCAGCAAGAAAAAATGAAACCGGAAGAATCCATTGCCGCGCTCGATCTCTTGAAAACCCGCACCGCACTTTCCGACATCGGACATTGCGACCTAATTCTCGAAACGGTCGTAGAAGATTTACGGGTTAAGCAAGATTTGTTGAAACATCTCGATGCCAACGCAAGGCCAACGACCATTTTAGCAACCGGCACGGTGACATTTTCTATTGCGTCCGTTGCAACCTATGTCAAGATTCCCGAACGCATCATCGGCCTGCATTTCTTTCAACCGGTAGAAACGACACAGCTTGTGGAAATTATTCGCGGCAATCGGACACAAGCAGGCGTTGTGGAAATTGCTTCGTCGTTCGCCGCCGCCCTGCAAAAAAAACCTCTGCTCGTGCAGGATACGCCGGGATTTCTTGTGACGCGCACGGCGTTTCCTTTTTACAGCGAAGCGCTTCGTCTGCTTGGCGAACATGTTGCCGATGCCGAACAAATCGACCGGATCACAAAAACCATCGGCGGATTTTCAACGGGGCCTTTTGAGTCGCTTGACCGACGAGGACTCGATTCTTTTCTTACCGTTGCAAAATCGTTGTACGAACAAACGTACCACGAACCGCGTTTTCGGCCTCAACCATTATTAAAGAGCATGGTCGATGCAGGATTGTTAGGAAAAAAATCGGGCAAAGGTTTTTATACGTACGAGGAAGAGTTATAGTGGCACAGAAAACATCCAAAAAAATCAACCATCCGAGTAAAGCAGCAAGCACGGAACAACTTCCTTCGGCGGAAAAAGCCATCATTCATATTCTTGGCGAGTCACCGATGGTAGAAGAATTTGCCGCCGTTTGCATGGCAAACGGTTATGAAGTGTACATCACCTTAAATGAAGGTGCATTCCAAAATTCCGAACGGGCATCGCAATTCAACGTAACAAACGCCATCAACCCCAAAACCGCAATCGGCATCGAACTGACGAACACCGCTCTTGCAAGGAAAAAACAAAATTTAGAATTACTCGCGCACACATTAGCGGACACCGCGCCAATCATCAGTTCTTCTGTGGTCATCACGGCGACGGCACAATCGGCTTGGATCGCAGGCAAGCATCGATTGGTGGGAATTGCCGCCCTTCCATCGCTTCTTGAAAAACCGCTGCTCGAAGTCGCACCGACAATTTATTCTCCCAAAGAAACAGTCGATGCTGTTTCACGATTTTTTCAAACACTTCACCAACAAATTGAAATCGTTCAAGATCGCGTCGGAATGGTGCTGCCGCGAATTCTCTGTCAGATTATCAATGAAGCGGTCTTTGCCGTCATGGACGAAATTGCATCGCCGCAAGATATCGATACAGCGGTAACATTGGGTATGAATTTTCCTTTCGGCCCCATCGAGTGGGCGGATCGCATAGGCATTCAACAAGTGTTTGCCGTCGTCCAAGCATTGCATCAAGACTTGCAGGAAGAACGGTATCGTCCGGCGCCGCTGCTGCGGCAAATGGCAGCGACCGGCGCGTGGTGGAAATAATAATAGAAGGAGATGAGGAATGAACTATCTATCTCGAATGGTTGGCATTTTTCTTTGTGCGTTTTCAATTTCTTTCGCGCAGCCAAAACTATCTGTCGATAAATTAGATATCGATTTCGGTTCTGTGTATGCCGGCGCAAAAAAACAAGGACATGTGCAATTGCAAAACATCGGCAACGATACGCTGCGCATCATTGCCATCGATCCATCCTGCGGATGCACGACGATTGAGAAACCGAAAGAATTCCTTCTTCCAGGGCAGCACGATGCCGTCAAAATCGAATTCAATTCCTCCGGCTATCGCGCGGGAAAAACTGAAAAACATGTGAACATCACAACGAACGACCCAGCATGCCCCAACGTCTCGGTCAGGTTTCATGTTCTGATCAAAGAAGTTTTAGAGCTGACGGATCATAATTTTTGGCTCGGCGAAATTCCTCTCAACCAGTCGACGGCCAAAACTGTTTCGCTGAAAAATGTTTCGGGCAAACCGATCACGATCAAAAATATTCTTTGTTCAACGCCGATGCTTCAAGCAAAAACTTCAACAACAACATTGAACGATGCCGAAACGATAAATGTGCAAATCACCTACACGCCGAACAAAGCAACGTATGGCATCGAGT
>DATKMP010000136.1:0-5275 GCA_035541775.1 Bacteroidota bacterium | reverse complement strand
TATTCCAAGTAATCCGAGCGCTGCAAGAATCAACATCCAGAAGGAATGTTGTTCTCGATACAGTACCCAGCCGATTGCTGCAAACAATGCAACATCGACAACAAAATCACCGATGGAATCTAGAAACCTGCCGACACGGCTATATTGATTTTTTGCGCGCGCAAGCTGCCCGTCGGCGGAATCGAGAATGTCTTTAAGTGTCACGAGCAGTCCGGCGATAAACATGGCTGTCGATGTTCCGCAAAGATATACGGCAGACGCAATCAATCCGACAACAACGGAAGTAATCGTTATTTGATTTGGTGTAACCGAAGTGCGATACAGTACACCGACAATCATGCCTGCAATCGGCCGCAGCAAATAGGTGTTGATGAGTTCGTCGGACTGCTTCGATTTTATGGATTGTTCGTACGAATACATGCTTTATATGAAAAATTTCAACTTACAAATCTCAAACAAATTCCGAACTTCAAAAGACAAAATACAAACAAATGACTAAATGTTATGGATGGTTGAGCTTTGTCTGGAACTCGAGCATTTGTACTTTGAGATTTCAACAAAGAATTAATTGCTGCGCCTGCCGGTAATCTTCCGGCGTATCGATTTCTATAACGGGAAACGAATCAACATTGACCATCGACAATTTCGTACCGTGTTCGATCAACTGCTGGAAGGATGCTTCGTAGAATTCCGTTCTTCCGATGCCGGAATGCACGCGCTGTTCTAACACACGAAACAATTTTGTTGCGGTTGAAGGTGCAAACAATTCCATACCGACGGATTCACCTACCGCACCGGCAAGGTGTTTGCCGATGTTCGTAATGATTCCCTCTGCATTCACCGTTACACCGATTTCTTCGTCGTTATGTTCGCCTAGAATGCGGACAGCAATTTTATTCCGTGCAGCATGCGATAAGAATTCCGGCAGCAACGATGAAATAAAAACCAAGTCGCTATCCAGCAATAAAAAGTTTCCGGCAACCTTTCCATTTTCATCCTCTAAAAACTTTTTAGCAAGTAAAAGCGAATACGCATTGTTCGTCGTTGAATAATTGGGATTGAGTATAAACTTGAATCGCTTTTGTGAAAATTTTGCGCGTAGGTGTTCGCGAATCATTTCCGCTTTATATCCCACGACAATTGCAACGCGGCGAATACCGGTGGCAAAAATATTTTCGAGCATTCGCTGTAGTATTGTTGTGCCGTTCACTTCCAGCAAACACTTCGGTCGATCATCTGTGAGCGGACGAAGCCGTCTCGAAATTCCGGCAGCAAGAATGACGCATGGTGTGTTTTCGATCGATGAATTCATAGAAAATAAAAATCAATCTGAGTTTATCGAAGACTGATTTTTTTCATGTTTCATGATCATCATCAACAAGCGCTGTATTTATTCTTGGCCGGCGAGGAATCGTTCGGCATCGATGGCAGCCATACATCCGGTACCAGCCGCGCTAATTGCCTGTCGGTACGTTGGATCGGCAACATCGCCGGCGGCAAATACGCCGGGAATATTCGTCGCCGTGCTGTGCGGTTTTGTTTTCAAATATCCCACAGCATCCATTTCCAGCATTCCTTCAAATAATTTTGTATTGGGCTGATGGCCGATGGCGAGGAACAAGCCATCACATGTGTAATCCGTTAATGCACCGGTTTTTATATTCTTGAGGCGTAGTCCGGTAAAATTTTTCCTGTCGTTGTCCTTTGTTCCCAGCACTTCGTCCACCACGGTATCCCAGATAAAATCGATCTTGGGATTTTTCTTTGCACGATCGATCATGACTTTGGATGCGCGCAATTCATTCCTGCGATGAATGACCGTAACGCGCGCGGCATGATTTGTTAAATACGTTGCTTCTTCCATCGCCGTATCGCCGCCACCGACAATCGCCACGTGTTGATTCTTGAAAAAAAATCCATCGCACGTTGCGCACGCAGAAACACCGTAGCCCATATATTCGGATTCCGACGGTAAGTTAAGCAGCTTCGCTGTTGCGCCGGTTGCGATTATAACGGTGGCGGCAAAATATTCTTCGCCATCCGCAATAACTTTGAATGGGCGCTTGGAAAAGTCCACCGACTCGACAGATTGAAAATGCGTTTCAGCGCCAAAGCGCTGCGCCTGCTTACGAATAATTTCCATCAACTCCGGGCCTTGAATACCATCGGTAAATCCTGGAAAGTTTTCCACTTCCGTGGTGATGGTCAATTGCCCGCCGGGCTGATATCCCTCAAAGACAAGCGGCGATAGGTTTGCACGTCCGGTGTACAATGCGGCAGTCAATCCTGCCGGGCCGGAACCGATGATGATAACTTTTCGATGTTGAGTCATAATGATGATTTTTTGATTTCGTGATTAACGACTTTATGATTTATATATTTGATGCACTCATTTTTCTTTTGATTCATATTTTAACGTACTACGAAGTTTTTTGAGATTCAAGAATTGAGGCAACATTGCGCGTGAGACCGCTGTGCTTTGTCCGTTTGATCGGACTTCGGCGAAATCGACTGGAAAATTCTTCTTGGCTTAGATTTTGTAATTCTGTAAGCTTCGGTGCGATATTTTCTTCACGCGGTTTGAATTCCTGGTCCTTTGTTTCCTTGGCAAACCGATTCCATGGACACACATCTTGACAGATATCGCAGCCGTACACCCAGCGGTCAAACTTTGACATTCTATTCGCGGGTAATTCGCCGCGATGCTCGATGGTCAGATACGAAATACATTTATTGGCATCCAGCAAATACGGTTCAACGATTGCCTGTGTCGGACATGCCTCAAGGCATGCGGTACAGGTTCCGCAGAAATCTTCTATCGGCGCATCGTATTCTAATTCAACATCCAAAATTATTTCGCCAAGAAAAATCCAAGAGCCGAATTCTTTAGAAATAACGTTCGTATGTTTGCCCATCCATCCGATTCCTGCACGAACCGCCCACGCTTTGTCCATCACTGGCCCGGCATCGACATAATATCTTCCGTGGACATCCGGCTGAAGCGATTGAATGAACGCAAGCAATTGTTCGAGCCGCTCGGTGAGAACAAAATGATAATCATCGCCCCAAGCATAACGGGAAATTTTTCCGGTTGTAGAATCGGCGGAATGATTCGCCGCTGAATAATAATTTGCCGCAACAGCGATCACAGATTTTGCAGACGGCAAAATATTGCGCGGATCAATACGCTTTTCAGTGTCACGATTCATCCACTCCATCGATGCGTGATACCTGCGATAAAGCCATTCGCGCAGATGTGCGCCTTCTTCGTTCAATTCGGCTGCGCGTGCAATGCCGATTTTCGAAAAACCAAGTTCCACCGCTTTGGATTTTATGGTCGATGTGATCGATATTGTTTTCATTCATATTTAAAACAAACGAAACGGATATTCGAGTTCCGCGTATATTTTCATTAGAAAACAAAAAAGTCGGTTCCTCTAACAAAAGAAGAACCGACTCAGTTCACGAATGCTCTTTCTTACTTACGGAAATGCGAATTCGCCGCGCTCAATTCAAACGGTTTCTCTGGATGCAACTGCCTTGCCTTTGTCGCCAGTTGATCTTCCGTTTCGACCTTGGAAGGATCGGGAACGCAGCAATCGACCGGGCAAACTGCCGCACATTGTTCTTGGTCGAAATGCCCGACACATTCGGTACATTTTTCAGGAACGATATAATAGGAATCGGCTGTTAATGCATCGAAGGTTTGTCCGTTCAATTCGTACGGCGTGCCGCCGGAATAAATAGCCGTGTTGGGGCATTCTGGTTCGCACGCACCGCAATTAATACATTCTTCAGTGATCTTTGTTGCCATAATTCAATCTCCTTGATAAAAAACTTTTCCTACGGTCTCTCGCTCTGTATTTCTTCTTCTCGAAACCGTTCAATCATGCTATTGAATATGCGAAAGGAACGCCCGAAATGCAAGCAGAAATTCCCGCAAAAATTTGCCGATTTTTTATAAATATCGGTGCTCTTTGATGTTTCCGTTGCTGTCGTACACATACAGCAGCGGCGCTCCGGTCGGAATATTCAATTCCAGCACTTGCTCTTTGGTCAGATTGTCGAGCTTCATCACGATGGAGCGCAAACTGTTGCCGTGTGCTGCAACGATGATATTTTTTCCAGCAAGAACTTCCGGAACAATCTTCGACTCAAAATACGGAATCGTCCGTGCGGCGGTGTCCTTCAAACTTTCGCTCGTACCATCGGGATTGAGTTCGGTTTTATCTTTCGGAGGCGGAACGTCGTAACTGCGTCGCCAGATTTTTACCTGATCCGCGCCGTATTTTTTCGCCGTATCCTCTTTGTTCAATCCTTGCAGCGCACCGTAGTGGCGTTCATTCAACGCTTGATCGTATTGAATGGGGATGTTGGATTGGCCGATAATGCCGAGAATAATTTTCAGCGTATTGTTGGCACGTTGAAGTTTCGAGGTGAACGCCTCGTCGAACCTGAATGATTTTAATTTTTCGCCGGCGGCTTTCGCTTCCTGTTCACCTTTCGGCGACAACGGAACATCGACCCAGCCGGTAAAACGATTCTCAAGATTCCATTGAGATTCACCGTGACGGATAAGAATTAAGTTTGGCATTTTATTTTTCCCTTTTTAATTGATTTTTTTTCTTGATTTATATTACGACTTCACATTAAAATATCTCGCTTCCGGATGATGCACAATGATCGCATCGGTCGATTGTTCCGGCTGCAGCATCCATTCATCGGTCAGCGTGACGCCAATGCGTTCGGGCTGTAAAAGTTCGAATAACTTTGCATGGTCTTCTAAGTTCGGGCATGCCGGATAGCCGAAACTGAACCGTGAACCTTGATAGCCCTGACTGAACAATCGTTTGACATCGGGCGAATCTTTTTCGACAATGCCGAGTTCTTCGCGCACACGTTTGTGCCACAACTCGGCCAGCGCTTCGGTCGCTTCCACGCTCAAGCCATGGAAATATAAATAATCTTTATATCGATTGGAATCAAAAAGCTGTTGAGAATATTCCGATGCCGTTGTGCCCATCGTCACCATATGAAATACCACAACATCCATTTTCCCGGATTCCTTTGATGCAAAATAATCGCTGATGCACAAATGCCGATCATCAGTTTGACGCGGGAAAGAAAAACGAAGCCATTCTTTTGTCGGCTGTCCATTTTCCGGATGATAGATAATCAACTCATTGCCTTCCGATTGGCATGGAAAATATCCATAGACAATTCTCGGAACGAGCAACTGTTCGCGTTTAATTTTTTCTTTCAGTTGTTCCAGCTC
>DATKMP010000135.1:0-11167 GCA_035541775.1 Bacteroidota bacterium | reverse complement strand
ATATCCAAGAGCGGCATTTCCATACAACTTGGGCTGCCCTTCGGAATCATGCTCGTCCACTTCGTACGTCTTTATATAATTTTGCGTATTAGAATATGTCCACTTCTTTGTAAGTTTATTGTAACTCGAGTCAAGAGTTACGTAGGTTATTGTTTTGCTGACAAAGATGTGCGTAAGAGACCGGGTTAATGAGGCATTATACGATAAGCTTATATTTTTCAGAAGGCCCGGCAGAAAATTAAAATTCACTTGATGTTCAAATTCAATTCCCCAAACGTATGTCGGCAAATTATCATTGTACGGAAGAACAACAAGCATGGTATTGCTTTGATGAATTAAGCTTACAATGGCAGGATTCGTGGGCACGAGATTATATACGCGGGAAAGCGAATCATAGATATTTTTATCAAGCTGAAGTTTATCTGTCACATGAATAAAGTTATCAATCTTCTTTTCGAAAACCGACACTGAAATGAGCCCAATCGATCCGCCAAAAATTTGAGTGTTCGCTTCAAAATTCCAAGCTTCCATATCCTTCAAATTTTGGTTTCCCGATGTAAGAAGTATTTGGTTTCCACTTTGCGATTGATCATAGAATTGCGGCAAGCGCAAATTATAATCTGGCCTTGCAATGGCTTTGTATGCCGCGAGCCGAACATTGAGAAAATCGGTAGGTCTCAATATCCATTGAAGATTTGGCAACCATATCGTTTGTGTAAAATGAGCCGTTGAATCCAGCAAGGGACTCGAAGTGGAAACAGCAATTCCTATTAACCCTAATGCCCCTGTAGAATATTTTGCAATATAATCATTCGATTCTTGTTCAACCCTTACGCCGGCAATGAACGAAGAAAATTGTCCGAAATTAAACGTGTTCATGAGATATGCCGACGAAACTCTTTCTGTAACATTATAGTCTGTAATGGCTCCGGCGGCGCTGCTAATAAATTCAGGATTTCCTTTACTATTAGCATTTTGAAACAATGAATACCATTGTTTTAATGCGTCCACATTGATAAGCGGGGAAAAAGGATACGTGCCCATTAAATTTCGTGTACCCGGCGGAGTATCAATAAAATAATTCAAGTTTGTCGCAATCGTACTATTATAGTACGATGCAAATCTGGAGCTCAACAAGGCAGTAGTATCAATTCCGCTTGGATACGAAGCATATCCATGAAGATAATTGTTATCATCATCAACAACGTCCGTCATCCATCGATTCTTTTCTTTATATTTGCCGCCGAACTTTAGTTCGCCAGAGAAAATATTTCCCAAGGTATATTCTTTGGTCACATTTAAATAAGCAGTCTTTTCTTGATCGGCGTTGTTTTGTTTGGTATAAACTCCTGTACTGCATGCTGCCGCCACAAAATTATTCACAGCATGATCTATGAGTTGTGTTTTGACATCGACAGGTGGTAAATTCTGATCTCCGCCGCCGCTCACAACAACGCCTTTTCCTCCACCGGGCTCAGTAAATTTTAAGGCAAAATCATATGGATTATCCGTCGCTGACCTCGCGTAGGAAGCACACCAATTTAACTCAAAACCGCCAAAATAATTTTTCCCCTGCAGCGATGCATTCGTGGTACTTATCCGTAATTCCTTATAGTCATAATTATAGTCCCAATAGCTTGAAGGATCGGCACCGACATAAACTCGGCTATTCGTTGTAATATTTCGTCCCGTACCACTATACATGCCCTCAAATTTTATCGAACCGCTATCGGGAGTATTGAGATCTATGATTCCTTGTATTCCTTGTCTGGTACGTTGTTCATCGGTAAACGTAGAAGTGAAAGACCCTAACATATAATAATCAAAATGTGCGTCGTTGGGGTACTGTGCAATGTAGGAGTTGCTTTGTTTATCAAGATAATCGTATGAAATATTTTCTTTGCTGCGGATTTTACTTTCCAAATTTCCTTGTAATTGAATTCCCAAAACATTATTAAAGAATCGCTCGCCATATCGAACTTGAAAATCATATTGCTTTGCTGAATTCATCAGGTTATTGTAATCTCCCATAAGATCAAAGCGAAGTTCTCGTTCAGTCGGAGCTTTGCGCGTTACTAAATTTATCGTACCTGCAATTGCATCGGCATCTTGATCTGGCGTCAACGTTTTGTACAATTCAATGCCTGCTAAGGAACCTTGAGACATCGTACTCAAATCGACATCTCTGGTATCGGCATCGGTTGCAGGAATTTTTACGCCATCGACCGTGATGTTGCTATATTTGGAACTCAATCCTCGTAAAACAACTTCACTGGCTTCGCCGCCGTTTCGGACAATCGCCACTCCCGGAAGACGCCCAATCGCTTCGGCCGCATTAGCGTCCGGCAACTCTTTTATTTTTTCTTCTGAGACAACATTGATGATGGTATTCGATGTGATCTGTTGGTTCATGGCCGCTATTTGTCCATGCATTTGAGCGGTAACAATCACCTCTTCTCCTTGGATGACAGACGGCCTCATGTGAATATCGATTTGTATTTCTTTGTTCTTCGAAAAATCTACTTCTGTCAATTTAGATTCGTAACCGACACAAGACGCTTTAATGATAACGAGCCGCGCTGGAAGGTACGCCACTCTAAATTGTCCGTCAATATCGGTAGCGGCACCCAACGACGTTCCCTGCACAACAATATTAACGCCAATTAAAGGATCGCCCGTCGTACTATCGACAACGGTGCCTCTCAATAAAGTTTGTCCCAAGAACACACTCGGAAAAAACAAGAAAATAAAAGTTGTCCGTTGCACTAAAGTAGAAATGGCCATAAAGTTTTATTCCTCCATGAAATCAATAGATCGAATCACTTATATATTTTTACCAAGAAAGTTAGAATGAATCATCGAAGCGTTTAAAGCATACAACCAATTGTTCATCGATTCATCAACGCTTAACGTAACCGATCGGCGTGCCTGTAAGGTTAATTTAATTTTCATGAAATGGTGGTTTATGTTTCGCGAATTTATCGTTCGATCGCTGCCGTAATAAAATTTGCCGATCATGTTGCTCGGCAATATTCAAGTGATGCATCATAGTATCATGGGCCTCATGCGCATTACGTAAGAGTATCGCATTAAGAATCTTCCCATGCCATTCTATTGCCGATTGCTTTGCATCTGCCACCGTAGCATAGACCAAAGATTTGATCCGAGGCGTAAGCCTGTGGATTGGTTCAAGAATCAGCGGGATCAAAGAATTTTCGGATGACTTTGCAATATCCAGATGAAATTGCATATCAAGGCGAGAAAGTTCTTCATAATCCCCATCACTATGAATTAACTCACTATAGTCTTTCCGCAATCGTTCAGCATCCTTTTCCGTGTGATGCAGAGCAGCGGAGGCCGCAATGGATGGTTCAATAATTTGCCTTGCATGAACAACGTCAAGAATGTAATTTCGATCGAGCTGCATCTCCAAGTAGAGGTGAATAGGATCGGTCACGGTCTTGACAGAAATATTTTGTACAAAAATCCCCTTGCCTTTGATGATGCTTACCAGGCCACGAGCACTAAGCATGCGTAATGCCTCGCGTACGGCTGTTCTGCTCACTTTAAACTGTTGGCATAATTCGGCTTCTGATGGAAGTTTCATTCCCGCTACAAATTTCTTTGTGCGTATTGCATTTTCGATTTGAGCTTCAACGACATTGCTCAAAAGGATTCTTTTGCCAACAGCCGTAAATATTTGTTTAGGTGTCATATGTATGATGTATTACAACTCAACAAGAGTAAAACAAGTTCTTTATAATGTCAAGTGAATTTTTGACTTTTTTATAGTGAAACTGGAATGGAAGCTGATGGGAAACACCTTACTGCCGAAGGTATAATTCTATGGTGCAGTCGGAAGTACCGGCAGGTGCCTGTGTCAATGGAACTGACCAGCAACGATGCGAAGCGATAACAACTAAAGAAAAATAAAATAATTAAGAATACCACAAATGAAATATAGAACAGTGGCAATCACAGAACCGAGAACCGACAGAGCCAACGGAAGAATCAGACAAAAATTCATCGCTGCCTTAAACACTCAACTATATTCTAGACATTTTGTAAAATCAAAAGACGATAAAACCATTAGATGCCGCCATCAAAATGTACCCGCTTTTTTTTGATTGATAACTCGACTTGGTTAGCTTGATCAGTCGCGTGTTCGTTGTTGGAGAAAAAGTCTCGATGTCGATCTCATACATTTTCCTTACACTCGCTGCTATGCGAATGAATGGATGGACGAAATCAATTTTTTGCGATGTGATAATATAAAATGAACTACCTCGCAGTCAACTGCGAGGTAGTCAACCCGAAAATAATAACTGCCAATGGTTTTATTTAAGTAACATCAGCTTCTTTGTTTCGCTAAACGACCCGGCATTGAGTCGATAGAAATAAATTCCACTCGAAAGTCCCTGTGCATTCAACGTTACTGAATACTTTCCAGGCGCCTGAATAGAGTTTACTAATGTTTGAACTTCTCTGCCTAAAACATCATAAATCTTTAAAGAAACTTTCGATGTTGTAGGAAGATTGTAATCAATTCGCGTGGTCGGATTAAAAGGATTCGGATAATTGTTGTAGAGTTTATATGCCGTCGGCGTCAATTGCTCCGTCGTGCTGATACCCGTAACAGGAATATTTACGGTATCCAGATATTTTCTCATCCATGTCATGGCAGGACGCTCCGTAAACGTGCTGCTGTGGACAAGGAACGCGTTGGTCTGCCACATATCATCCTGGACATATCCCCACAAGGTGATGCCTTTCACGGCGCTGTTCGTATATAAAAGTGGGAAATATTTTTGGTAGCTCGCCAACTGGATGCTGTCCGAAGATTCGTTGACATCCATTTCTGAAATGTAAATCGGCAATCCAAGCCCCCCGAGTTTACTCAAATTGGATTTGATCGTGTTCAAATCATACATATAAGAACTCGATGCTCCCTGGTACGATTGAAACTCGAAATAGTGACATTGAATGCCGATGCCGTCGACCAATCCCTGCGACTTGAGCAGATTGATGATGGTGGTGTAGGTATTGGCATTCGTTGTACTACCGAGAACATTATATTCATTAATCAACAGTTTTGCTGTGGACGGCATGTACTGGCGTGCCAGCTGGTAAGCCTTGATAATCCAATCGTACCCGGTCGTTCCTGTTCCGCCCAATGCTTTTATGTAGTTCGCGCGGCTACTGTTTCCGTCTGGCGGAGTATTGATCGGTTCGTTCACAACATCGCATAACGACATTTGGGGATACCGCTGTCCGACATTCTGCATCCAATTCTTAATTTCCTGAAGCTGTGTTGCTGAATCAAGGCTGGAAATAAAACTTGGCTGCTGCGAACCCCAAATAAGATTGTGCTCTTTAAAAAGAATTCCTTTTGCAATGGCGTAATGGTACATCGAATCGAGCGTCGTCCATGAATATACTCCTTGTGACGTCTCAACACTGCCCCATTTGCCAGCGTTCCCTGGAGTTACCTGATTCCAGTAGTTAGTAAAATCGGAATAAATTTGACCGACAGAAGAAAGAACATTGCCGACGAACTTCTGTTGTTTGGATGCAATCGGAGAACCTTTCCAGACCGCGCCCGTATCCTGCGTGAGCGTAGCCGAACCAGCTTGTACGCTGTCTAAATTCTGGACGGTGAAATAGAGATAGCTTTTACCGAAAGCAAATTTATCGATATCCAAACCGTCTTCCCTTCCGCAAATCTGAAATGTCTTAGTAAGACTGTCCTGGCTCACAGCAAAAGGCTGCCCCGCAGTTGATTGATAACCGTTTTTCGTCAGGTTGATCCATTTCCATACACCGGTGCTTGCAGAACCGGCTGCGTCAACAAATGCTGCAGGGTCGGTAAATCCGCCTGATGCGATGCCGTTGACTGTTATCCAGTCGCTGGTCGCCGTATCGTTCTTAATACCGAATCCGTTTCCGTACAAGAAACTGTCGTCATTAAATCCGCCCGAGCCAACACGGACACGCGCAAAAAGATTAAAGGAACCGGAATCGGGAAAAGCAACGTTATACGTCACCATCCTGCTTGTGTCGCCGCCGGGATTAAATCCTGTCCCGTTCGTCGCTACGCTGATATACGTAACGCTGCCATCCGTTAAAATCGGATAATTACTTCCGCGTTGCCCCGACTCAGCTTCGACAATGACAGGTTTTGTCGCGGCATTCACATCGACAATTCGCATATTATCTATATAAATAGTATTGCCGGCATTTCCGGTAAGACTGAGAAGAATCGGTGCACGAATAAATGATTGGCCATCATTAACGGTAAATGTAAATGTAAAATTTGTCCATGCAGTTGGAATACTTGCAGCACCAATACGATGATATTCTGTTGAATAGGATTCATTTCCAACTGTAAAATCTGCTTTCGCTCCTGCATTTGCAGCTTTCGCCCAAACTGAATATTGATATATTCTTCCTGGTATCACGGAGATACTTTCTGCAACAGCTTGGATATCCCAGTCATTGGTGCCAAGAGAATTAATTTGTACCGCTAATGCCCGATTTCCACTTTGTGTGGGAGTATTGACAATTTGAAAAACAGCCGGTGTCGCGACATCGGTTGCAGATTGTAAAAACCATCCTACAACGCTGGTTACTGTTCCCGTATCGGAAGATTCAAATCCTCCGTTGGTGACAGGTTGCGCAAAACTGGTTCCGGCTGCTGCGAGAAGCATTGCGAGAGTCAGCGTTAACCATCTGCCTGTAAAAATTTTGAATTCACTTTTCATAGATATCTCCAAGTGTTAATTGAACTGTGTTATTTATGTATGGACAAGTTTCGTTCGAACTTGTTTTTTAAAAATATCATCGATCATGATCGATACATCCAAGCTTTTTGTTATATCAACATCCATTGTTTCCAACGGAAGGCATATCAATGGAATTTAATGCATTATCCGTTCAAATAATATAACTCGATGCTTAAAAAAAAAATTTAACATTCGCTTCAAGCGGATGTTTTTCGTCGATTTCAGACATCTCTTTCCCTTTGCTGCCGCTGAACTTATTTATTAAGCAAATACTGCTGCGCGTTTGCCAAAAAAATATAATCGGCACAAATATCGACAACAACTTCATTTTCTCCCCAGAGAAATGGCCAATCTTCTTTATTCTCTAAAAAATCCGGCTTCAATAAAAGCACACCGGGAACTATACCACCGGCAATAAACGAAAAATCTGCTCGATTGCTTCCATACGTATGTTTTTTCGAATGCGTGCCGACACCGGCTACAAATGAAATATTAGAATATGGATGACAGCCAAAGATATAGTTCAATCCTCGATAAACATATTCTCGCCCGATAAGATTCGGGAAGAATTGATTTAGATAATAATTTGCGATGGCCCATCTCACAAGTTCATGATCGCCTGCCCATCCTCTTGTTCCGACAAGAACTCCATACGGATTTTCTTGGTCCAGTTTTTCTAAATCCTCTTTATATTTTACGACATATTTTTCGAGTTTCGATTTATATTCTTCTGGCATGTACGGTATTGCTTGTGTTGCTGTCGAAATATTCTGTATCAAAGCCGCGTCCAATTGAGTCCATATTAATTCCTCAAATATTTTTTTGTACTGCTCATCTTTTGTCGTGATATAGAGTTGCAATGCTGCCTCACACTTGGCGTTCGTTAGAAACCATGCTGCCCATGGATCTTGTCCGGACCGCTTATCGCTTTGTTCCTTGTTCCATGCCTGAAGAGCATACACCAGCGCTTCATCGGAAAGTTCTTTATTGTAACCCTGTAAAGCACGATGTGCAGCAGCCAATGCCGCAACGGCAGAATAGTTGAGAGATGGCATCCTTGGCGTAAAAACCCAACGATCGTCCAGCGTTCCACTGGTCATTCCTTCAGTCTCATATGGTTTGAGTTTAGGATTGTAGATGAGATTGTCGGTAATGGTCGATGCATCGCCTAAATGATGGTACTGATAAAGATTAGGGAAATTAATTCCCCGCACTGCAAATCCCACATTTTTTTGTTGAGCGACTAATTGCAGTGTTCCATGCTCAATTTGCTGCAGGATATCAGGCTTGCCATCGGGGCGATGAATATCGACATACCGTGTTTTTTGATCGATAAAAGTTTCATCGCGATTCACACCAAATTGTTCCCACGCATTTACAAAGCTGATAATCGCTGTGCAATGATGCGCCGTTTCAATATCAAAATCTCCCGCATCGAACCATCCGCCGACATCTAATCCGGGAATATGTTCTAACGGTTTATATTTTGTATTTGTCACCGAGTCCATCCAGTACCCATCGAAGTGACGGATACCAACTGGCGCTTGCATTGCATCGTCACGATACGGCTGCCCATGCCAGATGCGATATGCTTCCCGGACAAACATATGATCCATCTGCACGGGGAACCAAACATCCATGGTTGGATGCCAAACATCGCTATAGACCTGCGTTCCGATGGGAAATGCTTCTGTTTGTTGATCGCCATATTTTATGAAATACAAGCCGGTATCTTTCACCGATGAAAAATCGAATTTAGCGTAATTGTACCGGAGATATTTTCCCCACGGAGTTACATCGCCTTTGAGCTTCTCTAAAAATTTACCATCTGGCGTTATTTGAAATAATGAAGCAGTTTGCAATGGTGAATCATTTTTATCCAATTCGATAACGGCAACTTTGTTTTGTGCAGGATGATATCCAACCTGTGAAAACCCGATAACGGGTGTTCTCTTCCAATGCTCAATCGTATTCGGCTGCACATACCACTCGACAACAGTACCTGTTTTGTTGGCCGGAATCAAACTGCGCACCACAAACCAACCATTCTGCGCAAGGTTACGACCGTCGAACAACATCAAGTCTCCTGTTGCAGACTGAATCTTCACATATCGTTCCGGATCTTCCGGCGCCAATACGAATGTTTTGCCGGTGGCTAAAGGATCGGGAACAATTAATTCTCCTCTTCCTCGATCATCAAACGTGGTGTAACCATTGAACTGCGGAATCTTTTCCGAGACAGGATGCATTTCCGTATTGCTCGAGGGATACAATGGAAAGACTCCGGCATTTCCATCGCATAGATATGATTTTTCAAAATATGCCGATGGCAAAAATTCTAGATTGAATCCAGCTTTGCCGACAAGTTTTTCGGGAAGCGGTTTATCGAGACTGACACGAATGACGAGGCCATCATCTTTTGCTGTTACCGTCAGCTTTGAATCAAAATTATAATCTTTATATCGCAGCGTCACCTCGATAGAATTATTTTGCTTATCGACTTTCCGATTCACCATTGTAGGAATTTGGTCCCATTGTTCCGGCGTCGATTGAAGTCGTACCGCGCCGCCGGTTGCTGTTCGCACGCCGTGATGAATCAGCTCGATGCCTGCCGTTTTTTCATCGAAGAAAAATCCGTTGTATTGATTGCTGAAAACAAAGACATTCAACCCTGTCGTTTCAAAATATTCCAGATCGTTCACCCGCAGCTTTTGACTGAAAAGGTTAGAAATTGGCAAAATGAATATCGCAAACAGAAGAAGCTTTTTTACCAAAGTAGTTTTTAGCATGTCGTTATCCTTTTTTAATTTTTTTATCAGAAACATACAGATACAACACAGTATCACCGCATCTTTTATGAGTGCTCATTCAAAGATCATCCAGAAAATTTGTGCCGATCACAAAATAAAACGATGACGGAACAATGTTAAGATTTGATTTCATGATTTCTTCATTTCAAATAGTAAGGTACTTATGATGATAAATTCATTTTAATGCACGTAATATTTGTCGTTTTAAATTATTTGCTTCAGGATAATTCGGTTTTACCAATAAGCATTTATTAATTATGGATAGAGCTGTTCTAAAATCTTTCTTGTTGAAATAGGCCAGCGAAAGGTTGTATAACACTGTTGGATCCTTAGGGTTTAATTTGTTCGCTTCGGTTAAATGTCTGATGGCATTATCGAAGTTCCCGATATACAATGCCATCATCCCGTTTCTCTTTGGAGTATAATCAGCCAGGTCTATTTTTTGTTTTTCATAAAAGTATTTAAGAGTAAAATCAATATCTCGAAGACTGGGATACTGGTAGATCAAAACATTCATATAGTTTAAATATTCTTTTACTTCGTCTTTTCTCAAATGATCTGTTGCTGCCATTAAATGTGCATCACTCCATGATATTTTTTGTTCTATTTTCAACATAGCAAGCGAATCAATCAAATCCTTAGGTCGAAATAAATTGAGAAAATCCTGTGATTGAAATTCAGATAGATTGACTCTCTGTTTTACATAAGGCCAATCTGTCTTTAAAATTTTAATATAGTCATTCCCGATAACGGAATCGAGCTTCGTGAACATAAACTGAGCACGTGTTAAGCTATCCTGCTCGCCATACGGAATGGCAGCATTTTCTGTCTTGGGAAGATATCCTTCTTTTTCCATGCAATCGTAAAAAGCTTTCCCCAGAAGTTGATAGCCCTTGACATTCGGATGCAAATGATCAACCATGAGATTGTCACCAACTATTCCATCCGGACTTGCGGCATCAAATATTGAGTCCGTTAAAACAACAGGATCATGAAATTCTTGACCCAAATTGTCGATAAGCGTATTGATCTTTTCAGGCGCTCTGAACCGAAGTGCGTCGAGATCCTTTGCCAGCTTGAAAAGAGAATCTGCTTTGGTCAAATGATTATTTTTTAACTCCCTCTCCGCCTCTTCATAAACTTGATTTGCAGTTTGATAGCCGGGCGTATTCATCGAAATAAACGGCGGCTGATCTTTTTCGTTGCTTACTAACCTTCCTAAAATAACCGGGATTTTTTTGTCTTTCATTAAGCGCAACATCGCTGAAAGGTTGTCGTTGAATTGTTGAATGCCTTCCTTGAACTCTTTTGAATCTAAAAGAATGTATTTGTCTTTCGCCATGGTGGACATGAGTGTTCCGGCATCTGCTTTATTTTGGGATGAGAACAGCGATACGACCCATTGAAGTGCATTGCGCACGAGCTGGGTAGTTTTAAAATTATTTAAATATAACATCGACTCAATGAGAAATCGGGACGACCCAACTGATTGAATCGATCCGACACCCAATGCTCCGTAATATTCATTATGTCCGGTATAGATTAAAATCAAATCTGGCTTTTGATCCAGCACGC
>DATKMP010000134.1:0-7050 GCA_035541775.1 Bacteroidota bacterium | reverse complement strand
GGCGGTCACGGGGTATGAATCATTGGATTCCGCATATAAGCCAGCAAGTAAAAAACTTACAGCCGATATCTATATGCGATTGAATTCGGATGGTACTATCCGAATTGATACAGGTGCGTATGTTGGCGATGGCCAAGGGTATCGCAAGGCGAAAAACGTTTATAATGGATCGATAACGGGAGCTTCTTCTATCGGTGTTTTTGCGGTTACAGATACGAGCAGCAATATTAACATTCATGTGCGCGGACAATTAAATGGGAAAATGACTATCGCGAATCTCGGCCATGGCAATATTTATCTCGATTCCAGTGTAACGTACAAAGACACAAGTTCCATCTCGACAAATTTATTAGGACTCGTTGCAAAAGATACAATCTATATTACCGATGATACGACAAATTGTCAAAATCCCGTTACGATCGACGCTGCAGTTTTAGCGACAACATTTACCGCGCAACATGTATATAATAATGATGCGTACGGTAATAATGCTTCAAAACGATTGTTTACTGGCCAACCGAATTTATATCTTAAAGGTTCTTTGGCGCAATATAGCAGAGGTGTTGTTGGTGCTTCCAATAGCAGTAATGGTCAAGCGTATGGCTTCAAAAAAAATTATACATACGATAGTCGATTTGCAGGAAATGTTGGAGCACAAGGATTTCCGACCTTAGCATATTTCGCCGTGGCTTCTTGGTATGAATCCATTCAATGGTCAAGAAACTGGTGGGATATTTGGTGAGTTGAAACAATATGGTCTCTTTGAAAAAGGCGTTCTCTTTGTGAGAACGCCTTTTTATTGAATGCGGCTTCTGTGTGAATATAACAAATGTGAGAAGGAAAAAATTAGGGCGTATATGCGCCTGCGTGATCGATAATCTGAGGCACATATTCTTCTAATGTGCCGTCTGCAATGCGAGCGCCTGCTGCATTTTTATGCCCGTTGCCGCCGAATTCTTTTGCAAGCTGGTTGATCCAGATATCGCCTTTAGAACGGAAATTTATTTTAATGCCGTGGTCCATTTCCGTGAACATCAATCCCACTTTGACGCCGTCGATGGACAGCGTGTAAGGAACAAAAGCATCGGTATCGACTTCAGAAGTGTGAGTCACTTCAAACATGTGTTTTGTCAAAATCATGTAGGCCACCTTGCCGTCATGGGCAAGCTGAAGCGTCGCAAGCGCCATGCCGAGCAATTGCAGTCGATTGATCTGTCCGCGTTCGTACACGAACTCATGAATTGCCACAGGGTCTGCGCCCATTTGAATTAAGTTGGCGATAATTTTGTGCACTTCCGGACTGGTCCGCGGATATCGGAAACCGCCTGTGTCGGTCATAATGGCTGTGTACAGCGCAATGGCGGTTTCGCGGTCGATGGTGCGCCCGTTGAGGTAACTGAGCAAGCGGTACACAATTTCTCCCGTTGCAGAAGATGGTTCATCTAAAATATAAATATCGGCAAATTCTGCTGGGTCGAGATGATGGTCGATACAAATTTTTAGGGCTTTACTATTTTCAACGTACGATTTCATGGCAGCAACACGATCTAAATGATTGGTATCGATCACCAAAATTACTTCCGCATCATCGATGAGTGTGGCTTGCGTTTGGTTTTGAAAATGCTGAATGGGAAAAAGTTTATCGAGAAACAAATAATTATACGGTGTTGCGCTGCAATTGAGAATGGTTGCTTGCTTACCGAGTTTTTGCAGGTAAAGCGCGAGCGCGACTTCTGTTCCTAAGCCGTCGCCATCGGGATTGATATGGGTCGTAAGAAGAAATCGCTGGTGTGATTCAATAATTTGCCGAAACGTTTCAAATTGAATGGGCACTGCTTCCTCATGATCTGTGGTTGTTGTAAAACGCGAATACGGATGTTCCCCCTTACTCCTGAACCATATTCATCAATATGCAATATAGAAATATTATTGAATTATCCAAGTCTCGCCGGAATTCAGCAGTGCGCTCATATCGCCTTCGCCGCGCTTTCGTTTTGCATACTCGATTTGCTTTTGCATTTCGAAATCGTACGACGGACGAGCGATGTCTAAAAAAATTCCAAGAGGACGCGGAAGAAATTCATTGTATGTCATATTGGCGAGAATAAAGGAAAGCGTGGTGTCATGTTCATTGTGGATAATTAAATCGTTTGCAGAATATTTTCCATCAGTCAGCGAAACGACTTCGGGAGTAAAGCCGCTTAACCGGATGCCTTTATCATTTGCTTTGCCGAAAATAAGCGGCTTGCCATGCTCCAGGAAGACAACGTAGTCATCCTTTGTTCCTTTTTCTGTCAGATGCGAAAATGTGCCATCGTTAAAGACATTGCAGTTTTGGTACACTTCCACAAACGATGTTCCAACATGATGGCCGGCTCGCTTTAACATTTGCTGCAAATGTTTTGGATCGCGGTCGATCGTGCGCGCAACAAATGTTGCGCCTGCGCCAAGCGCCAATGCAACTGGATTGAATGGATAATCCAACGAACCGTACGGCGTGGATTTTGTAACTTTCCCTTTTTCCGAAGTCGGCGAATATTGTCCTTTGGTCAAACCGTAAATTTGATTATTGAACAACAAAATGTTCACATCGATATTTCTTCGCAGTAAGTGAATAAGATGATTTCCGCCGATACTCATACCGTCGCCGTCGCCGGTAACAACCCAAACAGATAAATCGGGTCGTGCTAACTTGACGCCGGAAGCAACGGCGGTCGCTCTGCCATGAATACTGTGGAAGCCGTACGTTTCCATATAATAGGGGAAACGGCTGGAGCATCCGATGCCGGATACAAAAACGATGTTGTGGCGCGGAATACCGAGATCAGGCATAATGCGCTGCGCTTGTGCAAGAATGGAATAATCGCCGCACCCGGGGCACCAGCGTACATCTTGGTCGCTTTGGAAATCTTTTGAAGAATGGTTCGATGGGTTTGCAGTTTGCGCTTGTTCGATGATCGTGTCCACGAGTGTTGTCATGGGGTATTGCCTTTCAGCAGTTCGTCAATTTTTATTTCAATTTCTTCCGCACGGAAGGGAAGTCCTTGAATTTTATTCAGTCCTATTGCCGGAAGTAAATATTGAGAACGGAGAATATGAATCAGTTGACCGTTATTTATTTCCGGAATAAGAATTTTTTTGTAGTTGGATAATAGTTCGCCGATATTTTTTTGGAGAGGATGAAGATAGGTAAGATGCAAATGAGCAACGGAATGTCCCTTTGCGCGATGCCGTTGCACCGCTGTACGAATAGCGCCGTAAGTGCTTCCCCATCCGACAACAAGAACATCGCCATGTGCGTCACCATCGACTTCTGCCATCGGAATATCGTTTGCGACACGGGCAATTTTTTCGGCGCGGAGTTTTACCATCACTTCATGATTTTCGGGTTCGTAATTGACGTTGCCGGTGATATTTTGTTTTTCTAATCCGCCGATGCGATGTTCTAACCCCGGCGTTCCGGGAATTGCCCACGGGCGTGCGAGCGTTGTTTCATTCCGCGCGTAAGGAAAAAATCCATCCGGCTCTGTTGGAAATGATGGAGCAATGTTCGGCAGTTGATCGTAATTTGGAATAAGCCATGGCTCAGAACCATTGGCAAGATAACCGTCCGTTAAACAAATCACAGGCGTCATATATTTAATGGCGATGCGAGCGGATTCAAATACGGCGTTGAAACAATCGGATGGCGTCGAGGCGGCGATGACAGGAAGCGGCGCTTCGCCGTTGCGCCCGTACAGCGCTTGCATTAAATCTGCCTGTTCGGTTTTTGTCGGAAGTCCTGTGCTTGGGCCGCTGCGCTGCACATCGACAACAACAAGCGGTAATTCCACCATAACGGCTAATCCCAGCGCTTCGGTTTTCAATGCCAGTCCTGGGCCGCTGGTCGTTGTAACTCCGAGCGAACCTGCAAACGCTGCACCGATTGCCGATGTAACACCGGCAATTTCATCTTCTGCTTGAAACGTTTTCACACCGAAGTTTTTATGTTTTGCAAGTTCATGCAAAATATCGCTTGCGGGAGTGATTGGATAACTGCCGAGAAATAAAGTTAAGCGAGCTTTTTGTGCGGCGGCAAGTAATCCCCATGCCGTTGCCTGATTGCCGGTAATGTTTCTGTATTTGCCCGGATAGAGTTTTGCAGGCGCAATATTATAGCGAACACTGAAAATTTCCGTCGTCTCGCTGAAATTCCACCCGGCTTTGAGGACGCGAAGATTTGCTTCCAGGACATCCGGCTTTTTGGAAAATTTTTCGTTCAGCCATTTGATGGTTGGCTCCAAGGGACGATGATAGATCCAGAACATCATGCCGAGCGCAAATAAATTTTTGGAACGATCGACAATCTTTGGCGCAAGATTTAAGTCTTGCAAAGCAAGCGATGTAAGTTTGGTGATGTCAACTTCATACACCGAATAATCTGCCAATGTATGATTGTGCAAAGGATTTTCCGAATATCCGGCAAGTTTTAAATTTTTTTCGTTAAAACCGTCTGTGTTGACAATGATCGATCCGCCTTTGATGAGCGAGCGCAAATTAACTTTTAATGCTGCGGCGTTCATGGCAACCAGGACATCGAATGTATCGCCGGGCGTGTTAATTTCCGTGCTTCCAAAATGAATTTGAAATCCGCTGACACCAAAGGTCGTTCCTTGCGGCGCGCGAATTTCAGCGGGATAGTCTGGCAAGGTGCTTAAATCGTTTCCGAAAATTGCAGTGGTGTTGGTAAATTGTGTTCCGGTAAATTGCATTCCGTCGCCAGAATCTCCGGCAAAGCGAATGGTGACATCTTCGACGCTTTTCGTCTTTCGTGTCATTATATCTCCCTTTTTTTTTTTCTTGAACCATGCGAATCGCTGCCAAAAGATAGCAAAAAATTATGAGAAGCCAACGTTTGCATGATTCGTTCTGCTTATTAAAACAGAAAGAAAAGAGAGGGAGTTCCTGACGGTCTCTCGTTAAAAGGAAGCAAACAAAAAAGGCAGCACGAATGCTGCCTTTGATACTGAAGTGTTGAAACGGCGATTATTCGCGAACGATCCACACTTTGATTTTGCTTGTGACGCCGGCTGAAAGCTTCACGGGCACTTCAAATGTGCCGAGCGCTTTGAGCGGTTCTTCAAGTTCGATGCTGCGTTTATCGAGCGTAATGTTCTTTGCGGCGAGCAACTCAGCAATTTGCTGCGATGTTACCGACCCGAACAATTTATCGTCCTCGCCCACTTTCATTTTGATGGTGAGAGAAATTTTTTCGACTTCAGTCGCCAAGGCTTCCGCATTTTTCTTTTCGCGGTCTGAGCGGCGCGTCGCCGTTTTCTTTTCTTCTTCTAATTGCTGAAGACTGCCTTGCGTTGCTTCGTAGGCGATGCCGCGGGGAATAAGATAATTGCGCGCGTAGCCGTCCTTCACAGATACGACTTCGCCAATGGCGCCGAGTTTTTCATGGTTCTGACGTAAAATAATTTTCATATTGCTCTCTCCTTAGCTCACTGCTTCGTTGACGAATGGAAGCAATGCCAGATGCCGCGCGCGTTTAATGGCAATTTGCAGTTGGCGTTGATGCCGGGCGCAAGTGCCGGTAATGCGGCGTGGAATAATTTTTCCCTGCTCATTGATAAAGCGTGCAAGGCGCTTTTCGTTTTTGTAATCGATATACACATCTTTGGAATCGCAAAAACGGCATGAACGTTTTTTATGCTGCTGTTGCTGCCGTGCATTGGGTGTTGGTCTGCCGTTTGCTTGCCTTCCATACGGTTGTCGCCCGTCGGCCGATGGCCGGCCTGAAAACGATCTTCCTCCGCCGGAACGTGAATTTTGATTTTGCTGTGCCATAATGTTTTCCTTTTCTCTACAATTCTAATTTTTCAACTTCGTCGTCGTCTAAGGGTACTTCCGCGTTGACGACGGGTGTAGCCAAAGGTACACCACTGGTGACAATAGGAGCAGCAGTGCCCAACTTTAGTAATTCACTGCCCGGAATTCTTCCTGCAGATGCTTTCTTGTCGAGATAGATGACAAGGTAGCGCAAGAAATTTTCATCGAGCTGAAAAGCGCGTTCAAGTTTTCCAACAAGATCGCCGGCGGATTTGAAAACGATAACGGCATAAAAACCGTTATTTTTCTTTTTGATAGGAAATGCAAATCGTTTACGTCCCCATTTGGTGAGTTCCACAATCTCGCCGCCGTTTTTGACGATGAATTCTTTCACCTTTTCAATAGCGGCATCGATCTGCGGATCATCGAGCGCAGCGTTCACGATGAACGTTGCCTCGTAGATTTTTTGTTGTTGTGCCATAAGATTCCCTTTGGACTTTTGATGATACATGGCTCTGCTTTGTTTGAAGGAATCCTTCAAGCAGCAGAGCAGGGTTAATTAAATTTCTGTGGTCGCTGGCCTGATGTTGTTAAATTGATTCATGGCGCTGACAATTCCCTTCGTGATGAAAACGCAGCATGCATCGGCTGCATGCTGGATCATCGTTCCGACAATTTCCTGTTCATCGGTTTCAAATTCCGAAAGAACAAAATCTACCATCGACGATTTATCTGTTGGAAGATGTTCCGAACCGATTCCGCATCGCAAGCGAGGAATATTTTCCGATTGAATATGATAGATTATCGATGCTAAACCGTTATGCCCGCCATCCGAACCGCTTGTACGGATTCGCAGCGAGCCGAGCGGTAATTGAATATCATCACACACAACCAACAGTTGTTCCAACGGCAATGTCTGTGCTTCCAGAAATTGCTGTACGGCAATGCCGCTGTTATTCATATACGTTGTCGGCTTCATCAAGACGACATCAAGACCATTCAAAGAACAAGATGCAATCCAATATTCGCCTTGAGCGGGACGAAAGGTTGCTTTCAACGATGCGGCAAGTTGGTTCACAACGAGGAACCCGATATTGTGGCGAGTATATTCGTACTGCCTGCCGGGATTCCCAAGACCAACGATGAGGTGCATCGCTCGTTATACGCGCTACTTCTTGGCAGCGGAAGTTTTTGCAGCAGGGGCTTCCACTGCACCTTCTTCGGGCTTTTTGCCTT